>NC_021846.1:716760-1075140 GCF_000439435.1 Spiroplasma taiwanense CT-1
TAATGTTATTTCTCTTTTTTTTGACATATTTTTTACCTTCTACTCTGTCATTCATTTATAGATTTATTATAATAAATTTTTTTCTACATTATCTAAAAGTTTATCTAAATCAACTTTAGTATCTAATCTATCTTGTTTAGTCTTTTCCAATCATCAATAAGCTAAAAGTTTTTCATATCTCTTTTGATTTTCAAAATCTACATAAAATAGACCATATCTCTTATTATATCCATTAGTTCAATTAAACATATCCATATGACTTCATAAATAATAATGCTCTATTTTTTCACCTTCATCAATTAATTTTTGAATTATATCAAAGTGTTCTTGAATATAATCAATTTTTTCATAATCTTTAATAAAAGGAGTTTTTTTATATCTTCTAAATCACCAAAACCATTTTCTGTAATAGAAATTGGTTTTTTACAATTAAATTTTTCTGAAATTCATTTAACAACTATATATAAACCTTTTGGATAAATTGTTCAATCTCAATTTGTGGTTTTTACATCCGGTCTAAATACTACTTTTCATAAACCAGGAATATTAAATTTAGATTTTCCTTTATCACCTGTTGAATTTACAGAAAAGTCTATTATTTCATCAACTTTTTCTACAAAATTTGTAAAGTAATAATTTATTCCAATTCAATCAATTTGTTTTGAAGATTTTTTAATAATATTCAAATCTTCTTTTTGAGGTTTAAATGTGAAATCATATAATTCTAAAACAGAATTAATTAAATTAAGTGCTTCTTCAGAGTATTCCCCAGAACAAATTGGCTCAACAAAACTTCAATTTGTAATTGAATTAGTTCTATTTGAAGCTAAAATATCTTCTTTTTTTCTGTATTAGGAACAAAAGGACAAATATTTAACGGTATTCCTATCTCCCGTTTATATTTTTTTTCTTTAAATAAATTAACAGTTTTAGAATGAGCTAATACCATATTATATTGTTGTTTAAAAAAATGACCATATTCAAGTGTAAAGAAAGGTGGTAATGCAGCTTTAATATTTTTTTGTTCAGAATAAGCATTTATTTCATTAATTGTTGATCAATATTTTATTTCTTTAAATTCATTAAAACAAAAATCAGCGAATTTTACAAAATCATCAATATTTGTTTTAGAAAGAAAATCTCCTTTTTCAACAAATCATTGTGGAGAATCAAAATGATGCAAAGTAACATTTGGTTCAATTCCTTTTTCCTACATAGATTTAAAAAAGTTATGATAATGCTCTACTGCTTTTTATTAATTTCTGTTGAATTTGAAGGAAAAATTCTAGATCATGCAATAGAAACTCTTAAAACTTCAATTCCATATTTTTTGGCTAATTCAAAATCAGTGTTATATACTTTATAAAATTCACTTGTTGGTTCAGGACTATATTTTGCAATTGACTTATTATTTAATAATACATCATCTCAAATACACTTACCTCTTCCACCAGTATTTAAATTTTTTTCACATTGAAATGCAACTGTTGCTGTTCCAAATTTAAAATTTTTCATATTATTTTTTCTCCTTTTAATTTAAATTTAAACCTTCTAATATTTTTTTATAAGTAACTTTTTTATCTTTAATCATTTCAATAAATTCTGTTCCTTTAGTTTGATGAACAGTTAATTTAGTTTGTGTTTTTGCAAGATCCATTAAATCTTTTTCAATTGATCTTGCTTGAGGTGAAATAATTACAAGATCTGTTTCTGCAATATAAACTGAATAATTTTCAATTGAACAAGCTTTTGCATTTATTTTGTATTCAGATTCTTTAAAAACTTGATTAATTGTTTCAGCAAGCATTGCGCTTGTTCCTGCACCCATACAGATAACTAAAATTTCATATGTTTTCTTTGTAGAATTGTCTTCTTTATTAATTTGTTTTGTTTCAATAATTATTTCATCATTGTTTAAATTATTTTTTAATTGTTGTTTTTTATTTTTAATTTCTAAATGAATTTTTTTTCTAAAAAATAAATCGCCTAAATATTGAATTCCATTTCTAAAATCTACAAACTCTTTTTCTTTAGTTGCTTGACTTAATTCTTTTTTGTAATATACACTATCTTGTAAAATTAAAAATGGTGAGTACATTCCAAAACTTATTAAAATTCAAATTAATGGTAAAATAAACGATTCTCATTGGAAACCAGTACTTAACGGTAATGCAAAGAAAGTTGGCATACTTCAAGGCATTGCAATATAACTAGAATTCATATTTAAAACTTCAACAAAAAAACTCCTAGTAAACTATTAAATATTGGTGTTAATAAAAAGGAAATTGCCATCAATGGATTTAGAATTGTTGGAATTCCAAATAAAACTGGTTCATTTACTTGAAACATTATTGGAATTATTGCAACTAAACCAATTGATTTAAGTTGTTTTGATTTACAAAATAAAATTATTGCTAAAGGAACAGCTATTTGAGCTCCAGTTCCCCCCATTGAAAATGCTCCCATTTTAAATGGATCAGTGCATAAATTTGATGCATGTTCTCCTTGATTAACTAAAACAATATTTTCTTCTAATCCTAGTGCAGCTAGAGTATCTGTTATTCCACTTCAAACAGAAGTATAAATACCTAAAAATCATGTTAATGACAATACAAAAGCTCATATAACAAAAAATCAATTACTATTTGCCCCTTTTAATAAAGGAGTTAATCAATTAAATAGAACATTTAAAAAGGAATCTCCTAAAAAAATGCAAATAAAAATCCAAAAACTCCAAATACAATTATTACAAATAATAAAGAAAAAATATTTAAAAATGCTTGTGATATATTTTGAGGAACTTGTTTTGGTAATCTAATTATAATATTAAATTTATAACACAAATAAAAAAACCAAGGTACTATTGTTCCACAAATTATTGATATAAAAATCCCTTTTACACCAAAAATACTAAATAGTATGTTAAAAAAGCTACCATCTTTTGAATGTCCTACAGAAATTAAAAAATAAGCTATATATGTTGAAAAGGCATTAATGATAATATTCATTTTTTTGCTTGCTTCAAGTTTTGAATTTATTTTTTCAGACATTCTAGAGGAAATCGCAATACATAAACATGCACCCAACAAACCATATGATAAATTATACAATCTTAAACAAAAAGCTTTAAAATCATTATATCAACTATCAGCAGATGGTTTATAGCCAAATGAAATAGGTAACTCTGCTATCAATATAAATAAAGTTGAAGCTATTATAATAGGCATAACAAGTATAAAACTTTCCATAATTGAGGCTACAAATTTATTTTGAGAAATTTTTTGTGCTAAATTTATTCCTTTTTGTCCAAATTTTTTAAATAAGTTTTCAACTTTTCTTTTTTCTTTTATCATTTTATACTCCTTTAAAGAAATAAAAATTAAATTATTATACTTTTCATAATAGAATTCATCATTTCATTTTTTAATTTCTTTATCAAAAATAGTATCACTATAATCATTTTTAATTAATTCATTAATTTTATTAATAACAGCATCATTTTTACCTTCATATTTTGTATTAATAAAAGATTCAATAATTTAATACATTAATCCAAGCCCTATTATTCTTCCCCCAAATCCAACAATATTTGCTTCATAATTTTTACGTGCATCTACAGCTGAAATAACATCTTTTGTTAAAATTACTCTAGCGCCCTTTACTTTTTGTGCCCCATTTGAAATTCCAACACCTGTTCCACAAATTACTATTCTGAAATCTGCTTCATGTTTAACAACTTTATTAGCAACTCTTTGTCCAAAAATTGGATAATGAGTTCTTGTAAAATCAAATGTACCACAATCTATTACTTCAATTTTATCTCTTTTTAACATTTCAATTATTTTATCTTTGATATCAGTTACTATGTGATCACAACCAATTGCAATTTTCATTATTCACCCTCCAATAAATTATTTAACATATTAATTCTTACTAAATGTCTTCTTGCTTCAAAATTAGCATTTAAATATGAATCAATTATTTCCACCATATTTTTTTTGCAATAATTTTGTAACCTAAAGATAAAACATTTGGATTATTATGTTGAATTGTCATTCTTGATGAATGAAAATCTGAAATTTGAGCAACCACAATTCCTTTATTTTTAGCCATTATTAAAAATGGTAATGTTCCATAATCATCAATAAAAATAACTCTATTAATTTCATTTGTTTAAATTTCTTTAACTAATTGTTTATAAACTTCAAAAATATCATCAATTTCAATAAAATTTATTTTAAAATTATTGTTTTTAATATTTTCAATTAAATAATCTTTGTAACATTTATTAATATTTTTATCAAATAATATTTTTATTTTTTCCATTTTGTATCTCCATTAATATAATACAACAAAATGATAAAACAATAAAAAAAATGATAATAAATTATCATTTTATATCAATATGTGATTTTATATTTTCAAACTCTTTTTTTATAATTTCTTCATTAGTTAAAAATAAATCTATTTTTGAACTATCTACAATTTTGCTACCTGAAGGTGTAGGATTAAATTTTGAACTATCTACTAAGCAAATTACATTATTTGAATTTTTTATTACTAATTTAATTAATTCAGCTTCATCATCATTGTTATTATATAAGAAAAAATTTTTATCAATATTTGTAACAGTTATAAATGATTGAGAAAATCTCAAATCCTCAACAGTTTTGTTTGCAATTGGACCACATAATGCACTTGACTGAAGTCTAAGTTTTCCACCAATTATTACTACTCTGTGAATATTTTTATTTGAATTTGCAAGTCTTGCTATTTCAAAACCATTTGTATATACAATTTTTATTGGTCTGTCGATATTCTTAACAAAATTTTCCATTGTTGTTCCAGCACTTATAAAAATTTCATCAGCATTAAGTTCTTTTACAGCTAATTTTGCAATATTATTTTTTTCTTCTTTATTTTTTGCTTGTTTTTCAATTCTTGTTGTTTCATATTCTTTATTTTCAACTAATTTAATTAAGCCCAATTCCTGATAGATATAATTTAAATTTATTAATTCTTTTAGATCTCTTCTTGCAGTTATTAAAGGTATATTTTCTAACTCTGCTAAATTTAAATATGCTTTCATACTTATATCTTTTTCTTCTTTAAAGAAATCAATATATTTTTTAAACCTTATATGCTTTTCAATTTTCATATATTCACCTTTTTCGTTCACTTATATTTAATCATATTTTATAAAAAATAATAAAAAATTATCACTTTTTATCAAAATTTATGATAGTTTTAAAGTGAGGTGAATATATGAAAACTAAATTAAAAGAAGAATTATTAAAAGCAAAGCAAGGTAAATATGCTATTCCTGCTTTTAATTTTGATAATTTAGAAATGATGAAGGGAATAATTGAAGCAGCAGAAGAAGAAAAATCTCCTGTAATTCTAATGGTTACAGAGAGTGCTGCAAAATATATGGGAATTGATTATGTATTTAGTTTTGCATTAACTGCAACAAATAATGCAAATATTCCTGTTATATTACATTGAGATCATGGTTTTGATATTGATTTAATTAAAAAAGCAGTTGATGCTGGTTTTTCAAGTGTAATGCTTGATTCTTCATTAAAACCTTTTGAAGAAAATGTAAAAGAAACTATTGAAATAGTAAATTATGCTCATTCAAAAGGTGTTCAAGTTGAATCAGAAATTGGACATGTTGGGGGAAAAGAAGATGATAGAAACTCTGATTCTAAAGGTTATACTGATGTAAATGAAGCAATTGAGTTTGAAAAATTAACAAAAATTGATGCTTTGGCAATTGCAATTGGTACAAGTCACGGTTTATTTAAAGGACAAGTTAAACTACAATTTGATTTACTAAAAGAAATTGAATCAAAAGTATCAGCTCCCCTTGTAATTCACGGCTCAAGTCAAGTGCCACTTGAAGATTTACAAAAAACTATAAGTTTAGGAATTACAAAAATAAATATTGGAACAGATTTAAAAATGGCTTGTGCAAATGGTTTAAAACATTGATTTGAAAAAAATCCACAAGGATTTGATGCAAGAAAATATGGAAAAGAAGCAATTGAGTTTGTAAAAAAAGAAGCCAAAATTAAAATCAGAGCATTTGGTTCAAATAATAAAGCTTAAAGAAACTAGTAAATTAATTTTTTCCTTCTAAATAAATTAACAATAAAATTTAAATAAATAAAAAATAACCTATTTGAAAAAAATTTACAAAATATTTTTCTAGGTTATTTTTTAACAAAATTTATTCTATATTAATTATTTTTAAACTATCCATTGAAAGTAACATTTCTTCAATTAGCTCTAATGATGCTATTTTATCTGAATAAGCAGTTGCACTTCCACAAACTATTCCCATTTTAAGAGCTTTAGTATAGTCTTTTGTTTTTATATATTCACTTAAAAATCCACCAAGCATACTATCACCAGCACCTGCTGCATTAACTAATTGTTTATTTCAATTACCAATACTACACTTTTGTGTAATTTCTTTATTTAAGAAAATAGCACCTTCATCTCCCATTGAAATTAAAATGTTTTGAACACCTTTATCTAATAATTGTTTAGCTGCTTTTAATATATCATTTTGATTTTTTATTTCTGAACCTGTTGTTATAGACAATTCTTCTATATTAGGTTTTATTAAAAATGGTCTTTTTTCAATGGCATATTTTAAGGAATCACCGAATGCATCAATAACACAATGTGCATTTAAAGAATTTGTTAATTCTGCAATTTGTGCATAAATTTTATTATTAACTCCTGTTGGAATACTTCCTGTGGCAATAACATAATCATTTGTTGATACATTTTCTTTTAAATATTGCATCAGTTTTTCTAATTCTGAATTTTCAATTTCTGAGCTAGTTACACTACATTCAGTCTGATTTTGATCAATCAATTTTAAATTTATTCTAATTTCTCCGAGGGAATTAAATTTTTTATATTTAATTTTCATCAAATCTAAATTTTTATAAAAGAATTTTTCAAAATCACCATTTGAAAAAATAATTGATTCATTTTTTACTTTTAAATTATTTAGTAACATTGAAATATGAATTCCTTTTCCTGCAGGATACATTTCAACATTATTCGGTCTATTTGTTTTATTCATTTTAAGTTCATCAAATTTTAAAATATAATCAATTGCTGGACTTAATGAAATAATATATATATTATTTGCCATACTTAACCTTTCTCAATTTATATTTTTTATTAAAACATTAAATTGCTTTTGCTTTAATTAAATTTTCTTTAATTTCTAAGTAATGAATATCATCAAAATATTGATTTTTAAATTCTTTTAATTTTTTTTCTTTTACTTTTTCAATTTGATTTAAATTTTTTTCAATATCTACATAATATTTGTTAGTTTCAATTTCTAAGTTTTTCTGACTATCTGAAATTATTTTATTTAATTCACTAACTTGATTTTTTAGTGTTTCAATTTTTTCTAATTTGTAATTATTTTTTTCAGACTCTAAAATTAATAAATTTCCCTTTTCAGTTTTGAAACTAATGTTTGTATTTAAAAGTTTTTGTCCCTTATTAAATAATGAAGCGTTTTTTTCTTCTCTTAACTCTAAAAATCTATTTATTGTATATTCTAAGTTTGTTTTTTTTACAGTCAATTTATAATGTTTTTTTGTAACTTGATTTAATTCTTTTAAAAGTTTTACATTATTTTTAAGTTCTAAATAAATTTTATTTAATTCAATTTGTCTTTCAGTTTTTACTTCTTTCAACATATTTAATAAATCTTTTGTTAATTTAGAATTTTTAACATCATTTCTTAAATTTAAAATAAAATTAATTATTAATGGTTCTAAAGATTTATTTAATTTAATTACTTGAACTTTATTTTTTTCAAGTTCTTTAATTAACTCTTCTTTATCAACTTTTTTATTATTACTTTTTTTAATTAATTTAATTGTATTTCTTGCAGAAAAATCAATTTGACCAATTAAAAATTCTTGTTTTGCTAATTTTAAAGTTGTTTTTAATGCTAAACTTTTTTCTGTTTTTTCTTCTTTTCAGAATAAATAAGTAACTAAAATTCCCAAACCAAATGAAGCTAAATCAATTAAGATTGCAGCTACTAAGTCATCAGTATAAGCTAAAAACCCAACAATTCCACCAAGACCTGCTAAATTATCTAAACTTACATTGAAAATTCCAATTAATCATCCACCAATTCCACCTGCTAAAACACCTGTTAAAAATGGAATTCCTTTTGGTAAGTTAACCCCATATATACAAGATTCAGTTGGACCAGAAATTAAACCTGGTAAAGCAGCTGCAAATGCAGCAGATCTATCAATTATTTTTCTTGATTTAATACCAACAGCAATAGTCGCTCCCATTTGTGCTCATGCTGCTGCAAAAGCAGCTGCTAAAAATAATGAAGGAGTTCCTTCTTTTAAACTAGCAACAGCTGCAAAGAATAGGATATTGTGTACTCCTAAAACAACTAAAGGTTGTCATGTTAAACCAACTATTAAAGTTCCAAGCCCTATTGGCATATTCATAAATCAATCAAATGCAGTTAATAAAGCATTTTCTACAACACCCATAATTGGTCCCATTATAAAGAATGCTAATAATCCACCAACAAATAAAGTTAGAAATGGATTTAATAAAAAGTTTGCTACTGGGTGAAAATATCTTTCCATTGATTTTTGTGCATATGCAATTATTACACCCATTGCAATAAATACTAAGATTGTTGAATAAAATGGCTTAATTACTATTTCTCAACTACCAAGTTTTATTAAATCAATTCCAGCTTCTGGAATAATTGGTGAAACCATTATTAATGCAAGCGCTATTGCAATTGGAGTTTTACCTCCCAAATATCTAACAGTAGATCACATAGCAACTACACCCATCATTTTAAATCCAGTTGAAGCAATAACGTTTAGAACATAATCAAAAATATTATAATCTATTCCTAATTGTGATCCATCAGCTGCTGGATCAGATGCAACTCCACTTCTTATTAATAATTGTTGTAAAGCCATAATTAACCCAACACCAATTAAGAATGGAATTAATGGTCCAAAAATTGCAGAAACCGATTTTATAAATTTTCTTCAAATTGAAACATTATTTTCTTGAATTTGTGCTTTCACATTAAAATCTGTATTATTTTTATTATTATTTTGGACTTCACTTTTAAGATTGTTCTTAAATAAAGCAGTTATTTGAGATACCTCAGGACCAATAATTAATTGTAATTCACCATTTGATCATAAAGCACCTTTAATATTTGATATAGTTTTTAAATCATTTATGTTTGCAGCATCTTGATTATGTAAAGTTAATCTCATTCTTGTTGCACAATGATATACATCTTTTACATTTTCAGGGCCACCAACTTTATCGAAAATATTTTGAACTAATACTTCTTGCTTTTCAATTTTGCCCATTGAATATAATTTCCTTTCTACATAAATTGTTTTATGTTAGAAGAATGATTTAAAATCTAACTAAAACAATTTAAGCGTAAATAAATTTTCCTTTAAAGTCAGAGGGAGATTCTTTACTTATAAGAGCAGTTTCTTTTTTTACATCAACCTTAATTCTGTTTTTTGAATAAAATTTTGTTGGATCCATCAAAATATATGATTGTTCTGAATTTTTAATTACTTTTTCTTTAATCATAGCTTCTTGAATATTTGTTGTATAAAACTCATTATTATCATAATTGTTCATACCAACAAATGCTTTATCAAAGTAAAAATTATCAATGAATTTTAAAGATAATTCACCAGCTGTTGCATGTGTTGAAGGAATAATTGTTCCACCAACTAAACAGACTTCCATATCTTGTTCTATTAATTCTAATGCAATAGAATAACCATTTGTTACTACTGAAATTTTTTTATTGACTAAATATTTAATCATTTGTTTTGTTGATGTACCTGTATCTATAAAAATTAGGTCACCATTTTCAATTAATTCTGCAGCTTTTCTTGCAATTTTATCTTTAAATTCAATATTCACTTTTTCTTTTTCCTCATCAAAGTGTTCTTGCATACGTTTTGAAGAATTTTGCAATGATTTTGCACCACCATAAACCTTAATAATTTTTCCTTCATTATGAAGTTCATTTACATCTGTTATTATTGTTTGAATGGTAGAATTTGTTAACTCAGACAATGTTATATTTTTAACAAAACCTTTTTCATTAATTATGTTAATGATTTTTTCTCTTCGTTCATTTTTTAGCAAAGAATATTCCTCCTTCTTTTATAATACAATATATTTTAAAAAAGTTTAAAATTATTTAAAATAAATTAAAATAAGTTTAAAAAAGTTTAAAAAATATAGTAATATAAATTTGTAATATACAATTATTATAAGGAGAAATTTTATGAAAACTAAATTAAAAGAAGAATTATTAAAAGCAAAGAAAGGTAAATATGCAATTCCTGCTTTTAATTTTGATAATTTAGAAATGATGAAAGGAATAATTGAAGCAGCAGAAGAAGAAAAATCTCCTGTAATTCTAATGGTTACAGAGAGTGCTGCAAAATATATGGGAATTGATTATGTATTTAGTTTTGCATTAACTGCAACAAATAATGCAAATATTCCTGTTATATTACATTGAGATCATGGTTTTGATATTGATTTAATTAAAAAAGCAGTTAATGCTGGTTTTTCAAGTGTAATGCTTGATTCTTCATTAAAACCTTTTGAAGAAAATGTAAAAGAAACTATTGAAATAGTAAATTATGCTCACTCAAAAGGTGTTCAAGTTGAATCAGAAATTGGACATGTTGGGGGAAAAGAAGATGATAGAAACTCTGATTCTAAAGGTTATACTGATGTAAATGAAGCAATTGAATTTGAAAAATTAACAAAAATTGATGCTTTGGCAATTGCAATTGGTACAAGTCATGGTTTATTTAAAGAAGAATTTAAACTACAATTTGATTTACTAAAAGAAATTGAATCAAAAGTATCAACTCCCCTTGTACTTCATGGCTCAAGTCAAGTGCCACTTGAAGATTTACAAAAAGCTATAAGCTTAGGAATTACAAAAATAAATATTGGAACAGATTTAAAAATGGCTTGTGCAAATGGTTTAAAACATTGATTTGAAAAAAATCCACAAGGTTTTGATGCAAGAAAATATGGAAAAGAAGCAATTGAGTTTGTAAAAAGAGAAGCCAAAATTAAAATCAGAGCATTTGGTTCAAATAATAAAACTTAAAAAAAGCCTTTTAAAAGGCTTTTTTTATTTATATAAATTTATTTTTTTACACTTTCTTTATCTTCAAGTGCTTTATTTATTGATTCCATATTTATTGGTAGTTTAATTAAATTTAATATTGGATTTGTAAGACCAATAAAATATAAGAAAACCCAATTTATTTCTTTTAAAGATTTTGTTGCAAACACAATTGAATTTTCATCTTCATCATAATTGAAACTTTTAATGTTTTTTTCTGCTAAAAATGCTCTAAATTTTGGAACATCAAACTTTTGATCTAAGAATAATTTATATTTATTGTATATATTTAATTCTAATTGTGAACCTTCAAAAATTTTTTTGCCATCTTCAAGAATAATATAGTCATCAATAATATTTGAAATTTCATCAATATTGTGTGCTGTAATAATTACAGTTTTACCTTGTTTTTTATAATCATATAATAAATTTTTAATTTTATTTCTTCAATAAGAATCTAAATTTGCACCTGGTTCATCTAATATAATAATTTCTGTTCTTTTAATAAAACATAATATTAAATTCATTCTATTTTTCATTCCTCATGAGAAATTTTTAACTTTTTTTGTTCTATCTTCTCAAAGATCAAAATATTTCATTCAATATTCTATTTCTTCTTTTATTTCATTTTTATCTAAATTAAATGATAAACAAATTAATTTTAAAAAATTATAAGCTGAAATATCATATAATGAAAAATCCATTTGTGTATAAAATCCAAATAATGTATTTTGTAGATATGATCTACTTTTTCTACGATTTTCTTCATTAAAAATAATATCTCCTTTATATTTTTTAATTGCACCAATTATTGAATTTAATATAACAGATTTTCCACTCCCACTTCTTCCACATAAAGCTGTAATTTTTCCTGTTTTAATCTCTAAGTTAATTGGACCAATTTTTGTTTTTTTAAATTTTTTCTCAAAATTTTGAAAATTTATAATTATCTTTTCCATTATACAAAGTCCTTTTTCTTATAAACATTTAAACAAATTAAATTATTGAATAGTGCAATAATTAATTGAGCAATTGCAAAATAATACGGATTTACAAAATTATTATATGTTTCTGGTTTAATTTTATTTGTTTCATCTAAGTCAAAGTAATATGTTGAATAACTTAAAAATAAATTGTGTTGTTCAGATAAAATTATATACGAATCACTTTGATTATTAAATCAAATATCATCTCATGATTCTCCTGAGTATTTTGTATAAAGTGAAAACATATTTGCAATTGAATTCAAGTAAAAAAATGTATTATATAAATTTCTTCTATTTTTATAATTAATTCATTCATTTTTTGAAGTATCAAGTGAATAGTTTGTCAAAGTTATGTAAGTTGAAGTATAGTTAATAAAATATTGTTCCAAAACTCTTATTGCAATGTATAAAGGATCATACAAGATTTCATTAAATAGTTTTTTTGCATTTGCATCTCTAATAAAACCAATTGAATTAATACCATCAACAAAGTGAAGTCTATAACCATCAACTAAATAAGTTTTTGTGTATGTTTCACTAACATTTGGATTTGATGAAAGCTTAATTTGGCCATCATCAAAATTTAATAAATCTCCATACCACTTATAATATTGATTTTGATATTCTTCAGTTGATGAAAAATCTTCAAGCAAAGCAATTGAAAAGTTATATAAATCATTTAAGACTAATTTTTTACTATCATCTGTTTGTTCATCAACTAATGTTTTTAATGACTCTAAAGTAATAAATTTATTTTTTTGAGTAATTGAAACATTTACACTATCTCCTAATTTAATACATGTATCTCCATCATTTGAATTACAAGTATCACTTCAATTTGTTGGTAATTTAGAAATTGTTAAGTTGTTTGCACTAATTAATGAATTTGTATTTTCAATAATATCAAGTTGTTCTCAAAAATTAAATCTTGCGTTAACTGTTGCTTGATTAGTTCAGTTACTATTTTCTCTTAAAAAATTATTTATAATAAAAAAATCATTAATAAACTTTGATAAATATTTATATTTTATTTTTTCATTTTTTATGTGTTCTTGTAAATCAAATGCTTTATAAATTTCTTCAATTTTTTCAACATATAAATTTCCATTAGGTGAAGTAAAATACAAGTTTTCATTTTTTTCAGAAACAGAAATAAATTGATATGGAAGACTTGCAATAAAACTTAAAGCTAAGATAAGAGTAATTATAATTGTTGTTATTTGATTTTTTAAAAACAAACTTAAGAGTGTAAAAAAATTTATTAATAAATAACTTATAAGAAATAAATAAATCATATGAACTAATGTTGCATTTAAAATCACATTAGTATTTTTTAAATTAGTTATTAAAGCAAAAATGTTTATTATTAAAAAGTTTGTTAAAATCAACATTGATACATAAGTAAACAATGCAATTGTTTGAGTCAAAAATATTTTTGAACGCGAAATAGTTTGTGTTGAAATTATATAAATAGTTTTATCTTCAATTTTAGAATACATGAAAAGAAACACTAATCTCATAATTAATATTATTCATATAATTCCAGTAATAAACAGAAAATAATAATTATAGTAAATTATAAATTGCTCACCACTTTTAATAGCTAACAAAATAAACCCAAACAAAACTGCAAGGGCTGATGCTATAAAAATTATAATGGATGATGCTTTATCAAAAAACATTAATTTGAAATCAATTTTAAACATTGTAAAAAAGCTTATAGATCTTTTTTTTAATTGTTTTTTATTGATCTGATTCAGCATAAAAAATTGCACCTTTATGACCAAATCTATATTTAAAATATCCTAAATTTACAGTTAAATCTTTTGTTGTTGTCCCATCAGAAATAAGAAGACCTTCAGTTCAATTATATACATAGCTATTAGAATTACCTTCAATTTTTAAAATATTATTTTCACCATTAATAACTATTTTTTTCAAAGACTCATTATAATCTTTTCAAAAAAATGATTTATAAGATTTTCCATTAAAATCCAAATCAAGATCACTTCACAATGGACTATTTTTAGTTGTACTTGTTGCTGCTAATGGATTATTTCTAACATTACTTTTAGTATTTTCAATAATTTTAGTTTTTTGATGAAAATCAGAAAGTAAGTTTTTTAGATAAGCTTTTGCTTTAACTGAAGTTCCTAAAACATTGTTTGAACTTATTGTTGTAATATTTGATTTATAAGTAAATGGCATTATAATTTGTCCTAAATTTATTTGATTTCCTCCAGCATAACTTAAATTTAAATTATTTAATTTAAATTGACCAAATGAATATGCTCCTGTTAAATAATTTGTAATTTCTTGAATAGATGCACTTTCGTCCACTCATAAATTTGTAAAATTATTTACAGAACTTTCAAAATTTTTATATGATTCAACATTAGTTTCTAAATTGAAAAATTGATTTCAAAGTTCATCAGTTGATTTTGTTTTAAATACTAAGTCATTAAAAACCTGTAAATCAGTATTATAAAGAAACTTATTATTTGTATGACTAAAATTATTACTTACTTTTAAATCTTCAAAAAATGAATTTGTATCATATGTTATTTCAAATTGTTCATTATCAGTATATTCTTTCATTTTTTGTAAAAGTGAATTTATATTTTTTTCAACTTTAAAAAAGCTTGTAATAGTTTCTGAAACGTCTTTCCAACTTTCATTTTCAGTAATGTTTAAATCAACATTAGAAAAATGCAATGGTGATTCTAAATCACTGTAAAATTTTTTACCTACTTCTGTTAGTCCAATTATATTTGCGATTAATTCTTCATCATCTGAAATTGTAAAAGTTCCTTTGTAATCATAATTTTCAATATTAACTGCTTGTGTGTAATATTGTCATTTAAATTTAACATTAAAACTTCCTGAATAAGTTACATTGTTATTATTATCTGTTTGTTTTTTTATAGTTATTTCTTCTCCAAAGTCATAACCAACATAAACATTACTTACCTCTGATAAAAATACTGAATAATTATTTTCTGTATTATTTTTAAATGAATCAATACTACTTGCCAAATCTTGAAGATTTGCAAAATTTTGCATATCATTTTTAAAATAGTCAATATCACTCAATGAATTAATATTTAATGTTACTTCACCATCATTTGGATTTGAATATAATTTTTCTAAATTTGATTTTTTAAAAAAATTATACTTAATTGAATTTTTTGAAGTTTCTATAAATGGAACATTATTTTTTATAAAATGTTCATCAAATTTTTTATTAATATCATTTTTTAATGAATTTAATAACTCTTGATCAACAGTAGATTGATTTGATTTTGGTTTTGTACCACAAGAAACAATTGATGTTGTAGAACTAGCAACAATTGTTCCTATTGACAATAAAAACAAAAAATTTCTCATTTTTTCCCCCTTTTTTAGTTAGCATTAACTAATTATTTTTATTGTATTGTATAACCTATACAAAAAAAAAAAAAAATAAAAAAAAAAAAAAAATCTTATTAAAAATTTATTTAGTTTTGATAAATTATTTTTATAAGAATAAAAGTAAATTAATGTAAAAATTAATAATTTTATTTTTATTGAAATAAAGATTTTTAGTAAAAAATAAATATATTATTTAAATTAGAAAAAAAGAGAAAAAATATGAAAAAAATATTAAGCCTATTAACATCTATTATTCTAACAACAGCAAGTTTAGCAACTGTTGGTTGTGGGGTTTCAGTTAATGAAAATCAACAATATGAAGGAGGGAGATGTTTTTACAAGTTCACATCTAAATAATCAGTTAATGGATGATGCTATTGAAAAGACATCTGGTTCAAATAGAAATAATATCTCTGTATTTTATATAATTTGATCTGGTCAAATTCAAAATTTACAAACAATTTGAGAAATTATGCTTCAAAAACAATTACAACCAGATAAAGAGATTTATTTATATCTTGGAGCTGATGTTTTTGATCCAAAAATTTATGATTATGTTAATTTACTTGGAAAAAATCAAAATGGTAAAAACATTTTTTAAAAACACTATAAAGATGATGGTGAAAAAGGAGCAAGATATGGTGTAACGGATAAAGAAATAAAAGAAATGTACAAAAACATTGATATAAAAACAGGAGATAAAAAAATTGATTTCTATATGGGTGAGGAGGTAAAAAACCAAATAAATTAAATTAATGAAAGTAAAGGTTTTACACAAGGAATTTTTAATTTTTTAAAATATATTGATTCAATTAATTTTATTACTGATGGAACTTATAATTTTGTAACCAATGATTATACAAAAACCTATATTTCTTCAAGAACAGAAGAAGAAATAAATCAAGCAAAGCTATTGTGAAAAGATATATTTAATCAAACAAAAACAATTGATGATTTTATTAGTGAGGGAAAAACTATGCATGGACAGGAAAATTATAGACGTGTTGAAAAAATAAATTCTTTTGAAAACTTAGATGAAATGCTTCCACTATTAGCGTTTAATGATGAATTTAAAAATGAAAATGGTTCATATAAAATTAAAAGTTTTACGATCGATATTGACCCCTATTTAAATAATAAAGATAATAGTAATTATTGAAATCAAAGAGGTCTTGGTTTATATAAGGCATGAACTTTATTATCAAAAGATACTGATAATTATATATATGCTGGGGACATTATTGATGAAAACGAAGAATTAACAAATTATAACTTTAATATTTTAAAAACAATGATTAAAGAAAAAATTATTCCAAATAATAATCAAGGAAATATTATTTTAAAAGTTCATCCTCGTTCTGAAAATGAAGCTATTAATAAACTAATGGAGAAAATAAATAATGAATTTAAAGGTACTTTAAATAGAGACGTAATTATAAATTTAAAACAAACTGTAATTATTGAAGTATATATTTTAAGCGGATTAATAAAAAATGATGCTAAAACAAAATATCATTTCTCAGTAAATGGTACTTCAACTTCTGTATTAGGATTTTATGCTGCAAATCAAATTGAAATGATTGATGAGTTTATATTTGAAAATCAAAATGCTTTAGATCAATATAAAAAATATTATGGAGAAAATAGTAATATAATCGATTGAAGTAAAGTTATTAAAGCATGAAAATAAAAATGCTTTTATATTAATCTAGTTAATATAAAAGCATTTTTTATATCTATTTAGTTATTATTGGTAAAATAAATAATTTATAAAAAATTTTAAATAGTTCATTAATTTTATGAGAAAACTTATATTACAAATTAATGTTAAAGTCACTTAGAAAATATATGGTATTTAAATTTTTTTGAAACATTTTTTTATCTCGTCATGTACTCAATCAAATAGTGAAACTTTAAATATAATTAAAATTATCAACTATAATATTAAGTTATTATATTAAAAAATATTTTAATTATGAACTTGATTTAGTAATTTTCTAAAATAATTTTTATTTGTATCAATATACTTAATTAAACTTAAATAGCCACACTTTTTGCATCTTCATAAAGTTTTTTAACTTTAATTTCTTTATTATCTTCTAACATAACATAATCGTCCATTGAGTAACTGTTTATATTCATAATTTTATATACAAAAAAAGTAGAATAAGCTATTTTATTTCCTTGAGGAGTAAAAAAGGTTGATTAAAAAAATCATCAAGTATTTCTTCATTTTTATAATTAACTTTTATAATATAAAATTTTGATTTAACCTCTTTTAAAATATTTAAAGCAACTAATACATCAATATATTGTCTTATTGCACTTCTACTTACATACTCTTTATTTGAAGGAGTGATATTGCTTTTATTAGAAGATAAAAAATACTTATCAGTAGTTGAATAATTTGAAATTAATACCTCATCTCCAATGTTTAAATTGCATTCATACATTTTAAATCTAAATTTTTCAATTATTCCACAAATATCAGTTCCTATATTTCAAAATTTATGCTTATTAGTATTCATATATATCAATTGCCAATCTTTTACTTAAATATTCTGTTCTTTGCTCTACTTCATCAAAATTTCAAACTTTTGCATTTAAAATTGTTTTTTTAGAAGCTATTGAATAATTCTCATAAATTATTGGATTTCCTTTATCTTCAAGTAAAATTTCCTTTTTTCTTGTAAAAGACCTATAGTCTGCTAATTTTACAAGTAATCTTGAGGTAACAACAGATTTTAAGTTTTCAAATAATACAACGTTTAAATCTTCAATAGGAATTTTATAATTTTGCTCAACAGTTGATATGACAATATTATTTAAAAATAAACTAACTTTTTGTCCATCTTTAATTACAAGAATTTTTCAAGACATATATCTTTGCATAAAAAAAAAGAAACTAGGTTTCTCAGTTCCGGCATAAAACCTTATATATGATAGTCCTGTAAAATTATGTAGTAGAACAGTATTTCATATATAAAGTTATTATTATATATAAATTAAAATTATTCTTTTTTCTATTTTTTTATTTATATATTTAAACTCTAATTTATCCCCATCATTTGTTGAACCAACTATTATATAGTTTACAAGTTTCTGTTGATAATCAAATTCAAATTCATCGTATTTTGAAATATTAAATTTAAAAATATAGTCATTTGTAATTTTTCTTTCTTCTAAAATATTCTTATATTTTTCAGAATTTCTATCTAATATATTATTATTATTAAATTTTAATACTTTTATGTTTAATTCCACAACTTTATATCTATTTAATTTTTCACTATAATAGATGTCTCAACCTATTTTTTCCAAACTTGTATGAAAAATAATTTTATTATTTTTTACTTTTTCAAATTTATGTATAATTTCATGATATCTTTCATTTTTTGACTTATCTAAATATCTTAAATTTTTTATTAATGGCGGGTTTTTTTCTATTGATTGTTTGCAAATAAGTTGTCTTTCTACATATCTAAAATAACTAAATAGATTTTTAATTTTTATCATTTTATTTTTGTCATCTTTATACTCTTTATTATAATAAGTATCAAAAATATTCTTCAAATAATTAAAAGTTTTTGGATCAGATTTTTTAATAAATAAATCATAGTCATTAGTATTAAATAAATCATTTAATAGTTTAACTTGAAAATCATCAAATATATTCACTTTTAAAGTTTTTCTTAACTCTCCATTAATTTTTTTACCTATATAAATAGTTTCATTAAATAATTGATTATTATTTGTCTTTATATTTTTCTTTGTGAAAACATAATTAAAATTTTCAATTTCTCTTTTAATATTAAAACTATTATTTTCAAGCTCCCTAATATTATCAATTTTTTCTCCTTCTAAATGAAAAGTATCATTTTCAACATTATCTAAAATTGAACCAATAGTTTCGTTGGAATTAATTTTTATTAATTGTGATAATGCAATTACAACAGCATCTTTTGCATGATGAGAGTAATCATCTCTATTTTTTTGAGGTAATTCAAATATTTTATTTCTTAAAAAACTTGTAAATTGACCGTTTATAGTTTTGATTTTTCAAGGTTTATTTAATTCTCTTTTAAAAAATTTTAAATAATTTTTTACTCCCATCATTGCGTATCTAGTGTCATTTAAATTTCTTGAAATAAACTGCATTTGTTCTTTAATTGAAGTAAAATCTGATGTATTTACTAGATTTAAAAATTTTCTATATCCATATTTACCAAAACGTTTTGAATTTATATATAAATCAATTGCAGCTATTTTAAATTCTTCAAAATTTCTTCCAATTTTTCTAAAATATTGATATGGAGTTAATTGTTTTTTTTCTTGATTTTCTTCTCTTAAAACTAAAACCTTATTTGTTTTAGAATCATCAAAACTAATTGATAATGAGATTATATGATCAACTTCACAATAATTTGGATCTGTTTTTAATCTTGTAATGTCAATTGTTTTTCCAGAATAAGCACATTTTCCTTATTGTTCTGATAATAATAAAAACTTTTCTTTCATTTTAAAGTTTAATTTATTTTCATCCAATGAATAATCATTTGAAAGTTTTTTAACTAAATCAACATTTTGTCTTTGTATTTTTGAAATGAATTGTTTTTTTTCTGCAGAATTTTTTTTTGCCATTTCTATTACTATATCTTTAATTTCAAAATCCTTAAAGTGTCTTTCTAATTCTTTAATTATTTTTAAAGATTCTATTAAAGCTCTTTTAACAACTGGAGAAATATACATTTCATTAATTTTTTCTCTAAGAATTGGAATTGTTTTAAAATTAGTTAAATCAACTTTTAATTTATAATCTGGTTTTATTTTTAATTTTGCTAATGCTTCCATATGATTTAAATTATCATGAAACATTTCTTCAATTAATTTACTCATTGTTTTTTTAGAAAGTGCATGTGTACCTGTTAAAGAAATAACTGCCAATTTTTCACAAGTTTCTTTATCAAAAAAATCAAAATTCAATTCTTCAAGCTTTAAACTTTTATCTTCTATTGATTGATATTTAGTTAAAATATCAACAATTTTATCAATTTTATCAATATTTTCCAAACAAATGAAATCAATAGATTTATTATTTTTAACAAGAATGGAGCGCATTTTATTTGCACTCTCAAATACAGTAAAAATTGATTCATTTGAATTGGGTTTTAATCTATAACCTGTTATATTTTTTTCATTTATTTTTAAATATTTAGCAATTTTTTTTAAAGTTATATTTTCTGCTTTTTCTTTTTGATTTATAAGTGTTAAATTAATTAAATCTTTTTTATTTTCATATGTTAACTGGTTTCTATCTCCATTTATACTTAAATTATTTAAGTCATTTAAAATATTAAAAAGATAAGAAGTTAAACTATGTTTTGGAGCCCTTTGTTCTTTGCTATCATATGTATCTTTTCCAGCAAATCTATCAAAAAATTCCTCTTGATTTTTTCAACCATATTTACTTGGATTTAATAAATTTTTGTCTTTTGGTCCAGGACCATCATAATATTCTCTTTTTCTATTAAATAATTTTAAATAGTCCTTTTTAAAATCAAGATTTATTAATTTATTTTCAATTTGAGCATCTAAAATTAGATTAATTTCTTTAACATATCATTCATGATTTATTAAACTTTTTTCATTGTTTATTTCTCTAAACTTGTTATTTTCTTCTTTTAATTCAAATTGAATATCAACAGGTAATTTAAATTCACTTGATGTTTCTAATTCTTCTTGCGAAATATTTTTAAGTTCACTTAAATCTTCTCTATAATTAAAAGAACCACGATGTTTAATATAATTAAATAAAATAATCAACAATTGTTCTAATTCTATTTTAGAATTTATTGCTTTTTTTCTTAATTCTAATAAATCAAAATTAAAATCTAATTCATAAAAATCATTTTCTTTTTGTAGAAAATTATACTTAACAAATAAATTTATTAAATCCTGCTTTCATGTAATTTTTCTTCTTAAATTCCTTCTTCTTCCTCTTTGTTCTCTTCTTTTTGACGCAATTTTATCGCTTAAATTAGCCTCGTCAAATAATCTGCTTCCTGCTTTTAAAATTTTTCTAGATCACATTCAATAACTGCTCAACCAACAGAAGCAATTCCAATATCTAAACCTATATTTATTTTTTTCATAAAACATACCTTTCACTTATTACTTTCATTTTGATTATAAATTATTTCAAAGATTAGTTAATATAATTTTTAATGTTAAAATTATATTAACTTAATAAATTTAAAGCACTTATATAAACTAACATATTGGGTTAGTGTTTCTACCTCTTAACCAATTAAGAGACTATAAGTTTTTTTAGTCAAATTAAAGAAATTTATTTAATTTTTTTTAGTGTTTTATATATTAAGGGTTTTAATAAAGCACGAAAAAAATAAAGAATAAATGAATAAAACTAATTTAGAAAATCTAATGAAATTTGAAATGCATGTTCATATTGAAGGTACAATTTATCCTGAATTTCTAATTCAAAAAGCTAAAGAAAATAATATAAAAATTGATTTTGATACACCCCAAGAGTACTATGAGGATTATAAAACTAGAAATACCTTGCAAAAATTTTTAATGGCATATTATGGTAATATGAGAGTCCTTTGCAATGAAAAAGATTTTTTTGATTTAGCTTTTGAACATGCTAGAAGAAGTTCTTTACAAAATGTAAAGTATTCAGAAGTATTTTTTGATCCTCAACCCCATTTATATAGAGTAATAAAATTTGATGATATTGTAAATGGGTTATATAAAGGTTTTCAAGAAGCTGAAAAAAACTAAATTTTAAAGCACAATTAATTATGTTTTTTTTAAAAGATTTACCAGAAGATAATGCAGAACAAGTATTAGAACTAGCAAGAAAAGCAATTGGAGAAAATAAAATAATTGGAATTGATTCTAGTGAATCACCAAACTGAGTACAAAGATTTCAAAAAGTTGTTTTAAAAGCAAGGCTTTTAGGATTAAAAATAGTTACCCATTGTCAAGAAAATACAACAGATCAATCAGGAGGTGAAGTATTACACTTTTTACAACCAAATAGAATTGATCATGGTTATTTTATGCATGAAGACCAAAAAATTCTAGAAAAAATAAAAAATGATAATATTCATATTACAATGTGCCCTTTTTGAAGCACAAGAGGAAGTAAATTTCCTAATAAAAAGGATTATCCAATAAAAAAATACTTAGATTTTGGATTATCAATAAATATAAATTCAGATTACCCAGCATATCATGGGGCCACAATTAATGAAGGTCTCATATATGTTCAAGATATGTGAAATTTAACTAAAAAAGAATAAAAAAAAATTACAATATACTCAATTAATGCAACATTTCTAAAAAAAGAAGAAAAACAAAAATATTTAAATGAAGTTGAAGATTATTTTGCTAATTTCTGAATTGATTAAAAAAAAATACTTATATATTAATATAAGTATTTTTTTATTTTTTTAACTCAGCACTCATAATTAAAATATCTCGTTATTTTACAAAAATACAATTAGTGAAAGACTTAACATAAATAAAGCCCCAATTAATAATGGAACTGATGTTCTTTTAACTAGTTGAAATGGAGAAATTTTTATCTTTTGAGAAACAATAATTATTACTGAAAAAACTGGTGACATTCCTCTAAAAATGTTTCCAGCCATTTGTAATGGAATCATTGCAGCAATTGTACTTATCCCTGCAGCTTGTGCATACCTTTTCAAAACTCAGGAGTTAAATCAATTGATTTTCTTATACTTTTCATTCTTATCGATTGACAAATAATTGCAATTATAAAACTTATAAAAGTTACAAGTTCTACTGAAAGTTTTAATTTTCCATTAAAAGCACTAACACTTATAATAAATGAAATAATTACTAAAATTATTGAAAGTAATGGAAGAATAGTATAGGTTGTTTTAAATAATTTACCCCCCTCAATTAAAGGAACATCTAAATATTAATCTTCAAATTTCATTTTTCTATTTCTTTTTAAATCTCTTTTATCACAAAATAATTGCCAAAATAAATGACCAAAAGTCATTAGCAAAATTGTTGGTAAAGAAATAATAGCATGATATTTAAGAACATATTGAGTAACTGATATACCCATTTCTTCTGCAATAATAACATTATCACTTCCTAAAGGTGTTGGCATTATTGTTGCGGTTGTTGCAATAACTGCAGCTGCCGATAATGGAGATATTCCTGTTTTTACCAAAACTGGAAATAAAGTAGCCATTAAAATTAAAGCTAATGTTGCAGATGATGGTATTGCAAGAGAAAGTAAGTGTTCAAAAAGAAATACAAACGGTATCAAAAGATACTTCTTTTTAATTTTAAGTAAGGGTTTTGTTAAAACATTAATTACAACTTCATTTGCTTGAATTGTGCTCATAAAAAAACTATATCCGCCAAGTAGCAAAATTATAAACCCAGCTCCTGAAACCCCTTTTATAAAACTTTGTTTTACAACTTCTATAGGATAAAAAGCATTAAGTGGTTTTTCAATTTTCACTCTTCTTATAATCATTGCACATATACTTAATAAAATTCCAATTGTAAATAAAACTATAATAGTGTTAATTTTTTTAATTAAGAAAAAAATTAACGAACAAATTGCAAAAAAACCAAAGATATACATGAATATATCTGCTAACATAATTAATTTAGATTAATTAATTTTTCAACAATTAAGTTATTAAACTTAATTTCATCTAAATCAACTGCAACATTTATATTTGGTTCTTGCTTCAAGTAATTTTTGAAATCAATATAAGTAGTTCCTGCAGAAATACTATTTTGTGTATCTACACTAACATAGTATTTTTGAATTTTAAAAATAAATGGATTTAAAAGAAAAATAATAGAAAGTGAATCATACATTTTTAATCCTGTCTCAAAACTTTCCCCTCTATATTTTTTAAATAAAGAATAAAAAACTTCTCCAAATTTATTGGAAAGTTTTATTTTTTCAATATCATCTTTTTTAATTAGGGCCTTTAAGCCTAGGTCCATTGGAAATAAAATTATTTCAATTTTTGATTCTAAAACTATTTTTAAAGCTTCTGGGTCAAAAGCAGCATTAAATTCAGAATATATTCCTTTATTTTCTCTTCCAAAACTACCACACAGCATTAAAATTTTTTTAATCTTATTTTTTACTTTTGGAAATAATGTTAATAACATTGCAATATTTGTTAATGAAGCTAAAGTCACTAATATAATTTCTTCAAGAGCCATTATTTTATTGTAAAGTTCAAAAACTGCATGATTTTTTAATAACATATTATTAGAAGGTTTTTAAAATCATAGCCATCTAATTCTGTATTGCCATGAATATCATAAGCATAAACAGGACTTCTTAAAATAGGTTTATAACAACCTTTTGAAACCTCTATATTTGCATTAAATAAAGTAATTATTTTTAATGCATTTTCAGTAACTAAATCAATATTTGCATTTCGTGCAACTGTGGAAATTAACTTAATATCAAATTTTTCTTGGTTGATTGCAATTGCCAAAGCAACAGTATCATCAATACCTGGATCAGTATCGATAATAATCGGTATTTTATCCATTTTTTTTCCTTAAAAGTCCTAATAAAAAACTTGAAAAAAAAATGGTTAAAAAAACCATAAAACTTATAGACTTCTGATAGGTCAAAAGGTAGAAACACCAACCCAATATGTTGACTTATACAAGTTTTTATTAAGATATTTTTATAATAACATACAGATTAAATTGTATAAAATATTACTTATTTTTTATATAACTCAATTAAATGTTCTGCAATTTCTAAAATAATAAATCTGATATACCTTTGTCAATTTATAAATTCATTACAATAATTGAATTAATTTTAAAACAAGGAAAATTTTTCAAAAGTTAAAAATATAAAATTTAATTTTGTTTCAATTTCTATATTTATATATAAATCCATTATTTTATTTCTAATATTCA
This sequence comes from Spiroplasma taiwanense CT-1, assembly GCF_000439435.1. NCBI lineage: Bacteria > Bacillati > Mycoplasmatota > Mollicutes > Entomoplasmatales > Spiroplasmataceae > Spiroplasma > Spiroplasma taiwanense. Next base: position 742,360 of record NC_021846.1, read on the forward strand.
GTAAATAAAAAACACACAAAGTTTGTGTGTTTTTTATTTATCTAAACTTATAACTCACAACAACCAATTAGTGTTGAGTCATCAAGTTCCTTTGCAAATTCAAATTTAGTTTTATAACTTATATCAGAGGTTACTTCCAATACTTTATTAAAAATTGCATTAAATCAATCTTGATTATTCATAGCAACACTTCCCCCAATTACAATTATTTCTGGATTTAAGAAATAGATTGCTGTTGAGAATAGACTGATTAACTCTATTTCCATTGTAATAAAATAATCACTAACTATTGAATTTTTTCTTGTTTTAAAAATTTCAAAAGCTTCTTTTGCATTTTCCACTTTTACACCAAGTTCTTGTAGTCTTTTGGCAATATTTTTTCCACTTGCCAAGTATTCAAATCCACTTTTTGATGGTTCTATTGTGCTTATTTTTGGTAAAGCGTTTGCAATTTCACATGCTTTACCAGTAAAACCATTAAAAATTTTTCCTTCATTTATAAAACCAGCTCCTATTCTTGTTGAAACTGTAAAATATAATAGTGATTCAATAACTTTTCTTATAGAAAATTGACCTAATGCTGCAACATTTGCGTTATTATTAAATTTTATTTCCTTATTTAAAAAGATTTTTTTAAATTCTTCTACTAAATTTTTACCATTTCAAGCTGGCAAATTTGGAGTATTTATAATTTCTCCTGTTTTTAAGTTAAGTGGTCCAGGACAAGCCAAACCTATGAAATCAAAATCCATTTTTCAAAAGTCCACTATAGTTTTAATTTTTTTAAGTTAAAATCAAAATCATTTGGATTTGTTTCAAAAGTCTCTTTGGAGAAAATTTTTTTATCTTCGATAATCGCAATCCTAATTGATGCCCCACCGATATCTACTGCTAATTTTTTCATTTAATTACCCTTGATTTTCTATTTTTTATAAACGAATGTAATTGTTTTTACACTCGTATTTATTTTACTACCATAATTTAGTAAAATATTTTGCTTTTTGTAACGAATTTTAGTCAAAATTTGTGAAAACTCCTCAACTCCATATCAATTTAGTCTAAATTCTTGTTTTTCAACTAATTTATTATCAATAAAATAACCTATTTCATTAATAGTATACTGTTCAACTCAATTTATTAGTTTTGCATAATTTTTTATTTCTATAAACTGATTATTAATAGTATATGAATTTGTATACTCTGACCCAACATTAAAATCTGTTGGCAAAATTAAATCAATTACTAATTTACCATTTTTTTAAAGATTTATAAAAATTTTTAAGTATTTGTGTTAATTCATCTCTTGTTTCAATTAAATTAAAAGTTGCATTCGGAATAATTATATATTCAAAATAATTTTCTCTTTCAAAATTAATTAAGTCCTGATTTAATAATTCACAATCTAAATTATTTTCTTTTAATTTTTTTTACATAATTTGATCATTTGTTTAGATTTATCTATACCAATAACATCAATTTTATATTTTAATAACGGAATCAACATTCTTCCGTTACCAACTCCAGCTTCAAGCACTTTTCCTTCAATTGGAATTAATAATTCTTTATAAAATTGAATGTCTCCATCAATTGAAGTACCTGGAGGTTTGTATAATCATAAATTAAACTACTTATTTCTTTATATAAATTTTTCATATTACCTCATTATGTAATAAATTTTTTTAAATCATTTATAAAAATTTGATTTTTATCTCTAAAAGTTATTTGCTCTTTAAATTCATTAATAAGCACACTTTGAATATATTTTGAATCAAAAATAGCACCTGAAGCAATTATTTTTATTTTAGTTCCTAAACTTTTTTGCATTTTTTCAAGAGCAAATTTTAATTTATTTTTAAATTGAATAATTACAGAATATAAAAGATCTAAATCAAAATCAAATTCTAAAAATTTTGTACTAAATTTTCTAAAGTTTGCTTTTTCAAAAAAGTTTATTTCTTCTTCAATGAATGTACATTCACTTAAATCAAAATTATCAATATCTTTGATTGAAATATTTAATTGAGAGCATGCTATAAAAATATTATTTCCCCCATTTGAAGATACTGTTCCATAAACATATTTATTATCTAAAGTTTCATAGCAATATTGTTCTTCAAGTAAATTTTGAATAGGTTTATCAACAAGTAATCTAATTCCAAATGTTCTATTTGCAGATAAAATAGCTACATTTTTTTCTTTTAAAACATTTAAACCTAAAACTGTATTTGGAATTCCAAAATTTACTTTGCAATCATAGTTATTTAATTTTATATCATATCACTCTAATTTTTTATAAATTTCAGGACATATAATATTTTCTCTATTTACATATTTTAATAACTTTGGACTAAATTTAGATGTTTTAAAATCTAAAAGACCGGTTGAAGAAGCATCAACTATATCAATTATATTTTTATTAATTAATTTAATTGCAAAATACCCTTTTAAAGTTGTAAAAGAATAAGCCTTTATTGGTGTTTCTTTTAATTTAAATGAAGGAAAAACTGTAATATTTAAAATATTATTAATTTTCTTGGCAGCAATTAAGTCTTGTGAATTAATTTTTGGAATTAAAGCATCATGTGGTGTATAACCTTTTCCAATTTGATTTAAATTTTCGTCTAGTAAAAAAAGAAACATAGTAGAACAAGTAAAAATAATTCTTAGTCCTTTTTGATATTTATCTGTAAATTTAGTTATTTTTTCATTAAATCAATCTATTGCTTTATTTGCTGAGGCAAAATTGTGATTATCGAAATATATTTCAGCATTTGATAATTTTTCATACTCTAATTGATTATTATTTTGATCAAAAATTTTATACTCAATATACATATCTCCAAAATAAATATAAATTGTATTCATACATACCTCACTAAAAATATTATAAGTTAAAAAGCAAATTTAAAAATAAAAATCAGCATATTTGCTGATTTTTATTTTTTTTAGCCATGATTTTTATCATTTTTGCACATACCACAATCTTTGCAATTATCTTCTAATTTACATTCTATTATTTTTTCACTTCCTTTTGTAAATATTTTAAAACTAATTATATAAAAAAAGATACTTATATAAAAAAACTAATTATTTTACTTTTTTTGAATTACTTTTTTTGAATTAAATCTTTTTTTTCTTCTAATTCAGGTCTTTTATAAGTTTCTGCACCAATCATTCCAAAAAAAGAACCTGTAACAACAAATATCCCACTTATACCAAAGAAAATAAATAATAAACCTGAAAGTAAAATATATATACCTTGACTTACTGTTGAAGAAACAATAATAAATGGTAAAAGTGAAGCTAATATTAAAATTGTACCAGTTGTTAAGCCAACAAAATAGCCAATTCTTTGTTTATATGCTTTTCTTGAATTTATAAAAATTAAGAAAAAGTAATAATTACAATAATAACTAATGAACTTATAAATAAAGATATACCTATTGAAGTTATTTGAGTTAATACTTTTTCTGATAAAGAATTAAGCCATTCACCAATATCTCTTAATTTACTAAAACTGTCTATTGCAATTTGTTTAATACTCATCATAAAAACAGAAACAATTAGTATTGGAACTAATGAGGCTAACATAAAATGGGATCCTATATGGCATAATGTTTTTGAAACTTTAGTCCTTTTTATATCCTTTCTAAAAAAACACTTAATGTTTTTGAAATTATTTCACTACCTTTAGAAAGAATTTGTCTAAATTGTTCTTCATTAGTTTTACTTCCAATTTTATCACTTATTACTTTTAAACTAATTATTGGCTTTTTAAAAATATATGCTGCTTGAAAAAAAGCACCACATTCCATATCAAATATTTCAATTGATTTATCAATTTTGAAAATTATTTGATCAAATAATTTTTGTGAATTTATAAAAACATCACTTGAACAAATATTTGCATATTTAAAATTTTTATTTAATTTTTCATTTAAGTTTTTATCTGATAAATAATATTCTTGCATTTTTGGCACTTGACCTAATTTATAACCAAAACCAGTTGCATCAACATTTCCTAAATATGACTTATTAACTAAAACAACGTCTAATTGATTTAACACTAAACCAACACAACCACTTAATCCTGCATTAATATAATAATTAAAATCATATTTTTGATTAACATATGTAAAGCAAGTTGAAGCATTTATTAGACCAACATTAGAAATAGCAATATAAATATTATTTGAACAATAAATTTTAAATGGTTTTTCTTCAACTAATTTTGCATTTATATTTGAAATAAATGCTTTTGCTTCTTCTTCCATTGCAAATAATACACAGTATTTTTCCATTATTTATTTCCTTTTACTCAATATTGATAACTTTGTTTTAAATCATTTCCTATAGAATCCATTCCTGTTTTTTTAATAGCTTCTTCATATTGATTTTCTAAAAGCATTTTAAATCCTAATACTAAATCTGATTTTACAATTGCTCTAAATTCATCAACTCTTGGATAATTTCTTTCTGAAGATATTTTATCTGCGCAAAAAACTATCATATCAAGAATACTCATTTCTTTTGAAGCCACTGTATGTTTAAAAATTGAATTAATAATTTCATCATCATTAAATAATCAATCATATTTTAAATGCATAGCGCCAACATAAGAATGTCAAACTGGTTTTGGTTCATTAATTTTTTCAATGCAATATTTTTCTAAATATTTCATTAAAACTTTTTCATCTCATTGTTTTGAAATGTCATGTAATGTTCCTGCAATAAATGCTTTTTTTAAATCATAATTATTAAGTCTTGCTAAATCTAAAGTCATTTGCCCAACATTTAGGCTGTGAAAAAATCTTTTCTCATCCATTTTACTTTCTAATCTTTCATATAAATATAAAAGATTATAATTTACATAATCATTAATTTCTTTAATTTGAAGATTTAAATCCTCTAAGTTTCTAATTTTTGTAGAACTTAAGTGATTATTTTCAAATTCAAATGTTTCCAAATTATATTTTTCCACAATTTTTTGATTAATATCTTCTGTTCTTAAAAAAATTTTAAATTCTATTGCTTTAATCAATTCGTTAAAATTATCCCATTTTTCAAAATTATCCAATTGATCTGAGCCCATTATAAAGGCAAAACTTATATCAGGATACTTATTTTTATAGTATGAAACAGTATCATATGTATAACTTCTTTTAGTTTTTGAAATTTCATATTTTTCAATTTTTACATATTCCAAATCACTTAATGCTATTTCAAGCATTTCAAGTCTTTGTGCAACACTAGAGCTTGAAATAGTTTTAAATGGATTAACATATGCTGGAATAACTCATACTTCATCAAAACATAAATTTTTTTTACAACTTTTTATTATATTAATATGATCTGTATGTACAGGATCAAAACTTCCTCCAAATAGAGCAATTTTTTTCATTCTATTCTCCCTTTTTTTAATTAGTTCAATTAAATACTTTCCAACTCCATTATTATCAATTGTATCAATAACTTTTGAAGCAATTTTTTTCAAATTTTCCACAGAATTTCCTACAGCAAGTCCATTTTGGCTTCCCCTAACCATTTCAATATCATTATTATTATCCCCAATTACATGAATTTCATTGAAATCAATTTTCATTATTTCTGCTCATTTTTTTATTCCATATAATTTATCAATTCCCATTGGCATTGCATCCATTATTATTCTCGATTGCATTTTTGTTGAGGGATGATATAAATTTTTTTGTTCTAAAAATTTATCTAATTGTTTTACTTTTTCAACATCATTTCTCTCATCTAATGAATACATTAATTTAATTGCTTTATGAATTCCATTTTTTACATCATCAATCATTTGCAAGTAATTATCATATAAAAAGTAGTTTGGTAAATACTCTTTTGGATAATGACCATATAATTCACTATATTTTCTTATTCTCTCAGAATTTTTTAAAGCACATAGTGATGTTGCTGTGTATAAAGAAACATCTAGATCATTTTCTATTGAATAATTAAGCAATTCAATAACTAATTCTGTTTGCATAATATGCTCAAAATAAACTTTATTTGTTATTGGATCAGTAATTGCAGAACCATTTGAACTAATTACTGGAAGTTTTATATCAAGCTGTTTTATAAAATATTTCATATTTTGACTAGCTCTTCCTGTAACTATAAAAAAACTATTATTTGATTTTTGTTGATATTCCAAAATATCTTTAACTGTTTCATCCAATATTTTAAAATCCTCATTGTTGACAATAGTTCCATCAAGATCACTTGCAATAAATGGTAATTTCATATTTTTTCCCTCTTCCAATTATTTTAAATATTATTTTTAAAAAATATACTAATTTAAAACCTTAATATAATTATTTTTTATATAAAAAATTGTTTAAAAAATAATCTAATGTTGTAATATCTGCTATATAAAACGTTAAATCTTTAAACTTAACCTTTGGATATAAATTTAAAATATCATTTGTTATTATTATAAACTCATCTACAGTATCTTGTTTTATTTTTAATTGTTTTTTTATTTTTCTTATATCCTTTTCAAAAGTAGAAATTTTAGCAGAATAATTTTTTTGAAAAATATTATTAAATTCATTTGTATTTTCAAACGATCTTTTCATATTTTGCTCATTTTCTAAGTTATTTATAAAAAAATCATTAATTACAAAAAAAGTTTTATCAAGTCTTTTTTCATATATAACTGAGTTTACTTTTAAATTTCTAACATCTTTTTTTGCTTGTTTTCAAAAATATTTATTATTTTCTGGTTCATAAACAACAATTGAAGAATATTTTTTTGAAATAATCTTCAATTTATTATTTAAAAAATAATGTAGTTCAACTTTAATTTCATTATTAAAAATATTTAATATTTCTTTTTCAAAGTAAGTATACTTATTTAAAAAATTTTCAGTTAATCATATAAATTCTGGAAATGAAATTAAATATCTAGTACTAGTAGAATTCGTGAAAGATATAATTGGATGTTTATAAAAAATTGAAATAAAATCTTTACTATTTTTATAATTTAATAGCATTTTAACTAGTGAAAGTAAATCATCTTTTTCAATATTTTTATCAATATTTTCAATGACAATTTCATGCAAACTATCAACATATGTTTTTAACTCATATAAATCACAAATTTTAAAAGACATTTTTATTTGTTCAAGAATTAAAAATCATTGATATAAAGTAATTGAATTAAATAATTTTATTTTTTTAAAAACTTTATTTTTTAATTGTTTAATTTCAAGTTCAATTTTTTCATCCTTTCTTTCATAGAAAGTTTTAATAATATCAATTCTTTTTTGTTTTTCAAAAGAATCTTCTTTTTTAAAAAGAAGATCATAATTAATTGGATTTAATACATTAAATCGAAATTCAATTTCTTCTTCCAAATTATTAATACTAAAATATTCTTTAATTTCACAAAACTCTTTTATATAAGTATGCATTCAAATACAAATAAATAAATCCTTATATAATTTCAAGTTATACGCTTTATTTTCAATTAATTTATCTAAATTAGAAAAAATATTAATAGTATCTGAATTATTTTCAAGCAAAGGAATAGTCCAAGAAAAAATTGATTGATAATATTTTTTTAGACTATTTTTATACATATAATATTTAAATTTTTCATTTCCAAATTTAAATACTTTTAAATCTACATTAAAAGTTGTTTTATTAGCAGTTGACAAAAGAACAAATTCTTGTATTAGTAGTCTTGCAGCAGTATAGAATAATCCACTTAAAAAAGCTTTACTTGCAATAAAATCTGCTGGAAGTGTAAGTTTATGTAATTTACCATTTATATAAACGTTACTAATATAAAAACTAATTTTTTCATTTATTTTACTTGAAAGAATTTTTAATAAAAATTCTGGTTTTTTTTGATTCATTTTAAAAACTTTAAATACATTTTCTAAATCTCGATCGGTAATTCCAAAATAGTCGAAGTAATTTAATTGATTATTGTAATCATAAAAATTTGCCTTTCCCGAAATTTTATTAAAGTCTTTTATCATATAATCAAACCTCATTAAATTTATTATACTAATAAATAACTTAAAACATTGATAAAATATATAAGTTAATTACAATGCTTTAAAATCTTTAAAAATACATATTTACAATAATCGGTAATTCTATTTAATTGTGAAATTAAAAGATAATTTGCTTTATTTTTACAAATTATACAAAAAACATCTTCATTATTAATTTTTTTAGCTTTTAAATCAATTAAAACACAGTTTTTGCAAATATACTTAAAATTATTTAATTGATCTATTGATTTTAACTCTGCATTTTTTCCACATTTAACAAATAATATTTTCATATTCTTTTCCTCTTTTGTAAATATTTTATATATTTTTTAAAAAAATCAAAATATATAGTAAATATCACATTAAAAAATTAAAAAAAATAATTTTTTTTTAAAAAAAGTTGCATTTGTATATTTTATTTGATATATTTATTTTGTCCTTTGGACACACTATGGCAAGGTTAATTTTTAATGGTTTCATTTCCCTTTACATCACTTTCAAGAGATGAAATTACATTCTAATTAAATTTATAACATCCTTTCTTTCGATTTGGCTTATTCTGAGCTTGTCATAGTTTATAAACAGGAATAAGTCTTATTCATTACTCATTCATATCTTTTTAATTATTAGCAAATCAACAATTTAAAAATGCAAAAATGCATAATAATAAAAAAACACGTTCTGAGTGTTTTTTTCTGTTTAAATACAGTTATAAAAATAAAACCAAACATTAAAGTTAAAAATAAACTCTAGTGTTTGGTTTTTTAATATATTATCCAGTAATTTCAACTTGATTAATTGCTCATAAATTATTTTCTTTTGCAATTGAAATTGTAACAGTTTTTCCTGAGCCAAGATTATATTTATATTTTTCTTGACTAATAATTTCTGAATTTGCTACTGTTAATTTATTGTATTCAGTTTTAATATTTTCAATCATTTTTGCTTTTTGATCTGCAACTGTATCTTGAACATATTTCAATAAATCTTTCAGTCCAATTAAATTGTCTTTTACTTGATATAAATCAGCCAAAATTCCAGCTTCTTTAATCTTGTTGACTAATGCATCAACACTTGTTGGCATATCTTTAAAGATTGGTGCTAATTTTTTTAATAAAGATCCAATTGCAGTAAAGTCTATTTTAATTTCTTCTGCATTTTGTATTTTTTCAAAAATTAATTCCACAATTTCTTTTAAAGTTTCTGCCCCTTCAATAAATTCAAATTCTAAAATATTATTAATTCCTAATAATGAAGATAATGGTTTTTCTAATAGATTTTTTAAAGCTCAACTTTCATTTGCTGGTTTTCCCAATATTGCTCCTAAAAAATCCTCATTTCATAAAAGATTTAATAAATCAACATCGTTTTCTCCATTTAATCCATCAACTAATTTTTGAATTTTACTATCTTCTAGTTCTACACCTAAAAGAGAAAATATCAATGTTATTAATGCAGAATTCAATCCCTTTGTTATTGGAGTATTTGAAGCTATTTTTCCAATTAAGTTAACTAAAATAGCTGGAATATTTAAGTTTAATGCCTCAATGATTCCTTTAAACATATCTGGAAGTGAATCCAATAATTTTTTAATATCAATTGAACCGTTTAAAATTCTTGTCATTGCATAATTAAATCCTAAATCTCCATCAACAAAATCATCTTTTTGAAATTCTTGAAGTGATTGTATTATTTTTTGAATAACCTCTGAAAAATCTGATAAGTCAATATCTGATAAATCAAAAATCATATTTTTATAATAATCTTGTGTTGTATTTAAAAATAGTAATTTTAAAACATTTTTTAATGCAATTGGTGCATTTGTAGAGCTATTACTTCCAAAAATTGTTTCTTTAACCTTTTCAAACATTTCTTTAAAATTTAAGATATTTGAATCTGCAATTGTAGATATTTTCTTATTTCTAAATTCATTTACTTGCTCAGCTGTTAAATCAACTTCAAATTGATCACTTACAATAAAGTTTGAAAGATATAACATGCAAATTCTTGCAAAATTTACAATTTTTGCAATTGAATCTAAATTAGATAAAACAGTTGTTTCATCTAAAACTATTTTTTTATCTCTTAATTTTGTTAAAGATAACTCCAAATTTTGCATTGCATTTTTAAAGTTTGTTGCAGAAATATCTTCTTCATTGAAATCAGCTGTTGAATCCTTAACTAATTTTTTTAAACCATTTGCAATACCAATAAATGATAAATTGATTGTTTGAGTTCATGTCATATTTTGATATTTTTCCATACTTAATGCATCACCAAATGATTCAAGTGAATTTGCAACTTGGTCAATAATTGGTCCAGCTTCTTTAATTGTTTCTGGTGTTAATTCAACATTAAAGTATTTTAATAATTCTGACAATGTTGTTTTTAAACTTTCTGCTTTTTCCTCATCAGTTTGTCCTGATAATGAAAAAATTGAATTTGCTACAGTTGTTATTCCTAGAAGTAAATCTTTATCTCCTGGTTGTTGTCCTTTTGTATATTCAAATCCTGTTGTTTTTAGATTTGAACCAATTAGTCCATTTTTAAAATATTTTTCTTTAAATTCTTTTAATTCTGAACTTGTTAAACTTTTTTGATTTGATTTAAATGAATATGTTTCTAAAACATAATCAATATTATAACCACTTTTATTTAAATAAAGTGATTTTGAAACTTCTCCAAGAAATTCTTTCATCTTTTCTTGATCAAATGTTTCATCTTCTTTTGGGGTTTTTGTTTCACATGCAATAACTGTAATACTTGTTGATGTAATTATTGAAAGTGAAGCCAATAAAGATAATAGTCTTTTCATATTAAATTCTCCTTATTTATTTTTTATTATTTTGTATCATCATCTGAAAATACTATGTTTATGCTTAGATTATCTTTTGTTAAATATTCAAATTTTCCATTTTTTTCGCTTTCAAAAATTACTCTTAATTGCATATTTTGAATATGCAATCTAAGTGAATCATATCTTGCAATAACATCACTACTAATTGATGAAACCATATTTTCTCAAATAGCATTTTGTCCAATTTTTTTAAATTGAAAAACAAATTGTGCTTTTTCAATTATAACTTTTGAATTATTTAAATATTTTTCTTCAACTCCCAATCCCTTAATTAAAGAATCTGGAATTAAATTTATAATCATTTGCATTGACATTTCAGGTAGCATTTTATTTATTTGTTCATTTAAAGTAGTTGTAACTGTATCTTGAAAAAGAGGCATAAGAGCATCAATTGCTGTTCTTTCAATTGAACTTAAGTCCATATCATCTAAAATTGCAGAAATTTTTATAGAATCATTTGTAAAAAAGATCATATTTAAATTTGGACCTAAAAATAATGTATCCAATTCTAAATATCCTTTTTCACCTAAATTAAATAAATTATTAAAAATTTTCAAAACTATCTGTCCTGGACTGATAACAATTTTATCTAATAATTCATAAAGTGTTGCATTTTTAAACATTGTTTTTTTTACAGTTATTCCCAAAACTTTCAATTCAATATCCAAATTAAGTTTTATACTTAAATTTAATTTTTCATCAACTCTATTATTTTTATTGTAGTCAAGTAAAAGATTAAATAAAAGTGAGTCAATTCCCATTGTAGAACCACTTGAATCTGCACTATGGTGATTTTTATTATTTTTTGAATTAATAGTAAATAATCTATCATCCATTTGAGTAAATAATTCTTTTAAAAATAAGTACAAAAAGTTATGAGAACCACCTTTTGTTGTATTATATGTGTCGGGATTTAAAAATTTTGAAAACATTAAAACAATATTTGGGGCTACATTTGCAAGAATATCTCCAATTGCTACTTTATTTTGCACACCCTTTGATCCAATTTTTAAATCGATAAACATTTTTCCTTGTGCAACTCCACTACCAAATTCTTGTTCACCATTTATACTTGATAAATCTAAATCTATTAAGTCAAATAAATTAACATTTAAAAACTCAGAAACTTTAAAAGTAAAATCAGGTTTTTGTTCATTTCCTGCAATTGTAATTTCATCTTTTATTCCTAGAGACCTTAATAAATTTCCAAAAGCTGAAAATAAATCTTGCAAATTATTTCTAAAATCTCTGTCAAAGTTTTCATAAATTTGTTTACCATTTTGTTCATCTGGATTTGCTTGTGCAAGTTGATTTACATCTTGATTAACAAGATTTTTAATTGGTTGAAGTAATGGACCAATAAGAGATAAAATATCATCCATTCCTCCAGCTCTTAAACTAAAATTAGTTACTGATTTAATATTCAATAATTGAATTAATTGATAAATGGTTCCTAATGTAATTTTTATTCCTGGCACTCCCATATCAGCTCAATCAAAAAGAATTAAATCAACTTTTTTTGCAAGTAAACTATCAGGATTGGTAAAACTGTTTGTATGTAATGAATTTATAACTTTTTCAACGACATCATATTCAGGGACTGTTCAATTAAATTCTTGTGTATAAAGTTTTTTATTTAAGTAAAATAAATCTAATTTTGCTTTTCCTAAATTAACATTAGCATTTTGATCAAAAGTTATTCCATCACTTCCAATTCCATACAATTCAGGAAGTTTAAAAGTATTATCATTGCTAATTTCAATTTTAAAGTTATCATCTTTTATGTTTACTTGTTTTTTTAAGTATGAAATTAGATCATCTATTGCAACTAAATGATTTGCTATGTTTCTGGAAAGAATTTTTAAATTATTTTCTTCTTTAATTTTTACATCAGCAATAACAGTTGAATTTAAAACTGATTTAACATTATTTATTATTTCATCAGGACCATCTAAAATAAATTCTCCATCATTTTCATCAGAACCATCTTTATCAAATAAATTACTATAATCATTTCAATTTGAGCAACTAACAACAGTTAAACTAGAACTTGTAATTAAACCAATACTAGAAATTATTATTAATAATTTTTTCAAATAAATTCTCCTTTCTAATTACTAATTGTTAATGAATCTACTGGTTTTATTCTTAAAAATTGTTTATATGATATTAAGATTGTTGCAATATAAATTGATATTAAGATTGCAATAACTGCAAATGGTTGTCAAATTGCAAATTCATATGGAATTACAAATGAATAATTTGAAGACATATAACTTACAATTTTTTGAATACCAAATCACGCAGTTAAGAAACCAAAAATAAAGGTTGTGAAAATTGGTAAAATATAAATTCCCAAAATTTGAGCCATAACATAATTATTTGTATATCCCAAAATTTTCATTGTTGCAATAAATTGAGCATTTTCTCCAATAATCAAAATTGTTGTAATAACAATAATTATTATTGAAATTGTTAAAGCAATAAAAGTAATCAAATAAATTATTATTCTAATAATTGCTTCAACCTGATCTAATAATTCTCGTTTATCTTTTAATGAATCAATTTTATTTAAACTATTTTCACTATATCCTTGTGTATATGATGTATATGTTGTTCCAGTTTCATTATCAATTATTAAACTGGATTTTCCAACCATCCCTATTGAACTATAATCACCAAAAGCTTGTGTTTTTGAAGTATTTATTAATTGATCATTATATAAGTTTCAATTAGTATATTTATAATTAAATATTGGATATTCATTTTCAAATATTTTTCATAAATATTTTGAAGCATATTTATATCCATTTGGATCTACATAATCAGAAGATAATTTTAAAAACATATTAATAAATTCATCATATGGATTATCTGCACCAGTTACAAATTTATCATTATTATTTGCTTGACTTCATTTTGTAATTAAAAAATTAAAATAGTCTATAAATTTTTCTCATTGTGCTTGAGAAATTTCATACATAGTTTGTGTATCATAAAATTTTTTTAATGCAGGGCTTTCTTTTCATTCATTTAGGAAGAACTTATTAAAGAAATATTTTTTAATATTATCATATTTTAAAACTTTATTTGCATTTTCATTAGAAATTCATGCTTTTGAATTTCCATAATTTTCAGTTACACCAACTATTAAAAATTTTTTATCCGATCCCGTAAACACTTTTTTTATTTCTGATTTATTAGCAGCAGTTTGAATTTCTGTTTCTTTTGATATTCCACTTAATGTTTCTGATGCTATTTTTTTACCATTAATTGTTGCAACAGAAATTGGAGATTCTGAATCTCAAGTTTGATTTAATTCATTATACGCAAAGTAATTTTTTTTATGTTCAGAAATATAATCATTTACTGTTTGAGTTAAATAGTTATATTCTGATTTAATTCCCATATTTACATTATTTAAATCAATACTATTATTTTCTTTATCAACTAACTCTTTTTTAAGAATTGAGACATTCATAATGTCTTTTATTCCCAAGTTTAATTTTTTAGAAATAGTTTGGTTAATAATAATTGGAATATATTCATTATAATCAGAATTCAATTTTTTAAATAAATTTTCTTTTATATCAGTTCCTTCTGAATCACGTAAATAAACTGAAACTGAATTTGAATTCAATCCATAAATTTTTATATTTTGTTCATTTTTATTTGAAAAGTAAGTTCCATTTATCATGGTTCCTAATTCTTCTGTTTGATGATTATAAGGAATAATATTTGTTGCAATATTATAATCTTGATTTTTCAACAAAGCTTCTTTCATTGCTTGCTGAATGACATTTGTTTCTTTTTGATATGTTGACTCCATCAACATTGTTCCAAGTTTTGATTCAAAATGAATTCAATATCAAAGAATAATATAAGTATTAAATTTTCTAAAATCTTCTATATCTCATTGACTTAAATCATTTAAATCGATTTGCATAACATCAATTCCATTATAAAAAATTTTATTATTTTCAATATTAAAATCTGAATATATAAAATCATCTAGAAAATTTTCTCATTTTGAATTTATTGTGTCATTTCCATAAAACAAATAATTTGTTCCTTTTGTTGCAAGTTTAAATGGAGTTTTTACTTGATAAGTTTCGTAAACTTCTTCTCCTGAAGTTTCAAATAATTGATCATCAAAGTTAATATTTTTTATTTTTCCATAATTTAATGATTTTAAATCATTTTCATTTAAGTATTTAGAGTTTATATTTAAAGGTAAAGCATTTATATATTTTTTATAAAAATTTTGCAATTCTTGTGCTATTTTTTGTAAAGTTTCTTTTAAACCATCTTGATTACCCTGTTTAATAAGTTTAATAGCACTTGCTTCAATACTGTCAATTAAAAAGGAATAATCTGCTCATTGATTTGCAATTGAAACTATTGAATCATAAGGAACTCCTTGTGTATTTCTAGAAGGAATTTCTAATTCATCTAATTTTTTTAAATATTCAATTGAAGTATTTTTTCAATTTGTATAATTATTTTTAGCTATTTCTTTAAATAAATCATAATTATTATTTATTATTGGAATATTGTAAGAATAAAAATTATTACTAATATTATTATTCATTAAATCTCCAATAATTTGATCAGTGTCATAATTATAAGTTTTTGTTGTTGAATTGTACTTTAAAGGATATGAAGTTATATATTCTTGTTTTGAATTAGTAGATTCACTAATATCTGTTACATGATTTTCTTGATTATAACTTCATTTTTGTTCTTTAATCGGATTGTAAGTTTTTAGAAAAGTTGAAGGATTATTTGAAACTGGTTCATTAAATTCAACAACATCCTTATAATTTAACCCTGAAAATGTTGCTTTACTGTTTTTTTCCATGACTAGTGGTGTGATAATGGCTGTAGAAATTAATAAAGTAGAAACAAATAAAGTAGCGGATGTTCCTAATATTTTTCCAGTTGAACTCATTAGTAAAGCAGAATGTAATTTAAGAGTCGGATTTGCTTTTCTAAATAAAAACTTAAATCCTCTTCCTATTTTGCTATTTCTTTTCATAAAATTTCCAGCTAATAAATTTAATGCCCTTTGTTCAATTACGTTATAGGCAATTAATAAAGTTATTAAAGTCAATGTTATTAAAACAGATATAAATATTGCAAATGTATGTAAACTTAAAGAATCAAATCCTTTATAGTGAATATTAAAGTAATTTGCAAATATCGAAATAATATAATTTTGTATAACAAGTATTGATATGTACCCTAATATAGTTCCAACCAAGCTAATTACAATTGGTGTTGATATAAAGAACATTAGCAATGAGCGATTGGAATAACCCAAAGCTTTAAATGTTCCTAATTTAGATTTAGTTTCATCAACTTGTTTCTTAACAATTAATATAATTATGAAAACAGAAATTAATGCAATCAATATAAGTAAGAATGTTGAAAACACTCAATAAACTCAAATGACATGTCTATAACTTGCTGTTCTAAAATAAAATTTATATTCTGTATCTCTTAAATCAAAAAACATTTTTACAGCTGTCGTATTTAAATTTCCATACTCAATTCATTCCTTATTAAAAGCCTTTAAATAAGATTCTGAATTATGAGACTTACTTTTAAATTTTCCAGAAAAATAAACTTCTCTATCACTTTGTGATTCAAAATTTAATTTTGAACTTGAAAGGTCGTAGCTATAAATTTGCATTTTTGTTCCTTCTTCATTTTTTACTTCAACTTTATTAAGTCCAAAAATTGAAGGATCAACATATGCAATTAAATTCTTTTTTATTGAAGGTATTGTTGATTTAAAGTCTGTTACAGGATATACAAAATCAGCTGAAGAACCAAATCCAATTACTTGAAACCAAACTTGTTCTTTATATTCTGATGTATTAATTCCTAAAGTTGAATCATTGATACTAACACTTCCACCAAAAGTTAAATTTGAAATGTCATCTTTAACTAACAACTGATTTCCATAAATATCTGCAGTTAATCTTATGATATCTCCTCTTTTGATATTATTTTGGTTTGCAAAATTGGCTTGAATGATAACCTCTCTTGAAGCAAATTGCTTATTTTCTGAAAAATATCTATCTTTTTGGTTATCTTCTAAAATAATTTTGTCAACCAAGATTTGTTCAGTTTTTGTTTCATCAAACCTTTCATCAATTATTGATGTCTTAGTTAATGCTTTTATATTTAAGTCATTATTTTTCAGTTTGACATTATTAAATGTTCTTCCTTCTGTTCGAGATCAATTAAAATAACTATCTCCTTGAACAATTTGATTTTCAGATTTAATTCCTTTTCTTGAAAGAACATTAATTAAGTATTGAGAATATAAATCTTGATTTGCATATTCATCAATATTTTCTCCTCCAATTCATTCATTTTCATCAAATGAAATTCTTGTTGAATTATCAACATTGACTATAAAGTCATGTTGATTTGATTGATTTATAAGTTTATTATAACTTTCATCTACCCTGTTGATTGTTATAAAAACAGACATACCAACCATTATTGCTATTGTTACTAAAAAACCCAATCCAATTAATTGGCCCAAATTTTTCAAAGTAGTTTTAAATCCAGATTTAATAATTAAAAGTTTTTTGTTAGGTTTTTCTTGAATTTTCATAATTAATATCATTTACTTTCTAATAATTTTAAATAAAGATATTAAATTAAATCAATACTATTAATTACTACTGTTCAAGAGGATTTTAAATCATTACAATATGATTCACTGCTTAACTGTGAATCAATTTTTACTTTTATTATTAAATAATCAATATTATTTTCTTGAGTTTTAGAAATTGAATAATATAAATTACTTTTAAATGAATATGAAACTTTTGAACGACATTTAAATCAACTTACCTCTAAAAAAGGTACATTAAATTGTGTTCCATTAGTTGAATCTCTAAATAATTTATAATTATCATTTGTTGAAATTTGATCTAAATTTTCAGTTATTATATTTGTTCTTTCTCCATTTTTTAAAAATGATGCTGAAACTTCTTCGCTTCCACTAATTTTTTTAGGTCTTGTTGTTAAATTTAATTCAACATTTTGCTTATAATTTTTAGCTTCATCTAAACTTAAAGGGATTGGATATTTTAATGAAAAACTAGACTGTGGTGTAATTCAAGGTTTATTTGAAGCACCGACTTTTCAACCTAAATTTTGTTTTGATTCAAAACTTACAGCTGTTGCTGACCCATTTTGGGTATTTTCAATATTAAAACCACTATCTTTTTTAAAAAGTGTCTTATATCTTATAATTACATTTCCATAAAAAACTTTTGATTCAGGTTTTGCTGTTAACTCAATTTGCTCATATGTTGGTGAAGAATAATTAATATTACTCTTTATATTTTCATTTGTAATTCGATTTTGAATAGCATTGATAATTTCATCTGCTGTAATTCAATATAATTCACCTAAATTATGATTTGTAATATTAATAGCTGTTGATATATTTTGTCTTTTTATATTAAAAGACATTTCAACTGAATTTGTAAAACCAGTAATTGATAAGTCAAATTTTACATTTGCAATTGTTTGTTGATTAATATCAAAGCTTGGATATCTAATATTTTCTATTTTTAAATTACTTTTTTCTGTTAATTCTAATAATTTATTTTTTGATAATAATAAACTAATAATTTGCTCATTTGGATTATTATCATTGTAATTTGAAATATCTCCAATCTTTGTAACTTTTACAATTGAGTTTATATTTTCAATACTAAAAGTTAAAGTTTGAGCATTATTTAAACTATTATTTCTAATTGTAGCTTGTGATAATGAATTAAGTTCAATTATTGAATTATTTACATTTGAATATCTTGCAAAAATTGGATTTAATTCTTTTACTTTATTTAAAATTGTTATGTTTTCTAAATCATCAAGTGTACCTAAGTTTGTATTTTGAATTAATGTAACAATATCATTTGCATTATATCTAACAATTACTTGTGAAGAATCTTGAAATATATAAAGTTCATCATTATATTTTAAAGATATTGTTACATTTTCTGGTCCTTGACTATTTATATCTGAAATAAATAATTTATATTCATCATTTTGTAAAAAAGAAATATCTATTTCATCATTTATATTTACGTTTAATAATTTATTTGTAATTCAATTTTCGCTAATATCATTTGTTTCTCCTAAATCTCGAGTTACTAATATACTTTCTAGCGATATAGGTTTATATTCTAATTGAATTACTTCATTTTTTGCTTTTGTATCATTTTTTCAACTTATATCTATTTGATTTAAAGATTTTACTTTAATATCAAGATCATTTGAAAAGTCCATTCCTGAAATACCAGGATTTAATTCCTTTATTTTTTCTATAATGGTATTATACTTAATATTTTTTAGACTACCTAGTTGTCTAATTTTAATTAAGGCATCTAAACTACTAACCTCAAAACTTCCTACAGTTGTGCCAAAATAGTTTTCAACTGTAAATTTAACTTTTTTTAAAGATAATCCTTTTATATAAATTGTTTTATTTTTTAAAACTGAATTATATTCTTTAATTCTTTCAATAAGTGAATTATTACTAACATCACTTATTTCTCCAAGATTAGTATTTAAATTTAATATATTTATATTTTCAAATCCCTGGTTACTGTCATGAACATTATCGCCAACAACACCATCTTCTTTTTCGTTTGTGTCTGGACGATATTTTTCAAGGCTTTTTACAAAACCTTGCATTACTAATAAACTTGGTGTAACTATTAAACCAAAAGCTATAGTTATTACACCACTTATAATTAGTACTTTTTTCATATACTTAACACCTCTATTACTTTTAATTTGAATAAATAATAATAGATTAAATAAGTGGTATTTTGCTTCCTTTTCTTACAGTTAATAATATATTTTTTTGAGTATATGCAAAGATTTTATTAATAACAATTCTTTTAAAAAAAATTTTAATTGAATTTATTAAGCTTTTTAACTTTCTTTTCACTTTTTTATCAATTCAATTTTTTTTAAAAATAAATAAAAATGGTTCAATTGATAAAAAAATAAATGGTTCAAAAACTATAAAGTCATTTCTGTTTTTAAAAATTTTGTAAAAAATTAACATAATTAATAATGAAATTATTAATGATGTGTTTATTACAAAGAAAAATAAAAAATGAATTTTATTATCAATATTATAATGAATATTGTTTATTATAAAGTTTGTACTTGAAACAAGAACTATTGGTGCAAAAGCAAGTAAAAATTTTAAAATAAAAATTGATGCTAATCTTCGATTATATAATTTTAAAAAAGATTTTCATTTAAATTTTTTATACTTAATTTTTATTAGAACACCCATAAAGGTTATAAATAAAATTAATAGTGCAATTGTAAAAAATATATTATTAAATCAGTATTTTTGAAGTATACTTACTAAGTCAAAATTAATATTTCCGAATAAAAATATAGCTAAATAAGCAATTAAAAAAATATATAGTAATGATAATGATACTACATGTCGTGTTATCAATATATCTTTTATTTTTTTAACCATATTTTTTACTCCTTATCTCTTGACTTTATCATAATAAAAAGTTAAAAAAATAAGCATACTATAAAAATAAATTAATTTATTGAATTATAAAAATATTTTAAAATAATATAAAAAAATATTTTACTTTCATAAAATATTTTTTTATATTATTAAGTTTTACATTTTAATTTCTGTAATTGTATAACTTTCTATTATTTTCTTAATTTTAATTGTTACTTTTCTTCCTTGCCCTAAATTATAAGAATATTCGTTAGATGAAACTGCTTCAGAGAAAGCAATTGTTAAAGATTTATACGCTGAACTAATTGACTTTATTAACTCAGCTTTTTGAGTAGTGACATTTGAATTAACTCAATTACTTATTTCATACAAACCATTCATATTCTCTCTTGCAGAAATTAAACTATCTAATAAAGCTGAATCTTTTTCTATTAGATTAACTATTCCTTCAACACTTGTTGGCATATTTGAAAAAATTGGTGCTAAGCCTTTAATAACAGATGAGAGTTGTGAAAAATCAATTTTTGTAGGTTTTCCGTTAATTAATTCTTGAATTTTTTCAATAATAGATTTAAGTGAATTTGTATTATCTAATATTTCAAAACCTAAAATACTCTCTAATCCAAATAACTCTCCTAAATCACCAGTTAAAATATTTTGAATAGTTCCATAACCTCAAATATCATTATTTCAAACTACACTAAATAAATTTCCATTTGCTACTGTATTTGTATCATCAGTTGCTGATATACTATTAATTAATTTTTTAAAAGTTTCTTCAGTAAATGGTAAAGAAATTAAATTATTCAATAAACTAAATGTACTTGCCAAAGTTTCTCCACTTGTTTTAGATAAAATTGGTTTTCCAAGAGCTAATTTGCCAATCAAGTTAACACTAATATTTCCTAATTTTAAACTACCTAATAAAGGGAAATAATTGATCCCACTCCCGGTATTAACCCTTCAATAATTAAACCAACATTTAATTTATTGATAACTTCTGCAAGTCCATAACTGAATCCAAAATCTCCTTTATTAAATGAAAAATCATTAAATTTATCTAATCCTATTGTTTTTATTATATTAGATAAGTCTCCCCCTCCACTAGTAATTGAAGCAATTATATTTGCTAAGTTTATATCTAAAATCATATCATCACTATATTTTGATTCATCACTTACAAATAACATTTTTATTGCATTTTGTAAAAATGCTGGTGCTTTTTCATTATCACCTGAGCTAGTTGGAAATAAAATATCATGTACTTTTGCTAATAATTCACTTAAATCAATTGAATTATCTTTTTGAGTAATTTTTTCATTTCTAAATGATACTATATCATTTAAATCAATTTCACTATCAACATCATTATCAATTATAAAATTTGAAATATAAACTAATTTTATTCTTGCAAAATTTACTATTGAAGATATACTCTCCAAATTATTTAAAACTACACTATTTTCAAGTGGTTCATTTATTAATTTTGCAGCAGTTTCTCCAAATTCTGCTATTGCTTTTTTAAATACACTTACATAAGTATCATCTTTTGCATTAATTAGACTATTTGTAAAATCTGAATTTCCTCCAGATAATTTAATTATTCCATCACCCAATTCTGTTAAAGCCAAATTCATAGCTTCAGTTCATGTTTTATTATCATATTTTGACATATCAAGTGCGTCACTAAAAAAATTTAGTGAGTTTCCTACTGTTTTAATTGTTTCTTTAACTTCATTTGTTAAAGTTTCACTATTTAAGGTTACACCAAATGAATTTAAAATACCATTTACAACTTTTTCTAAATTTGAGCTTCCATCAGTGTTCTTTTTAACTGAAAATACTCCTGAAACAATATCTGTAATTTGAAGCAATAAATCTTTACCAGAAGGTTGTATTCCTGTTGTAATTGAAGTTATATCTGATGATATAAATTAATTTTTAAATCAATTATCTTTAAAACTTTTTAATTGTGTTCCTGTTAATGCTTTTGATGAACTTGAAAATGAATATTCATTTAAAACATAGTCCATATTATATCCATTTGTTTTATTTAAATAAGCTAATTTTGCAACTTCACCTAAAAATTCTTTCATTTCATCTTAATTAAACTCTTCTTCTGTTGGTATATTTGCATTATTACATGCAACTACTGTAATTGTTGTTGAAGCAGTAATGGAAACTGCTCCTAAAAATCCTAATAATTTTTTCATTTTATTTTTTACCTTTTTCCCTTAATTTTATTTTTTACAAATTTTCATTTGCATCTTTTGATGAAAATACTACATTAAAAGCAATATCTTCTTTTGTTAAATAACGAAATTCACCATTTTCCTCAGAAACTAAAGATATTTTTATTTGAACATTTTGAACATGTAGTCTAAAAGTATCATTATTATTTAGAATTCTATTTGAAATATTTCCCGATTGATTTTTTCATTCCTGATTTTCACCATATTTTTTAAATTGAAAAACAAATTGTGCTTTTTCAATTGTAATTGTTGCTTTATCTAAAATTGTTTTATCAAAATTAGAAGGAACTAGTCCTTTTATTAATGCATCAGGAATTAAATTAATAATTGTTTGCATTGAAATTTCTGGTAAATTACTATTTATTAATTCATTTAAAGTAGAAGTAATTTTATCTTCAAATAATGGAAGAAAAAGTTCAATAGCAGAACTTGCAAGATCTCCTAAATCTAACTTTTCAATTAATAACGTAGTATTTAAAGCAATTAATTCATTAAAATCCATATTTAAATTTGGTCCTAAAAAATCACTTATTTTAATTTCGTGACCATTTATTTCTAAGAAATCACTTATTCCAAATGTTTTTAATAAATTTCCTGTTTCTTTTAAAATTATTTCAAAAGCTGAAATAAATTTATTTTAAAATTCTAAATATTGTTCTTTTTCTTCTTGTGAAGAAGGGTCTAATTGAGCTAAAGCACTTAAATTTAAATTTCGAATTATATCTAGATTATTTCCAAGATTTGCATTTAAAGTTTTTAATAAAGGAACAAAAAAAATTAAGCTAGATAACGTACCTAATGTAATATTTAATTCTCCAATTATTAGAATATTAAATTTTGCCAATAAAGGATCAAATTTATTATCCTTAGTTTGAATATTAAATAGATCTAGCATTGATAGTAAAAAGTCATAACTAAAATAATTTCAATTAACTTTTTTGTTGAAATAACTTGTAAATTTTTTAACAATTCAACATTTACTACACCCATTTTAACTTTTGTTGATGTTGTAATTTGATTTTCTTCATTTATTCCTTCAATTAGAGGATTTTCAAATAAATTATCAATTAAATTTAAACTATATACTGTTCAATCTATATTTACTTTTTTTTGAATTGCGATTAGTAAATCTTCTTTTTGCTTTTCAAATGTTTTTCCTTGTTTTATAAAATTATTTATTAATTCAAATCTAGTTTGTGTTTCATCATTTTTTGAAGTTTCTGTATCAACAATTAAAGTATCATTAAGTGCATTTTCAAAAATATCTTTAATTTTTTGATCTTTATTTGAATTATCTTCAGGTTCTTTTTGAGATATATTCGAATTTCCACAAGAAATTACAGTCGTTGTTGCAGAAGCAGTTAAAGAAATGGCTCCTAAAAAAATTAAGTAATTTTTTCATATTTTTCTCTTTTTTAAACAAATTTAAAAATAAAAGTTAAATTGCAAAATTACCTAATTTAAAAAGTTTGAAAAATTTAATAAATAGTTTTTAAAATACAAAATTATTATATAAAAATCCAAATATAATACCCTTAAACTAATAATATATGATTTTGTAAAAATATTTTTTTGTAATACTAAAAAAAAATTATTATTTAAAATAATTTTTATTTATAAAATATTAAACAGATGGCTTATAGTCTGGATTATCTTGATTTTTCATGACATTATCTTCTCAATAACTTTTTAATTCATTTATTATTGAATTATCATTAATATTAATAATAACTTTCAAAGTTCCTAATGCTCTTTCTGAATCTTTCCATCAATTTGTAAAATCAATAATTTCGTCATATCTTTTACCATATGAATTTGTTTTTCCATAAAAGATATTAAAATCAAAAGAAATTTTATTATCAATTACACTTAAACCATATTGATAGATTTCTTGACTAAAATTAGATTCTTGATTGGAATTTACATCAAGTATTGCTAAAGGAATTTCCTTTTGTTTAAATAAATATCCAAATGCAATATCATCATCTCTATTTTCCATTGATTTTGCAATGCCATCTAAAGAAATATTTTTATCTCATATTTTTGGAGTTTGATTTATTTGACCATTTACTGGATCAAAATCCACATTAAATACACTATTTATTTCTTCATTCAGTTTTTTATTCATCAAGGAAACTAAATGATAAATTCTTCAACTTGAGCTTGTAACATTTGATAAATCCGATCCTGAATCCCCAAATGAAATTGCTTCCTTTAAGCTATCAAGCATTGTTTGAGAAACATCATTGTTCACAATATTAAATCCAAAAGGATCTACACTAAATTTTGAATTTGCATTAATTTCATAATTATATTTAGAAATTAAACTTGAATCTGAAATAAATCTATTTTCCAAGTAAATATTTTTAAAACCTGAATCAGCTATAAAATCTTGAATTTTATATTCATCTGGTTTATATCATCTTTCATCCCTTCCAATTTCTGAGTTACTTCTTCCATAATATTGAATTTCAAATTTATAATCATCATTATAGCCAAAATCTAAGTATTGCTCATTATAGCTTAAAGATTCCTGAACATTTGTAATTGCATTTTTCTTAAATAAATTCAAAGAAAGCTCTTCTTTTGCAAAATTATATTCTTTTGAAGATGAATTATTTGCTTCTCTTGAAATTTTAATAACTTCTTGCAATTTTACTTTAAAATCTTGAATTTCTCCTTGAGATAAACCAGTTTCTTGATCAACATTATAAATATTTTCCAAATTTTCTTTAAAGTCCAAAATTTCTTGAATTAGATTAGTTTTTAATATTTCCTCTAAACTCTCTTGTAAATCATTAAACATTTTGGTCATTAATATTTTTGAATATTCCAAATCATCATCAGTAAATAATTGTGTACCATCATCATTTGTTAAATTTCTTCTATTCAAGGCTTGAGAAAATAAAACAATATACAATTGATTTTTAAATCTTAAATATACATCTGTAGTTTCCAAACCTTCACTTAAAAATATTGGTTCTTCATTTAAATAATTATTAAATTGTTCTTCAACTTCCTTTTTTGAAGCTGCTAAAAGAATATTTGTAAAATCTAAGCTGTATATTAAATTATTTACAAAATCTGTTGCACTTGGTGAATAATTTATTACACCTGGAGCAATTTTTCCAATTTCATCTACAAAAATATTCTCTAAACTTAACAATTCACTTGAAGAGACAAAACCTTGATAAATTGAACCAACTCTATCATGTTGAACTGTTTCACGTGAAAGAAATTCACCATTTCCTCAAACACCCTCAGGATTTGAATAATCTGAACAACCTAAGCTTTGATAGTTTTGTTCAGTACAAACTTCTCCATCTTTTGTTGCTACTAATTTTTTATTAATATTTATTCTTGCGTAAACTGGTAAATTATCCCCAGCTCATCCTGTTTTATCTTCATTTAAAAATGTTACAGAAAGAGATCAAGAATTTAAACTAGGCATTCACCCACTTACATTATTTGATGCACCAATTTTTCCCTTATCAATTAAATCTTTAAGACCTCACTGAGATTGTCAACTTAATTTTGTTGAAATTCAACCATATCCTGGAATTTTTGATGAAATTTCATTTAGTAGAGCATTTGACATAACATACATTGTTAAGCTACTTTTAAGTAAAATTGCAATATCACTATCTTCATTATTTTCAATTAGTTCTGTTAAATCAAATGCCTCAATTAATGCATCAATATCATCATTTGATATACCTCTTTTTATTTTTACTCCATTACTTTCAAGCATATCTTTTGTTAAGTTTCTAATTCCAACCATTTTTTCTTCATCTGTATAATTTGAAAAAGTTCCTAAACCACTGTTACAAGCAACAACACTAATTGTTGAAAAAGATAAAATTGATAATGTCGCAAATATTAAACATAATTTTTTCATTGGTTCACTCACTTTCTAATTAGAAAAAAAATTATTTCTTCGTTTTTTTTCTTTCCTGTTTTTTTTGTAATTTTTCTAATTTTTGAATTCTTTTTGAATCTCTAACTTTATCTAAATATAATTTTATCATATTTAGTAATTTTTGAATTTGTCTTCCAATTCATTGTAATGCAATTCAAATAACTCAGAAAATAATGATAATAGCAAATACACAACCAACACCATAATATAAAAAAGCACTAATCCCAGCAACTCTACTCGTTAAATCTGTTGTGAATGTACCTTGAATAGCTACATATGTTTTGTGTGGTAATAAACTTCCCCCACCCATATATGATAATGCTCCGGGAATTAATAAAAATATTATTGCTATTCCAGAAAAATGAATAAATTTTGATCAATATAAATATTTTTCTTTTCCTACATTAATAAAACGATCACTTAATTTTTCTTGAATAAATCAATTTGCAAATGTAAAATACAAAATCGGAATTATAGGAATTATAGGAATAAATCCTATAATTGTTGCTGCAAAAATAAAACCCTGTGCAGAATTTGGTTCTTGTCTTGAATTTGCAAATAATGCATATAAACCATTAATTCAATAATAAAAACCTCCTTCTTTATGGGGAACTAAATATGAAAAGGAAAGCATTAATATTTGAAAAATAAATAAAAAAATTATAATAAAACACATTCAAAATATCTTATAAAGTCTTCTATATGGTTTTAATTTTATTAAAAAATTTGAAAAACTTTTCATTTATTTGCTCCATTCCATTTCATAATTATATTTTAAAGCAAAAAATTACTTTTAAATAGTAAAATAACATTAATGAGGTGAAAAAAATGAATGTTTTTAAAGTAACTCCCCGTGGTTTTTGTCTAGGCGTTGTAAAATCAATTAAAATGGCAAAAGCAGCAATTAAAGAATATTCTGACAAAGACATTTACATGATAGGTTTAATTGTACATAACAAGATAATTGTTAAAGAATTAGAAGAATTAGGAATTAAAGTAATTGACGATTGGAGAAAATCAAGAGCAGATATTATTAAAACAATCCCCAAAGGAAGTGTAGTTATTTTTTCAGCACATGGAACAGACCCAAAAGTAATAAAACTTGCAGAAGATTTAGGTTTAATTATTGTTGACACAAAATGTGAATGAGTTTTAGAAACTGAAAATTTAATTAATAAATACATTAATTTGGGATTTGATATTATTTTTATTGGAAAGCACTTTCATCCAGAAACTATTGCACTAACTTCTTTACACTTATCAAAAATTCATTTAGTAACAAATACTGATGAAGTTGAAAAATTGAATGTTTTAAATAGCGATATTTTTATAACAAATCAAACAACTTTATCAATAATTGATACAGATTTAATATATAAAAAAATAAAAGAAAAATATCCAAATGCTTTTTTTAAAAATGATATTTGTGAAGCAACATTAGTTAGGCAACAAGCAATTTTAGATTTAGATCCTAAAGAAATAGATTTATTATATGTTGTTGGAGACTCAAGAAGTAATAACACATTAAAACTTTTAGAGTTAGCAAGTGATAAGGGAATTAAAACAAAAAGAATTGATAATTTTAAAGATATTAACGATAATGATTTAAAAGGTATAGAAACAGTTGCTGTAACAGCAGGTGCTTCTACTTCAAGTTTAATTCAAAATGAGGTAATAAAATTCTTAGAACAAAAATAAAAAATACTTTCATTTATTTATAAAATAATGAAAGTATTTTTAATATCAAAAGCACTAACTTTTAAATCATCGTTAAAAGTTTTAAATAGTTTTGCTTTTATATCATCTATAAAATGGTTTTCCATATAATGTCCTAAGGTTAACATATCTATATTATTTTGATCTGCATATAGTCATTCATTTCACTTTGCCTCTCCTGTTACAAAAAAAGAATTTTGCAATTGTAGATTTACCATAGTACTTGCGCCAGCGCCAGGAGTTAAAAATATACTTGAAATTTCAGAATTCAAATCACTTTTTCTGCTTAATAATGCTTGTTGCTTTCCAAAAATAAATTTTAATTTATCAACTGATTCTTTTAAAGATATTTCTCTTAACAAATTTATTTTATATCCTTCTTTAAATAATCCAATTTTCTCAACTTCTTTTATATTAAATTGAGTACTTATTAATTCAATTATATTTTGATTATCGCTATTATCATAATTTGTATGAATTGAAAATACTTGTATTTCATTTTTAATACATAAATCATAAATTTCTTTTTTTGCTATATTTTGCATTTCTAATTCAAATTCTAAAAATAAAAATGGATGTCTTGTAATTATAAAATTTGATTTATTTTCAATAGCATATTTTACAGCTTCTAAAGTTAAATCTAAACAAATAACTACATGAGCAATTTGATCTTGACTTTCTAAATTATAAACTTCTTCAATTTGAAGTCCCACTTTATCTCATTCAGCTGCATTTTTTTGTGGAAATAAATCATTTAAATAATTAATTAAAGCATTTGCCTTTATTTTATTCATTAATTAAAGTTCTCCTTTTTAAGATTTTATTAATATTTTTTTTATATTTTAAAAATTCCTTACTTTTCTTATCTTTTACTGGTATTTGTTTTAATAAATCTAATATTTTCTGTTCTTCCTTTAATCATTTTTGAAGAAATAATTTATTATTATCTTTTCTTAAAATTGGTCCAAATAATACATCTAATTGATTTTTAATTTTATAACCAGCAAATTTATTTATTTTAATCAATTCATAAATTATTTTATTATCTTCAATAAGCAATTCTTTCTCAATAAAATATTTTTTTTGTTTTGCTCATTTTCTAATAGGTTCTAAATTTGTATTTGAAGCAATAATATAGCAATCAATATTTACATTATCTTTTTTTAGAATATCCAAAATTGTTGAAGAACCCATTCCCGCAATTATACATGAATCAAGTTTAATATTATTTGGAATAGTTCATTCAATTCCATCTGCCAGCATTGTTTCAACTTTATCTGATACACCAAAACTTGCTATATTATTTTTTGCCACACTTAATGGTTTTAAAGCAACATCTGTTGCATAAATTTTTTTAGCTTTTCCATCTTTTGCTAAAAATATTGGTAAATAAGCATGATCCGTTCCAATATCTGCAACAATTTCTCCTTCAGATACCATACTTGCCAACGCAAAGAGTCTTGGGGTTAAAAAACTCATAATTATCCTTTAAAGAAATCTCTTAAGGCTTTTGCTTTTGGATTTGAAGCTGATGGTTTAAACTTCCTAATTGTTTTTGCTTCAATTTGCCTTATTCTTTCTCTTGTAACTTTTAATTCTTTTCCAACTTCTTCAAGAGTTTTTGGAGAATCATACTTTGAAAGATGTAATTGAATTATAGGATTTCTAAATTTTTGAATTTTCTCAATTGAAGTATCATAGTGAATGTCTAATTCTGTAATTGCTTCTTTTAATTGCTCATAAGTTTCATCATCACATTCTTTTGCAAGCCTTACTAATGCTCTAAGTTTTGTTGGTAAAATACCAAATCTCATTCTTACAACTTTTTCTTCTCTTGGTGCAAGTATTTCTGAAAATACATCATCAATAACTTCTCTTAAAGCTTCTTTTTCAGCATATTCATCTGGAGAAGAAATATCTTTATCTTCTACAAAATCACCAAAGTGAGTATCATCTTCATCACCAAATGGTTTTTCTAAACTAACTGGTTCAATTGATAATTTCTTAATTTCAACAACTTTTTGTGGAGTAATTCCTTTTCCAAAAGTTTTTGCTATTTCTTTTGAAGTAGGTTCTCTTCCTAATTCTTGAGTTAATTGTCTTTCAATTCTTGTTAATTTATTTATAGTTTCAACCATATGAACAGGAATACGAATTGTTCTTGCCTGATCTGCTATTGCTCTAGTAATTGCTTGACGAATTCATCATGTTGCATAAGTTGAAAATTTAAATCCTTTTGTATAATCAAATTTATCAACAGCCTTCATTAGACCAATATTTCCTTCTTCAATTAAATCAGCAAAATCTAGACCTCTATTTAAATGTTTTCTTGCAACAGAAATAACAAGTTTTAAGTTTGAAGTAATTAATTTATCTCTACCTTCTTTTGCAATATCAGGATCAGAATCTTCTAACATTTTTGCATATTCTACTTCTTCATCTTTTGTAAGAATTTTTGATGATCCAATTTGATTAAAATAAGACTTAATAATATCTTGAATTTTTGTCTCATTACTAATTCCCCCAACTCTATATTTTACAGGGCCACTATTTTCATTTGCTTTTTTTAAGTCTTTTCTTACTTTTTCTCTTTTTTTGAAACTATCTTCAAGTTCACCTGCTGTTTCAGAATCATCTTCATCACCATCTTCAATGCCTTCAACAAAAGATAAGTCTTTCAAATCTTCATCATCTACTAAATCATCTGTAAAAATAACTTCTCTATCACTTAATTCCTGAAATAATTGATTTACTTCATCTTCATCAATATCTTTAAATTTTTTAAATAAAACTTCTTGAATCTCCTCTTGAGTAATTTCGTTATCATTTTTTTCAAGATAATTTCAAAGATATGTTTTAAATTCATCAATTGTTTCAAATTTTTTAAAATTTAATGCCATTTTTATGTACTCCTCTTCATTAAAATTTTATTTTTTTGTTTACGTAATTCTTCAATATGTTCTAAATAACTTTTTTGTAGCTCAGAATCATAAGTTTCTGAAATTTTTAAATTAAATTTTTCAATTTCTAAAGCTAATTTATAAATTTCAATTGCATCAAAAGCATCATTCAAACCTTTTTCAGTTATTGAATGTTCAATTTTTGCATAAAATTTATTTCTAATTTCAAAAATATATTCACAATATTTTATATCTATTTTTTTAATATCATTTGCAATTAATTCTCAATCATGACCCACATAGTTATTATTTTCATATTCTTCAATTATAAAATTAATAATTTTTTTTATACTATATGTTTCAATTTTATTAATATGTTTTTTAATTTCATTGAGAATTTTATCACTATTTAATAAGCTTCAAATTATTGAAGATTCCGCCAATTTTGCTGCTGTTTTATATTGATTTTCATAATTTTTTACTTTAAATTCATTAATTTTTTGAAATTCAAACCCTTGCATTGGTAGATTAGAATCAAAATTTTCCTCTTGATAATATGAATTCATCAAAGTATTTATTTTATCTTGATCAAAATAATCTTGAATATTATTTTGATCTGCTTTTAATTCCTCTGTATTATTTTTATTAATTTTTATTCTATAATTTTCAAATAATTTTTCAATTGCTTCTTTTTTAATTTGAGAAATATTTGCTAAAGTTTGTAAAATTTTATTTATTGTAATTATATTTATTTCATATTTTAATAAGTTAAGTATATTCGAAATAAATTCATTAATTTGATTTGAATCATTTATATCTAGATCTTTTGAGTAATAATTAATTGCAAAATCGACAGGGTGTTTTGCATTTTCAATCATTTGATAAATTAAATTTACCTCCCCATCTTTTACAAGTTCATCTGGATCTTTACCCGTTGTATTTTCAATAATGGTTACATTAATTCTTTTTTCCATTAATAGAGCTGCTGTTTTTAAAGCAGCTTTGATACCTGCATTATCACCATCCAAAAATAACTTATAATTTTTAGCAACTCTTGAAAAAAGTTTTATATGATAGTCAGATAAACTTGTTCCCATAATTGCAACAGAATTCTTAATATCAATTTTCTCTAAGCTAATTACATCCATGAAACCTTCTAAAATTAGTATTTCATTTTTAATTCTAGCTTCTTTTTTTGCGTTATTAAAATTATATGCCAATTTCGATTTCTTAAAAATTAAATTTTCAATAGAATTTTTATACTTAGGATTTTCATCAACATCCATTATTCTTCCTGAAAAACCAATAATATTTGATTCCTCATTTCTTATTGGAAAAATTAATCTATTTTCAAAAAATGATTTATAAGTCACTCCTTTTTGATAAACTAATCCAGATTCAAAAATTTCTTCTTTTTTAAAACCTAAGTCAATAAGATAATCAAATATATTAATATTTATTGGACAAAAACCAATAGTAAATTTTAAAATTTCACTAGCATTAATTCTTCTTTCTCTTAAATAATCTCTTGCTTTTTTAGATAAATTTGATATTAATAAACCATTAAATAAAGCAGCAATAGACTCATTAATTAAAAATAATTTAGATTCTTTTGAAGAATATTTTGGCTTATCATCATAATCTTTAATTCCGTCAATTTTTATTTTTAAATCTTTTGCTAATAAACTAACAGCTTTAAAAAAAGTAATATTATTAAATTCCTGAATAAAGGTAATAACATTGCCACCTGTTCCACATACAAAACACTTAAATATTTTTTTATCTAAAGAAACATGTAATGATGGGTCTGAATCATCGTGAAATGGACATACTGATAAATAATTTCGACCTTTTTTTTGAAGATCAAGATATTTACTAATTACATCAACAATATTTGCTTTATTTAAAACTAAATCAATTTGTTGTTGTGAAATTGCCAAATTTTTTCACCTCTCTTTAAATATTCTTTTCTAATAAATACTTATCTATTTCTTCAATTTTAATTCTTTGTTGCGACATTGTATCTCTATCTCTAATAGTTACACAATTATCAACTTCACTATCAAAATCCAGTGTTATACAAAAAGGTGTTCCAATTGCATCTTGTCTTCTATATCTTTTTCCAATATTACCAGTATCATCAAAAACTGCATCATAATTTAATAATAATTTCTCATATAAAATTTGTGCTTCTTCTTTTTGTTGTTTTTGAAGTGGCATTACTGCTATAGAATATGGTGCAAGTTTATAAGGTAATTTCATAACTATTCTTTCACCATTATCTAATTTTTCTTCCTTATAACTTTGGCAGAAAATTGCAAGCAACAATCTTTCAACCCCAACACTTGGTTCAATTACATTTGCCAAATATTTTTCATTAGTCTCAGGATCAAAATAAGTCAAATCTTGACTACTATATTCTTGATGTTGTTTTAAATCAAAATTACTTCTATGCGCAATTCCTCATAATTCTCCTCTACCAAAGGGAAAATTAAATTCAATATCTACTGTTCTTTTAGCATAATGTGCAAGTTCGCTTTTATCATGTTCTCTAATTGAATAATTTTCCTTATTTATTTGAATAACTTCTTCTAAAAAAAAGATTACTTTATTCAATCAATACTGAAATCAATCGTTTTGATCAGTTGGAGCAAAGAAAAACTCAAGTTCCATTTGTTCAAATTCTCTAGTTCTAAATATAAAATTTCCTGGTGTAATTTCATTTCTAAAAGATTTACCAATTTGACCAATTCCAAATGGCAATTTTTTTCTAAGTGCTCTTTGTGAATTTTTATATTGTACAAAAATACCCTGAGCTGTTTCAGGTCTTAAATAAACAATCGAACCTTCATCCTCAACAACACCTTGACTAGTTTTAAACATTAAAGTAAATTGCCTAATATTTGTAAAATCATTTTTTCCACATTTAGGACAATTAATATTTTCTTTTTTCAAAAAGTTTTCAAGTTGATTATTAGTTCAACCTCCAACATTTAAATCACTAAATTTTTCCTCAATTAATTTATCTGCTCTAAATCTTGATTTACAAGATTTACAGTCAATAAGTGGATCATTAAAATTACCAAGATGCCCTGAAGCATTTCAGACTTTTGAATTTAAAATAATAGAAGTATCTATTCCAATATTGTATTGATTTCTTCTAACAAAATAATCTCATCATAATTTTTTTAGTTTTGTTTTTACTTCGGCCCCTAATGGTCCATAATCTCATGAATTTGCAAGACCACCATAAATTTCAGATCCTTGAAAAACAAAACCCTGACTTTTTAAATGTGAAATTAATTTATCAATTTCTATATTCATATGTTTCTCCTTATTCAAAAAATGCACTTTAAAAACTTGCAAACTGAAATTAGTCCTTAATGATTTTCTATTTTTAAATAGAATGTGTCAATACACTATAAGTGTTATTTATACAAATCTATTTTATTTATAGGTACATTTAAAGTAACCTCATTTCTTAAAAAGAAAATTGGTCCTAAATAAAAACCTAATTCTCTTTCATAATAGTCAATGATTATATTATGTAAAACTACTAAATCTAAGGAATTGTACTTTTGATCAAGTAAAGAGTAAATATTTTTTTTACCAATATCTTGTAATAATTTCACAAAAGACTCTAAATGTATTTTTTCACCAGGTCATAAGCATTTTTTACAAATCAAACCTTTTTCAACATGCTCATATCTCACAATTCTTGAATTACTTTTTTTACATCTAACACATTTTGTCAATCTTAATGGTTGAATACTTTCTTGAATTAAATAGGTAATAAAAAATAAATAACTTTGAAATGAAAAAATATTTTTTTCAATATTTTCTAAAACATAACAAAACATTTTAAATATTTTGTATTTCTTATTAGAAATTTGTTCAATTTGTTCAAGAATTTTTATCATAATTGATACATAAATATAATTTCTATAATTTTTACTTATTTGAAAATATTCTTTTTTTAAAATACCAGTTTTTAATTTACTTATTTTATCTTCACTTTTTGATTTAAATATTTCAAATTCACTTAAAGATAAAGTTTGAATTGAATATTTATTTTTTGAAGTTGATTTATTAACTCCAGGAGCAAAAAATGAGAGCTTTCCATATTCTTTTGAAAATACTGTAATTATTTTTGCATAATCATCATAATCTACATTTGAAATAACTATAGCATTTATCTTTATTGCTCCCATTTTTTTTATCTCCTAATAACTATCTTTATCATAGCCCATTTGTTTTATTAAAGATGCAGATTGTCTTCATTTTTCCTTTACCTTAACAAATAATTCTAAATAAAATTTTTTATTAAATAGATCTTCTAATTTTTCACGTGAATTAATTCCAATTGCTTTAATTTTTGTTCCCTTATTTCCAATAATGATTCCTTTTTGACTTGATCTTTCACAAATAATTGATGCAATTACTTTTATAATATCTTTCTTTTCTTCAAATTTATCAATCAAAATTGCAACTGAATGTGGAATTTCTTGTTCTGTTTGCAATAATATTTCTTCACGAATAATTTCTTTTATTAAAAATCTTTCTGGTTGATCAGTAAGCATATCATCTGGATAAAATTTATTTCCAGTTACTGGTAAAATATCTTTTATTTCATTTAATAAATAATTCAAATTAAATCCCATTGTTGAACTAATTGGAATAATATTTTCAAATTGAAAATCCAAAGATTTTCATTCATTTATTTTATCTTGTAATTGTGATTCAGAAATTAAATCACTTTTAGTAATAATTAAAAATACAGGTAAATCTCTTTCTCTTAATGCTTTTATAATAAATTTATCATTTTCACCTATAAATTCATTACTTGGTGCTAAAAATAAAATAAGATCCACACCCTTTGTTGCAGAAAAAGCAACTTTATTCATAAATTTTCCTAATTCATGATTTGCTTTATGAATTCCTGGAGTATCTACAAAAACAAATTGATAATCTTCTTTTGATAAAATACCATTAATTTTATTTCTAGTTGTTTGAACTTTATTTGTTACTATCGAGACTTTTTTTTCTAAAAGTGTATTCAAAAGAGTTGATTTACCAACATTTGGTCTTCCAATAATTCCAATAAATCCTGATTTAATATTATCCAATTTTTTAATTTCCTTTTCTAAATTGTAGTTTCTGATTCTACTTCATTTCTTTCTTCTATAAACTTTTCAAACTCATTATCTTCATCAAACATATTTAAAACAATTGCTTTAATTTCTTCTTTATCTTTTAAGGTTCAAGTATACTTTATTGCAGACCTTAAACTTAAAGCTCATGGAATAATTAATAATATGTATAAATATAAATATCATTGTGAATAAATTCAAGCTTCATTTTGAATCATATATAATCCGTATGTAAATAATGAAAATAAAAATATTTGATTTGTTCAATAAAAAATTAAACTTATTTTATTATATGGAACAACATAGGCTGCTAAAAAAACAATATAACCAAAAATTAAAATAACATATTTAACGCTATTAAAACCAGTTGATGCAAATATATCCATTAGATGAAAAGCACTTGCAGTGAAAATACAAAATCAAGCTGCCACAATCATTAAATTTCTTGCAGAAATTTCTCCAGGAGTAACTCATGTTTTAAAGATAAAGGCATTTTCTCTATCTTCTGTTTTTCTATATCTATCAACTCTAATTCATTCTCTATTTCACATATTAACATCTTTAAAAATTGATCTTAATGGGCTAAAAGACCACATTGCAATTATAATTGCAAATAATCAAAGTCATTGTGTACTCAAAGCGAGTAATAATTCTGCTGGGTTTGAAAATTTATATAATAGTCCTGTTCAATCTAAAATGAATAAGAAACTTCCATATAAAAGTGCTTCACTGAGATATAAAACATTAAATAGTGCTGTAAAAATAGTTGTTCCTCTTCCAAGTGTCATATTCAACATAACAATAATTACAGAAGAAAGAATAAAAATATGATAAAGTTGAATTACAATAAACACATTTAATACATTGATTTGATCTACAATTAAAAGATTAGTTATCTCACTGTTTGTTTGTGAATTTAAAAAATACGCTTCAACAATTACTCTTGCATAAATAAAAAAACATGTAAAAAGAAATTGAACGGGTAGCGAATATGTTGCTCTACATAAACAACGTAATCTTGCAAGATAATCACCTTCAGAAACCATATTTACATTTCTTGATTTTAAAAATCTTTTTGTAAACATGTCTCCCATTTTTCCTGCAATAAGCCTATTAGTTTTTTGCATTTTTTATTCCTCCCTTCTTATTAATTAAAAAATACATTAATAAATATAAAAATAAATCCTAAAATTCAATTTCCTATTGAAAAGTAAAAAATAATTTTAAAATCCTTTCAAACTTTTTCCTTTTTTGTTAAATTTATTTGTCTTATATCATCATTCACTATTTTCTTAACTTTGCTAAATTCTAAAAATTTATTAAGAATACTTATTCCAGATGCAAATGTTATTAAAACTCAAATTGAAATTATTCCTGATGTTTCAACCATATTAGACATATTGAATATTCAAGAAAAAAAATCAAAATATGTTCCACCCATGATAACTAAAATTGTTCCAATTCAAATTCAAGTATGTAATCATGCTTTTTTTCTAATATTATTATGAATATGTCTTTTTGCATATAATTCATTAAAATATCATATGACTTCTCTTGAATTATATTCCATAGCTCCTCTAAAAATAGATTTTGCATAATGTATATCTGTATACAGTCTTTTTTTATTAACATTTGTTATTTTTGAAAGTTTTAAATCATATTTTAATTTTTCAAATAATTTTTCTCCATCCACTTTTGTGTGAAGTCTTTGGTTTAATATTTTTCTCTGTAAAGAAGAAAAATATAATGGAGAGAATATAAGGATTAATACTCCAATAGCAGCTAAAACGTCTGTTACTATTGTGTTTCAAGCTATCATAATTTCCCTCCAATCTATTTGATTATATAAAAAAACTAGTCAAAAACCTAGTTTTTTTATTCTATATAGTTTTTTTCAATAAAATTAAGATAATTTTCTGATTTTTCAATTCAAAAATCTATTATTTTATAAAAATATTCCGATCTTTTTCACTTGATTTCTGATAAGCCAGCAATATCCATATAAAAATTATTTTGATAATTTCCTAATATTTCTAATTCCTTAAAATTTTTTGGAAAGACAATCATTGGGCCGTAACCTTTATAAATAAGCATAGCTTGCATTAAAAATATAAAAAATAGACTTGTTGCTTTCCCAAAAGTTCCCTCAAGATAATTTCTATGATAAAAATAAGAGATTGTTTCAAAAAAAGATTTAAGGTCTTTAATCAAATAAATTTGCTCTTTTAAATCTTCCATTTCTTTTACTACATTCAAAGAATCTGGGCTTTCAAATTCAAATGTCCTTCAAAATTGACCATTAGGTTCTAATATTAGATATAAAGTTTTTAAATCTTCAACCCTAACATTTCAGTTTTCTCGACTCTTTACTTCATCATGTTTTTTACTTATTAAAATTAATCTTCGCACTTCAATTCAAGCATTTATAACCATTTTTAATTTTTTATTTCTAAATTCTATTTCTTTATTATTTTCAATTATTTCTTTTAAAATTAAATTTAAATCTTTCAAATTCATTTTGACCCTCATTGAGCGCAAAATACTTCAACAAAAATCAGCTCCACCAATTATTCAAAAATTATTATTAGTATAATACATTTATATCCTCATTAATAACTTTATAAAAAATTAACTAATATAAGTTAATTTTTTCCATTCTAAATAATTCAATTTTATTAGTTCAAAAATTTACAACTTCTCTAAACTGTTTTAAATTTGAAAAATCTTTTAATAAATATTTTTTAATTTCAATTGTAATTTTTTCTTGTAAACCAAAAATATATCTCAATTCTGATTTTTCAGTTATAATAATGGGACCATAACCTCTTGAAATTAAAACACATTCTAGCATGAATCAAAAGTAAATCCCTGTAAGTTCTCCTAAATCTTTTGTAATTAAAAGCTCAATAAAAGCAACCCCTAAAAACTCTAATAAGGGTTCTACAGTTTCAGTTAATGAAATTCTTTCAATAAAACTATCTAATAATCCAATAAATTTTTTACTCTCACTTGTTTTTCCTTCAAACATTGATAAGTATCTATTAGTTGGATCTAGAGTTTTATATAATAAAATAATCTCATCGTATAATCAACCTTCAGATATTTTTGTTTTATCTGTTTTGTGTTCCTTTATTTTTAAAACTAAAACTCTAACAATTTCTCAGGCTTTTGCAAGATTAATATAGATAGGCTCATAATTATCATTAACATCTTCATTCAAATATTCTCTTTGCGATATAAAATCTTCCATCTCATCTTTTGAAACTTTTACTTCCAAATAATCAAGTATAGTTGTAATTATATCTGCACCTGTTTCGACTCAAAATTTATTACTTGTATAAAACATTTTATCTCCCTAACTTTTAAATAAAAATTTGCTAATAAATTTTTAAGTCAAGTTTTCAAAAGAAAAACTATAAGGTAAAAAATCCTTCACAGTATAACAACCTAAAAATTCTTTATTATTATAAACTCAAATTGATTGATTTTCAAAAACTAATTCCGATAATGTTTGTCTGCAAGTTCCACATGGAGAACCAAATTTATTTGAATCTGTATAAAGTGCAATCATTTCAATATCATTTTTATTATATCCTTGTGTAATTAATTGTGATAAAGCAGTTCTTTCAGCACAAATAGTTGGATTATAAGCAGCATTTTCTACATTAACTCCAAAAACTTTAATACCATTTTTTAGATAAATAATGCAAGATACTTTAAATTTTGAATAAGGAACATAAGCATTTTCCTTTAATTTTTTAAGTTCTGCATAAACTTCTTCTTGATTTAATTTTGACATTTTTTAACCTCCAGCAAGTTCAGTTATTTTTTGAATTAATGGTGGTAAATAAATCAAAAATCCTATAACAACAGATAAAAGAGCATTTAATATGCTTGCAGCAGCACAAATATCTTTTATCTTTTTAACTTGAATATTATATTCAAAACTTAATAAATCAACTAAATTTTCAATTGATGTATTTACAAATTCAAAACCAATTAATACACCAATTGTTAAAATAATAACAGATCATTCTAGGGGAGAAATTTTTAATCAAATCCCTAACCCAATGCAAAATAAAATAGCAACTAAATAAACTATTAGTGTTGATTCTTCTTTAAAAGCAATATATATTCCTCTTGCAGCATTTGCAAATTTATTTTTTACTCTTATTCTTACATTCGCTTTTTTATTAATATTATTTTTTTTCGCCATTTTTTTTACTTTCTTTCTGCAAATTTATTATACTTTATTTACTTTTTTTTTGCTATTTTTAGAAATTTTATTATTAGATTGGATGGTGTTTTAAAAGTTAGAAAAAAACAAAGAAGTAATAGTTTTATAATTAGTTTTAAAAGTCAATTAAAAAGCCTCTTATCATTATCATTATAAAAAAAATAAAGAGCTTTTAAATATAAATAATAAAACATATTGTTATTTCAATCAAATAAGCAAGATTTATTACACTACCAAAAAAACCAATTTAATTAGTAATATACCCTTGAAGGTTGCTTATTCTAGCATTTTTTAAAATTTTCTGAAACTTATCCCTTATTTAGAACTAAAGTATAAAACACAATTCAAACTCCATTTCCTTTATCATAAATTGACAATATTGCAGAGTTTTCAAATAAAATAGATCTACAGATGTAGTAACTTAAGCAGTTAATCTGAAGTTGTTAAAAATAAAGATGAATTTAAACCAATTAATTCTCCCCCTGGATCATTAATAAAGTTTTAAAATTTTTTACATTTAACATGACCGATATGCAATTTTCAAAACTAAATCAATATCATTGTATTTTAACTGAAATATCATTATATTTCCTAATATTTTCATTATTTTAAACAAACAGTAGATTAAAAGCTTTAACAAAAGATAAATAACCCATTTTAAACATATAGTTTAGGCTTTTCAAAAAATATTCTTATTCAAAGAAATGTAATATTTACGACTTCATTTTTTAATGTTTAGTTTATTAAAATTAATTTTTGCAATTCATTGTTCAACTAAATTAAAATGTTTATCATTAAAAACTGATGAATTGTCAATTCATTCAAGGTTTTAATAAATATTATTTATTTTTAAAACATTTATAATTATATTATAGATAATATTATTACCCCACTAAACTTAATAAAAATTTCATTGTTAATCATTCCCTTTTTATTGGATAACTTCGTTATCCAGATTTATATTATTCTCAAAAAATAATTATTTTCTAAACCTTTAAAAAATGAAAAAAATATACTATATGAATAATTTCTTGATATAGTATATTTTTAATATTCTACATTGTTATAATTATTAAAACTAATTATACTTCTCTCAAACATTTATTACACTACCTATTTGATTAAAAAGGCATATTATATTTTATATTAATTTCTTGAAGAATCTGA
This sequence comes from Spiroplasma taiwanense CT-1, assembly GCF_000439435.1. Taxonomy (NCBI): domain Bacteria; kingdom Bacillati; phylum Mycoplasmatota; class Mollicutes; order Entomoplasmatales; family Spiroplasmataceae; genus Spiroplasma; species Spiroplasma taiwanense. The sequence continues at coordinate 784,126 of NC_021846.1, forward strand.
TCAGTTAAATCAAACATAATTTTTGCATTATTTTCATTTTCTTCATGATCATATCCCAAAATGTGTAATAAACCATGAGTAAATAATCAACACATTTCTTCGTAAAAACTATGATTATATAACTTTGCTTTTCTGATTGCTTCATTGGGTGCAATAAAAATATCTCCAATTTCTTTAAAATCTAGTTGATCATATATTCCAAACTCATCATTAATCGGAAAAGAAATTACATCTCCAATGTATTTTTTTTGTCTATATTCAGTATTTAGTTCAATTGATTTTTCATCACTAATATAATTTATTGACATACTTATTGGTTTACCCAACTTTAATATATCCTTTGTTATAATTAATAAATTATTGAATATTTTTTCAAAATCCATTAAATCTTTATTTTCCACTTCATAATTAAACTCTAAAAAATTATTCATATTATTTCTCCTAAATTAATTATACAACTAAACTAAATTAGAAAAAAGAAATGCTAATATTGAGGTTGTATAAAAAAAGTGAAGTTTTATTATTATAAATTTGTAATAAATAAAATATTCAGTTCTTGCTTGATTTAATTATAACTCTATTTTATAAAAAATATTTAAAAATTTAATCAGTTTTGGCTTTGCCAAAGAAATGATACCACTTTCAAAATCAAGTGAAAAAAACCCCTTATTATATAAGGGGTTTTTAAACAAAATTTTAGTGCTATCATTTTAATTTAGAGTACTAGCACTATTTTTAAACCATTCAATGGGTAAAAATGGTGGTGTGCTAGCACTCCATATCCTGCTACACTTCGTGAAATAGATATGGATAAATATTGAGTTAAAATTATTACTTTGAAGTAATAAAAATGATTTTAAAAGTAAAAAATTTTAGATAAAAGATCTAAATTAAATATTTTAATTTGAATTATATTAATTTTTATTGGTCCTTCAAAAGTGTTTTCTTCTTTTCATGTTTTTTGTAAATCTTTTATTCATTCATTTACATTAAAATACATAATTTTATATTTTGGTATTAAAAATCTTGAAACTTTTATTTTTTGATTATTTATTTTATTTGCCAAATTTGTTAAAAATGTTTTCTTGCCAACTCCTGGTTTTCCAAAAATATAAATATTTTTATCCTGAGTTTAAAAATTAATTAATCGTTCAAATGATTTATATTCTTTATCATTATCAACATTAAATTCTTTTAACATAATTTATCTCCTTTTTAATCATCTAAAAATTGATTTCTTTTATTTTCAAAACTATTTTTATACCTTAAAGATATAACTCTAATTTCTTTGCTAATTTCATTAAAGTTATTTTCTTTACAAATATGTGTTAACACTGCAAATTGATTTCTTTCTAATTTTTCTATAATTTGATAATCTTTATAAAGTTCTCAAACATATTTATTTTTTGATTTTAAAAATATCATTTTAGCTAATATATTTAATAATGATTGGATGTTTTTTTTAAATCAAAAAATCTTAATAATAAGACAAAACATTTTATAGTTTTTTCTTGTTATATTTTCTTTATTCATAAATTTTCCTTTCTTTTTATTATCAATAGGTTGAATTTTTATTTTTTTGTCCTTTGAGATATGTAAATATATGAATATTTAAGCAACAATGATTATTGACAATAAAAAAATACTTTTTCAAGTACTTAACATATTTTATTTAATTTTACAACTTTTTGACCCCCACATTTTTTATAAAACCTAATATTAAAATATTTTCAGAATATATCAAAACATCATTATTTGGGTATTTTAATACTGAAATGTTTTCAATTTCAACTTTTATAAATTCTTCTGAATACTTTAAAGAAGATGAATTTAATTCTAAAAAGCCTTGCTTTGTTTCCAATAAAATTTTTTTAATTACGGATATATTTAATTTTTCATTACTTAATAAATAAACTTCATTTTTCTTTTCATTATATTCATTAAAATACTCTTGAATAAAAATTGTTCCAGCTAATATTTTTTGTTTTGTAAATAAAGTTAAAGAAAACAAAAAAGCAGCTATAGATAATAAAAGTAAGTATAGAATAGTTAGATTGTTTTTCATTATAATATCTCCAATCTTTTTTGAAAAAAATCCATATAAGTTAAATCATGATCACACATAATAATTAAAGATTTTTTCTTATATTTAATAAATAATTTAAATAAGTAATATGCAGTTTCTTTATTGACATTACTTAATGGTTCATCAATTAAGTATATATCTTTTTCTGTAAAAAAAAGACTTATAAAATTTATAATTTGTCTTTGTCCCTTAATTAAATTTATTCCATTATCCTTAATTGTCTTTGAAACTTGAATATTATTTTTTTCTAACAATTTAAAAAAGTCTAAGTCTTTAAATAAATTTAAATCAATTTTATTTTTAAATTGTTGAATATTTTCTCGAACAGTTCCATCAAATAAATAATCATATTGTCCCAAATACAAAATTTTATTTTTATAATCTTTTAAATTAATATTCTTAAAATTTATTGTCTTATTTATTAAAAATAACCCTTCATAATTTTGAAAATTTTCAGATAAAAATTTTAATAATGTTGTTTTTCCTGTTCCACTTTTTCCATAAATAAATGTATTTGTTTCAAAAACAAAGGAAATGTCATTTATCATACATATTTCATTATTATATTTATAAAGGTTTTCTACTTTAATTTCATCTATTTTATTAATTTCAAATTGTTCAACATCACTTTTAATTTGTTTTTGAAATAAAAATTTAAGTGAATTATTTGAAATTTTTATTTCTTCTAAATTTAATATAAAATTTGTTAATAAATTACCAAAATTATTTATATATAGGCTAATTGAGGTATAAAATAATAAATCACTTGGATTAAATTAATTTTTGTTTATTAAAATATATGCAATAAAGAAAATTATAAAAAAGAAAAGCTTATTTACAATGGTTATTGCCATTGAACTTTTGCTATTTAATTTAAAAATTTTTTTTGATGTATCTAATGTTTTATTAAATTTTTTATCAATTTCTGAACTAATTTTTTTCTCAATATTTTTATATTTAATTTCTTCAAAGCCATTTAATAATTCTCTAAAAGTATATAAAAAATTTAAAATGTTTTTTTCCATTTTTAATTTATATTCTTTAATAAGATAGGTTACAAAAAAAGAGATAATTAATGTGAGAAAATTTTGAAGTATAATAATAAATAAAATTATTGAAAAAATTATAGTTAATATTATTGAACACATTAAAAAAAGTGGAGTTTCTAAAGGTAACTTTAAACAAATAAAAACTATAAAATCAGACATTACATTTATATGAAAAAGTTTTTTTGTTCATTCTTCTTTTGAGATTGAATTAAAGTTTTCAATATCTAATTCAATTAAGCTATTTTTAAAAGAATTAAATATATTTTCATTAATTTTTATTTTTATATTATTTAAAACTTTGTTTAAAAAATATGTAATTAATATTTGAAATAAAAATACTATAATAAAAATTATAAAAATTTCTTGTTGAATTTTTAATATATTTATTTTTACATTATTTAGATAAATTTTTAAAAAATTATTATTTATTAATATAAATAAATTTGATAATAATGAAATTATAAATATTAATAAAATTGCTAATTTAAAACCTCTAATAAAGAAAAACCAATTCAAAAAATTATTACTTTTAAATTTTATTTTTTCAATTCTCTTTGTAAATCCAAAATATCCTTGATAAATCAATTTTAACTCTTCTTTAGTAATTCATTTTAAGTCATTATTATTTGGATCTGCAATTAAAAAATTATTTTTTCTTTTTTTATAAATAATAATAAAATGCTCACTATTATCTTCTGTTTTTGTATTTACAATTAAAGGATTTGAAAAATCGATATTTGTTAATTCTTCAAAAGAACTAGAATAAGAAGTAAATTCAATTTTATATTTTTGTAATATTTCTTCAATATTATAAATACTTAACATATCATCTGATAATGAATTACTAAATTTTATTTCCTCAATATTAAAATTTTTATTTTGATAAAAATTAATTATCATTGTACAAACAGCAATGCCACAATCATAATTATTTAATTGTTTTGTAAATTTATATTCCAATTTATCACCCTAATTTTTATCGCTTAAAAAATAATAATTTTAATTAAATAAATAAAAAAAAATTAAAATTTTATTGCAAATCTTATAAAGTTTATATCTGCTCATTTTAATTTTATTTTTTTAGGTTTTCCTTTTATAAAGAAAGAAAATGTAAATAATTCATCTTTTTCTTCAACTAATGTTGCTTGAAATTCACTAATATTTTCAATTGGATTATTTACTTTTAAGTAAAAATATTGATTTATATTATTTTTAAGAATGTTAGAGTCCCTAACTTCCCTTTCTGCTCCCGCACTTGATACTTCCAAAATATAAGGTTCTGTTAATTCAGTTAGTGAATCTAAAAATATAGAAATTTTTTCATTTGCTTTAATTAAAAAATCAAATTCAATATCCTTTTTATTTAAATCAATATTTTCTACCAAAATTTGCAATACAATCGATTCATATTCATTAAGAATATTAATTTCATATAATTCAAATTCACATTCTTGTAGTAATAATTTAATTTTTTCCAAATAGTTTTGTTTAATTATTTTTAATTGCATTTTTTTTCCTCATTTATAAAATATTTTACATTAATAAACAAAAAAGATAACATATTTCACTAAAAATCAAATGAAAGTTGTTCGTCATCTTTTAAGTTATCTGTAATTTTTAATTTACTAAAAATTTCAATTTGTGTTTGTGTTACTTGTGTTCTTTGTTTTAAATCATTTACATTGACAATTTGTGTTTGAGTTCTTGCTTTAACAATAGAATTTGCAACAGCTTCACCTAAAGAATCAATTACATTAAATGGAGGATAAATTACTTTTTTTCCTGTATTTTCATCTTTTACAATAACAAATTTCATTGCATCAGAAATATTAAAATCTATATTTTTTATTTCAATACCTCTTTCAAGCATTTCAATTAATACTTCATAAATTGTCAATAATCCATTTTCTTTTGCAGAAACTGCTAATTTAGCATTTATTCTGTATTTTATATCTTCCATTTTAACTTTAATTTTATTAATACCACCAATACAACTTTCTAAATCAAAAAAATCTGACCTTGTTGTAAATCAAGTTGCATAATATTCTTCAGGATAATAAATTTTATATCAAGCAACTCTATATGCCATTAAAACATAAGCGGTTGCATGTGCTTTTGGAAACATATATTTAATTTTTAAACAACTATTTATATATCAATCTGGAACATTATGTTTTTTCATAATGTTTATTCATTCTCCAGAAAGACCGTTTCCTTTTCTAACACTTTCCATTATTTTAAATGAAGTTGAAGAATCAATATTTTTATTCATCAAATAAACCATAATATCATCTCTACATCCAATAACAGAAGATATATTTGCAATTCCATCACGAATTAAAGTTTGCGCATTTCCAACATATACATCTGTTCCATGACTTAAACCAGAAATTTGTACTAAATCTGCAAAAGTTTGTGGCTTAGTTTCTTTTAACATAGCTCTAACAAATTGAGTTCCAAATTCAGGTAAACCAATTGCTCCTGTTGTTTCTCCACCAATTTGTTCTGGTGTTAAATTAAGTGCACTTAATTCTGAAAACAAAGAATAAACTTTTTTATCATCTGTAGGAATTAATATTGGATCAATATTTGTTAAATCAAATAACATTCTTAAAGCAGTTGGATCAACATGCCCTAAAATATCCATTTTTAATAAATTATCATGAATTGAATGAAAATCAAAATGAGTAGTTAGTCAATCACTTTGTGAATCATCTGCTGGAAAATTAACTGGAGTAAAATCTTCAATTTCAAATTCTTTTGGTAATATTATTATTCCTCCAGGATGTTGTCCTGTTGTTCTTTTTACTCCTGTTGATAATTCTGCAAGTCTTTCAATCTCAGCTTTTCTAAAAGTTTCTAAGTTAATCTGTTTTTTTTCAAGATAACCTAATGTATATCCATAAGCTGTTTTTTCAGCAACAGTTGAAATTGTACCTGCTCTAAAAACATTTTCTTCACCAAACATTTGTTTTGTAAAATTATGTGCAATTGGTTGATATTCTCCAGAAAAGTTTAAGTCAATATCTGGTACTTTATCTCCATCAAAACCCAGAAATGTTTCAAATGGTATATCATGACCATCTCCCATTAATTTTTCATTACAATTTGGACATTTTTTTTCTGGTAAATCATAACCACACTTAAACTCTTCTAAAGTTTCAAAATCTGAATATTTACATTTTAAACAACGATAATGTGCTTTTAATGGATTTACTTCAGTAATTTTTGAAGTTGTTGCAACAAACGAACTACCCACAGAACCACGACTTCCAACCAAATAGCCATCTTCATTTGATTTTTTAACAAGTAAATGACAAATTCAATAAACAACAGCAAAACCATGTTTTATTATTGAGGCAAGTTCTTTTTCTAATCTATCATTAACAATCTTTGGTAAAGTTTGACCATACAACTCTTTTGCATTTTTAAAACATTCATCTGATAATAATTTATCAACATTTTCAATTTTTGGTGTGTATAGACCAAATTTTATTGGAACAACATCTTCATCAATCATATCTGAAATTTTTAAAGTATTTTTTATTACAATTTCATGAATTAATTCACTATCTTCAAGCCATTTAAATTCTTCTAACATTTCATTTGTTGTTCTCAAGTGTTGATCTGGATTATCTTTAACTCTTTGCTTAAAATCATAGAGTGGATGATAAACTCCACCCAAACCTTTTGTATTTATATAAATATCACGAATTACTTTCAATTCAGGCTCGACATAATGCGCATCACTTGTTGCAATTATTATTTTATTTTGCTTCTTAGATTCCTCTATTATTTTTTTAAGAATTAATTTTAAAGTTTCCAAATCTAAGTCTTCAGTTTGAATTAATTTTTTATATACGCTAAGTGGTTGAATTTCAATATAATCAAATATTGAAATAGCTTCTTGTAACATTTCAAATGTTCCAGTTCTTGCATATTCAAAAACAAGACCATTAATACATCCACTACCAATTAAAATATTTCCTTCTTTTCTAAAATTAAGTAATTCTGATTGAAATATTTTTGGACTATTTAAAAAGTTTTTTACATGTGAATAAGAAATTACTTTATAAAGATTTTTTAAACCCTCATTATTTTTTGCAAGAACATTTACATGATATCCTCTAATTCTTTTATAATTTTCATCTTCAAATTTATCTTTTGCAAATTTATTTCAATCTATATCATAATCTATTGAAGTTATTTTTTTTGCTTCATTTCACATATGTTCATAAACATTTGTTAAAACTTCTGCATCATAATCTGCACGATGGGCAATTTTATCATCATATAAAATTTGATATGCTTTAGCAACTGTTCCTAATCTATGATTTTTCAATTTTGGTTGTAAAATTCTTGAAAGTGCCAAAGTATCAATAACTGTATTTGTAAGTTCTGCATAACCAAATTTTTTTGCACAAACTTGCAAAAAATTAAAGTCAAAATTAGCATTATGAGCTATTAAAATTCCATTTTGAATTATTTCCATAATTTTTTTAAATTCAATCTCAATTGAATTTTTAGTTTCTAACATTTCATTTGTTATTCCTGTAAGTTCAATTGTAAAATTCTTTAATTTCTTTTTTGGTTTAATTAAAATATCATATTTTTTATGAGTTCCTGCTGCATAATCATAAACATTAGCTCCAAATTCAATTATTTCATCATACTCTGGTGACAATCCAGTTGTTTCTAAGTCCAAAACAACAAATTTTGATTTTCGTAAATTTTGATTTTTTGGATTTTTTATAAATCAAATATTTTCTTGAAGCATTGAAAGTTCACTACCATAAATTAATTTTATTTTTTCCTCTGGTTTTAAATTCTTATTTACTTCTTGAAGAGCTCAATATGCATCAGGAAAAGTTTGAACATTTAAGTGATCTGTCAAAGCAATTGCTTTTCAACCAAATCTTTTTGCAGCATGAATATAATCTTTTGCAGTACTTACTCCATCCATTACTGACATTTTTGTATGAATATGCATCTCTACTCTTTTTTCAGATGAACTATCTTTTCTAAATACCTTTTTTGATTCAATTTTTTTATATTTTTCAATATAAAAAATATATGTTTTATCAAAAGTAGAAAAATTATATTTACCATTAAAAGAAACTCAATCACCTTTTCTTATTATTTGATTCTCATAACCAGTTAATTTTTCCTTTGTTTCTTCAGTCAATTCATCAAAAAAAGTTGGGTCATTATTTTTTTGAAAAAAAATACAAGTTACAGATGAGCTTCCATCTGTGATTGAAAGATTATAAATATTTCTTCCAGCTTTTGATTTTCGAATTGATTTTGAAATAACTTCACCATGAATTGTAATATTTTGAGCATTTTCTTCTAAATCTACCAATTTTGAATAGGTTGGATTATTTAGTATTTCTTCATTTGAAACAAACTTTTGTCTAAATGAAGCAACTTTTTTATCAATTATAGTATTTTCACTTTTTTGAATTTCTGACTTTGTGTTTAATTCAACTGATTTCACATAATCACTATGAACATTTTCTAGGACATTTTTTTTATTTTTTTCCAGAATTTTAATATCTAAATCAATATTTCTAAAACCATATTTCATTAATTTATTTTTATAATATTCTCTATGTTCTTCAAGTAAATTTTTTTCTATCTCATTAGAAACATTAAAAAAAATTATTCTATAATCTTCAAAATATTCAACAGTTAAAGGAGATAAAATCTTTATTGCTCCAGTTTTAATTTCTGCTTTTAAGTCTTTAATATATTCGATATGATTTCAAATTAATTCTTTTGTATAGTTTTGATTTTCTACTTCTAAATTTAATTTCGTTGGAATAAAAGTATTTGTTGTTAGAGCACTTTCCACTTTATGAAGAATATGTATTGGTAGAAAATCACTTAATTTAATAAATACTCTTAATTTACTTAATTCTCTATCAAATTCTGCTTCCTTATAAAATATTGCATTTTCAAAATATTTTTCTTCTTCTTCATTAAGAAAAATATTTAATTTTTCAAATAATTCTTTAATTTCTAATTTCAATTCTCTAACCTCGCTTAAACTTACCTAAATAATGAAGTCCTTTATTGTAATTATAATAAATAATAATAAAAATAAAATTGCTCCAACACTATTTACAATGATCTTATATTTATATGGTAATTCTTTTTTTATAATCATTTCAATAAAATTTTCTAATAATCTATATCCATCAAGTGGAGGAATAAATATTAAATTTAAAATAAATAAATTTGCACTGATCATTGCAACATATAAAAAGAATTGATCTGCACTTCCTAATAAAGTTGCTGTTTGTCTCGCAACTCCAACTGGACCCGCCAATTGGTCAAATTGACCTGTAAAAACCATCCCTAAAGCTTGAAGAATTGAAATTGAATCTTTAAAGGTTTCTTTTCAACCTGCACCATAAGCTTCCCCTACACTTCTGTAAAGTCTATTTGGAGCAGCAATTCCAATTGTTTCTCCTGATTTATAATCAGAAAATTCTGTGTATTTTGGATTTTCATTTGAAACTCCCGAATATTTATCTACTTTTTTATAACTAAACATAATTTGAACATTTTCATATCCATTTGCTTTAGATAAATTATTTAAAAAATTGTATACTGTTTTTTCATAATTTGCAGATTGATTATTGTCTTCAGTATTTATTTTTTCATCAAGACATTCTGTTTGATTTTGTTCTGTTGTATTACAAATATTGTCAAATAAAACAATTTCTTCTTGAGATTCAGGATTAATTGTTTTCATTGTTCAACCTCAAATTACATATTCTTGACCAATATAATTAATTTCTGGATTATCAAGTTGCTCTTTTTTTAATATTAATTTTGCTGCAATTTTTTCTTGATCATAAGTTGCACCAAAATAAGACATATCATTTTTTTTAACTTGTAGAGCTGCAAAAATTGAAGTAAATAAAAGCAAAGCAATCGCTAAATTCATAGCTGGACCTGCCAAAATAAAAAACATTTTTTTTCATCTTGCAATATAATCTAATTTTCTCTCATTTGGAACTTCTTCATCTTCTCTTTCACTTGGAGGATCTACTTTATCAGATGCAATAGAACAATACCCACCAAGTGGAATTACTCTTATTGAAAATCAAGTTTCTTTTCTTTTTCATACAAAAATTCTTGGTCCAAAACCAATTGAAAATTCATAAACATATGCATTTGATAATTTAGCTACTATGAAATGTCCAAATTCATGTATTGTAATTAAAATTAACATTACTAATATACCAATAAAAAATGCCAATACTATTAAACCACTACTCATTAATAAATCCCTCTATTATTCTTTTTGTTTCTATTCTTATTTCTTGATCAAAATTAAAAATCTCTTCATAATTATTGTAATTAAAATTAATTGTATTATTAAATATTCTTTCAACAATTTCTGTAATTTGAAAAAAATTTATTTTTTCTTTTAAAAAAGAATCGACGCAAATTTCATTTGCTGCATTCAAAGCAATTGCTTTTGAATTTTTTGAGTTAATACAATCCAAAGCAAATTTTATTGGTTTAAATCTTAATTGATCTATTTCTTTTAATTCTAATTTCACTATTTCTTTAAAATTAATTGCTTTTTGATTTGTAAATTTTTTTCTATTAGGATAATTTAAAAAATAATTTATGACTTGTTTCATATCTGGAACTGATAATTGTGCTTTTATACTAAAATCGCTAAATTCCACCATCGAATGAATTATTGCTTGTGGATGAATTAAAGTTACTATATTTTTAACTTTAAACAAATGATAGGCTTCTAGTATTTCAAAAGCTTTATTGAACATTGTTGCACTATCAATAGTTATTTTATTTCCCATATTTCAATTTGGATGATTTAATGCTTCTGTTTTTGAAACGTTTTTAGTTTGCTCTAGTGTTAATTCTCTAAAACTTCCTCCTGAAGCTGTTAAATAAATTTTTGAGGGCTTGTTTTGAGTTTCTAAACATTGAAAAATCGCACAATGTTCTGAATCTAGTGGAAATATTTTAGCTTTAGGAAATTCTTTCAATTTTAAATTTATTAAGTCTCCTGCAGTCACAAAAGACTCTTTATTAGCATTTAATAAAATTAAACTTTTTTCAATTGACTTTAATGTAACTTGTAAACCGAAAAAACCACTTAAAGCATTTATTACAATTTCATCTTCAGTTGAAAATAAACTATTTATATTATCATTAAAAAAACTAACATCTTTAAATTTTAAATTCATTTCAGTTTTTTGTGTTGAATAAACTTTTTTAATATTTTTAAATTCCTTTAAAATTAAATCAAGTTCTGAAACATTTTTACCAACACTTATAGCAACTAAATTAAATTTATCTTTATTATTTTTTAGTATTTCAATACATTGCTTTCCAATATTTCCTGAAGCTCCAAATAAAATTACATTTTTCATTTTTTAAACCGTATTTGCTAAAGTAAGAAATAGAAATAAAATAAATAATGAAAAAACTATTGAATCTAATCTATCTAATAAACCACCATGACCTGGAATTAATTTAGAAAAATCTTTAATTTTTACAGATCTTTTAACTCATGAAAATAACAAATCTCCAAATAAACCAATTATAGGAAATGCAACAGCTAATAAAATATAAATCAATATCTGTATTGCTTGAGATTTTGTTTTTATTAGTTCCATTGTTTCATTTAATGGTTTATAGTCATCTAAAGTAAATATAAATATTAAAGCATAAATAATTCCAAAAAATGTAGACACACTTAAACCAATTAAAGCACCTTCTCAAGTTTTTTTTGGAGAAATTACAGAAGCTAATTTTGTTTTTCCAAGTGTCATTCCTCCAATATATGCAAATGAATCACTTAAAATTATCATTAATCATATTCAAATAATTGTATTAAATGAAAATCTTGCAGAAATTGATTCTGTTACTTCATAAAATGGATTTAATGATAATGAAGCAATTGAAAAACCTTTTAACCCAAAAATTATTATCATTGATATCATAAAATTTACTAAAGTATCTTTTTTCAAAATGCTTTTATTAATAAATGATGATAAAAAGTAAAAAAATAAAATAATACAAATAATTACTGGTAATTGTCAAGAAGAAAATCAAGAAGATAAATTCATTTTTTGATAAAAAGAAAAATTATATAAATCTTTTGATGTTGGAAAAATATATATAAAAATACCTACTAAAATAAAAAACATTTGTAAATATCATTTTGAAAAGTTTAAAGCCATATTAATTTCAAATAAACAAAATGAAAGAACTAATATCGTTGAAACAATTGAAAGATATGAAAAAATATCTGTGTCAAAAATGTTTATTAATGATGTATAAAGTGCACCAGTAACTATAAAGAATAATAAAAATAATAATAAAATAATTGTTGAAGCAAATCTAACTTTAAAACTATGTATACCATCTTTTGTTTTAAAACGATTTATACCAACTTCATTATTTTCAGGTGTTAAATCAACAATTTCTGTTAATTCAAATTCTTTACTCTTTTTATTTTTTTTCATTTTCCATTATTCCTCCAAATCTTCTATCTCTTAAATTAAAATCTTCAATAGCTTCTTTTAAATCATCTTTTGAAAAATCTGGTCAGTAAACCTTTGTAAAATATAGTTCTGAATAAGCCAATTGCAATAGCATAAAATTACTAATTCTTTGTTCCCCACCAGTTCTTATTAATAAATCAACTGGTGGAATATTTTTAGTGTATAAATTATCTATAATGTTTTGAATACTAAATTCATTAATATTCATTTGATTATTTATAATATTATTTAATACTATTTTAAATGAATTTTCTAGTTCAACAAATGATCCATAATCAAATGCAAAATTAACAATAATTGTTTTGCATTCTCTAGTTTCATTTTCTAAGTCCTCTAAAATTTTTCTAACTGAATCAGGAACAATATTTCTTCTACCAATTCAATTTATTTTAATGTCCTCTTTTAAATATTGTTTTTTCTTTTTTTCTGAAAAAATTTCACTTGGAAATTTCATCAAATACTCAATTTCTTTTTTTGGTCTATTTCAATTTTCAGTTGAAAAACAAAATAAAGTTACATATTTTATATTATATTTTTTTAAATTTAAAATTGTGGGAAAAATATTTTGCATTCCTATTTTATGACCATAAGTTCTCGGTTTTTTTCTTTCTTTTGCTCATCTTCCATTGCCATCCAAAATGAAGGCAATATGTTGTAATTTTTTAATAACTACCGCCTCTTTTATTTTACTATTTGTAACTCTCTTAATGGAGTTGTTAAATATTCATATCCATCTTTTGTTACAAGAATATCATCTTCAATTCTAATTCCACCAATTTCAGGAATATAAATACCTGGTTCTACAGTTACACACATTCCTTCAATAAGTTTCTTATTACCTGCAACTGAATTATATGGTTCTTCATGAATTTCAATACCTAAACCATGTCCTGTTCCATGTGTAAAATATTTACCATATCCTTTTTTATCAATGAAATCCAAACAAATTTTATGAATTTCACTTCCTAAAATGCCTGGTTTAATTGCTTCAATTCCAAGTTGTTGAGATTGATAAACTATTTCATAAATTTCTTTCAATTTTTTATTATCATCATTTCCCATTGCAAATGTTCTTGTTTGATCAGAACAATAACCATTGTAAATGCAACCCATATCTAAAGTAACAAAATCACCAATTTCGATTATTTTATCAGTTGGTACTGCATGTGGTTTACTTCCATTTCTCCCACTTGCAACAATAGTATCAAAACTTAATTTTTCTGCACCATTTTGTAAAAAACTATTTGTTACAAAGTGAGATAATTCTTTTTCTGTCATTCCAGGTTTTACAAATTGTAAAACATCTAAAAAAACCTTGTGAGTAATTTCACAAGCTTTTTTAACTTGTTCAATTTCTCATTTATCTTTTACCATTCTTACACTATCAAAATTATAACCAATAACTTCTGCTTTAATATTTCTACTAAATGATTCTGCTTGATTTACAAAAATTCAATCATTTTCAAAAACTATTTTTTTAATAGAATTTTGTTCAATTTTTTCATTTATTAATTCATACACTTTTCCAAATTCAATAATTTCATCAATATTATTAATTGATTTTGATTCTCTTGCAGTTGTTATATATCTTCCATCTAAAAATAGAAAACTTTTTGATTTTGTATATAAAATGTATCCTAAACTTGATTGAAATCTAGAAAATCAGTATCTATTTTGTGGTGAATATAACAAAATTGCATCCGAATTTGTTTCCTCTAATATTTTATTTAATATTTCTTTTTTCATAATTTATCACTCTTTCCTTCTTTTTTATAAAAAAAGGAAACAAAAAGTAAATTTCACATTTTGAATCCTTATTTTTTTTGTTTATGTATTTGGTGAGAATTACATTTAAAACAATGTTTTTTAACTTCTATTTTATTCTTTCTTTTATCATTTTTTGCAATATAATTTTCTTCTTTGCAAGTTGAACAACGTAGAATAACTCCTTCACGCATATTTTTAGCCTCCTTATTTTTATTAAGATATTAAGCAAATTAATAATATCAAAAAAAATTATAAAAGTCTTATTTTTTTATTTAAATACTATTTTTTTAATAAAAATGTGTAAAATAATAATAGTATTTTTAGGAGTGATATCATGAAAAAGTTACTAAGTGCAGTTTCGGCTATAACGTTAGTATCATCATCAACAATAACTGTTGTTGCTTGTAGTTCAAATGAATACTTTGAAAAATTTGAAGGTTGAATTGCAAATAAAGAATCTTTTGTACTTTATATTGGAGCAGATGATTGTGATTATTGTGTTCAATTTGAAAACGCAATGGATAATCAGAAAACTTATGTTGAACAAAAACTAACTAAAATGAGTACAGATTACCAAAATTTATACACAGAAAATGTTTATCAAGATTCTTTAACAGCTTTTGGAGAAAAATTAACAAACAATAAACCTGTTGACTTTAGAACATTTAAAACAGAAGAAAAAGCAAATAACTTTAAAGAAAAATGAAGTATAAATTTATTAGATTGAATTAAAGATAAAGTAATTGAAATATATTTTGATAATTTAATTGCTTCATCAATAAATAATTCAGATCTATATAAATTTAAAAAAATTGCTAAAGAAAAAGTAAATACTTACTTTGATTCTAATAAGGGTACTCCTTTCTTTCTAACTATTAGAAATGGAAAACTAGTTAGTTGAACTCAAGGATTTGAAAAAGATTCTTTAGGTTGAGATGAAAATTCTTTAAATAAGTTATTTGATCCAATTGTTAGTGAGTTTTTAAATAGTGAAATTGAAACTGAGATTGTTAATAAGATTAATGGTTCTTCAACTGGAGGAGAAGGTTCTACTGATTCTGCTGCAATGAAAGTAAATAATTATAATTATACAAATAATCTTGATGAATATTCAAAAAATTATGATTTACAATTATTACTAGATCAATATAAACAAACTTTATAGTTTGTTTTTTTATTTCTTAATTTAAAAATAAAAAAACACTTTTGAAAAAAGTGTTTTTAAATCAAGTCCTAATTTGGTCCCCGGGGCCGGACTTGAACCGGCACGACCGCTTAAAGTCGCTGGATTTTAAGTCCAGTGCGTCTACCAATTCCGCCACCCGGGGAATATATAAAAAATAAATGGTGTCCCGTATAAGACTTGAACTTATGACCCACTGGTTAAAAGCCAGTTGCTCTACCGACTGAGCTAACGAGACAATAATAATATAAAAATAAATGGCTGGGCCAGCAGGATTCGAACCGGCGCATGATGGAGTCAAAGTCCATTGCCTTACCGCTTGGCTATGGCCCAATAAATGGTGGGGAGAGACGGATTCGAACCGCCGAACCGTTAGGAGATGGTTTACAGCCACCCGCGTTTAGCCACTTCGCTATCTCCCCAATATAATATAAGTGGTGCTGACTAAAGGACTCGAACCTTCGACCTATTGATTACTAGTCAATTGCTCTACCAACTGAGCTAAGTCAGCAGTATTCTTCTTAAAGTAAGAACCTTTTCAATTATACAAAAAAATAATAAATAAAGTCAATATATTTTTAAAAAAGTATTATATTTTTTATATTTAATTTCAAAATAAAAGTACTCTGGGCGGAGTACTTATTTTATAAGAACTAGAACAAGCTTAAATTATAAAATATTATAAATTTAATTATTTTGTTCATTTGATAGGGCTAAATAAACATTTGGGCTAATGTAAAAAGCAAGCTCTAGTCTAAAATATTATAAGTTATATGAATTTTAATTTCAATATTTAATAAAGTTTTTTTAATTTTTAATAAAATAAAAAATAAATTTTTTTTAAATATCCTTTGAAGAAATTAATTTTAAAATTAAATTATCTTCACTTTTTTGATTACTTAAAACAATTAATTCTTTTGCTGTTTTAATAAAATTTTCAATGTCATTTCTATTTGTATATAAAGTCATAATTAAATCATCTTTTTTTACAAAATCATTAGTTGTTTTATTTAAATAAATTCCTGCTGCAAAGTCAATTTGTTCCTCTTTTGTTGCTCTCCCTGCCCCTAAAAGTACTGAAAGATAGCCCAAATCATCTGCAGTTTTAAAAGAAAGATAGCCATCAGTATCTGCTTTTATTTCAATTTTATGTTTTACTTTAAAACTATTATCATAATCTAAAATTAAATTAAAATTACCATTTTGAGCTTCAACAAATTCCTTTAACAAAGGTGCTGCAGATTTTTCTTCTAAAACTTTATATAATTCTTTTTTTGCAATTTCTAAATTTTTAAAAATATTATTTTCAACAAGTGTTAAAGCTGCTGCAATAACACATAATTCTTTTAAGTCCTCAGGACCATTACCATTCAATGTGTCTCATGCTTCTTTAACTTCAATTGCATTACCAATTGCTCTACCTAGTGGTTTATCCATATTTGTAATCATTACATTAACATTTCTGTTATGTTCTTTTCCTATAGAAATCATTGTTTTAGAAAGTTTAACAGCACTTTCCAAATCTTTCATAAAAGCTCCACTTCCCATTTTTACATCAAGAATTATGCTATCTGCTGGTATAACAAGTTTTTTTGACATAATACTAGATGCAATCAATGGAATTGAATCAACAGTTCCTGTAACGTCTCTTAAAGAATAAAGTTTTTTATCTGCTGGGACAATTTCTTTTGATTGACTCATAATTGAGATACCCACTTTATTTAAAGTTTCTTTAAATTTTTGTTCTGAAATTTCTCCAGTTCAACCAATACAACTTTCTAACTTATCAATTGTTCCTCCAGTTGGACCTAAACCTCTTCCTGAAAGTTTTGCAACTTTTACACCAAATTTTGCAACAAGTGGTGAAAAAATTAAACTTGTTTTATCTCCAACTCCACCTGTTGAATGTTTATCAGCTTTTATACCATCAACTCCATCAAAATTATAAGTTTTTCCTGAATTTATCATTTCTTGTGTAAAAATACCTAATTCTTTTGGAGTCATTCCATTAAATCAAACTGCCATATTAAATGCAGACATTTGATAATCTTTTAATGAATTATCTACAAATGATTTTATTAATCATTTTATTTCTTTTTCATCTAATTCAATAGATCTTTTCTTTTTTTCTATAATTGTTGAAAAATTCATTTTAATCTCCTATTCTATTAATAAAATACTACTCTACTTTTTTTATCAATTTTTTTAGGTGTTATATTAAGTTTTTTTGGATCTCAATCCTTATATAAATCCATATTCTTTTGAACTTCTCTTTGAACATTTTTTGTTAACATTTCTGTTTTCAAAGAAATAAATTTTTCAGGCATTAAAGGTTTTCCAAAAATAATCTTAATTCTAAATTTTCCTTTTGGTCTTTTAATGAATAATTTATATGAATCAATAATAGTTACTGGAACTATTGGTACATATGCCATTTGAGCAACTTTCATACTTGCAGATTGAAATTCACCAATTTCTTGTTTTGCACTTCGAGTCCCTTCTGGAAAAATAACCAAACTTCTTTTATATTCAGAAATTAATTCTTTTGCTTCTTTAACAGCAGTTAATGCACTTCTTGGGTTATTTCTATCAATCGGTACATTGTCTGTTAGATTCATAAAATTTTTAAATATTTTTTGTGTTCATAATTCTTTTTTTGCAATAAAAGCCACAGGCTGTTGAATTAAAAAATCATTAACTGAAAACATTAAAATTGGATCTAAATTTGATTGATGATTTGGTGCCAAAACAATTCCTCTATCAAGTCAATTTTCAATTCCTACAACATCAATATAAACATTTGTTAATTTTAAAACTTTTCTACACTTTTTTTTAACTCAATTATATCTTCATTCTTCTGTATAAAAATTAGGATCATTCTTAATTTTTTTATTAATTTTTTTTGCTTTTTTAATAACTGATCAAATACTAAGCATATTAAAAAATAATTTTGCTTTACTTAAATGAGCAGTTTCTGTCTTTTCCTTTGCTTCTTCTATTTCAACAGGGCTAAGTTCTTCAATTTTATTAACATCAGTTTGTTCTTCTTTTATTTCATTTTTTATCATTTGTTAATTCCTCTCATACACATAAACAATAAATTCTTCAAATTCAGTTTTGGACTCTAATCTATATTGTTTTTTATCTCATTTTGGTGCAAAAGTATCTCCATTATATTCTTTTTTTATTTCACTAATAATTAATTTATCTGCAAATTTTAATGCAGTTAAATAAATTTGTAGACCACCAATTACATATAAATCTTCTTGAGAATTTCTGTATTTCTCCAAAATAAGATCTAAGTCTGTTGAGATTTCAACATTATTATACCTTTTTTCCAGACTTCTTGAAGTAATTAAAATATTTTGCCTATTTGGTAGTGGTTTTATAGTTAAAGATTCTCAAGTATTTCTTCCCATCAAAATAGTTTTATTTTTTGTTGAATTAATAAAATGTTGCATTTCTTCTTTTATATTTCAAGGAAGTTTATTATTTAAACCAATAACACCTTTTTTTGTTTGAGCTCATATTAATATAACCATTAAACAGCAACCTTTCCCTTGATTGAAGGATGACTTTGATAATTTTCAATTTTTATATCTTCAAATTTAATATCATAGATTGATTTATTATTGAAATCTACTATTAATTTTGAAAGAGGCATAGGTGTTCTTGAAAGTTGAATGTTAATTTGATCTAAATGATTAAGATAAATATGTCCATCTCCAATTGTATGAATAAAGTAGCGTGGTTTTAAAGAACATTCTAAAGCTACTAAAGTTAATAATAAAGAGTAACTTGCAATATTAAAAGGTATTCCTAAAAAAATATCTCCACTTCTTTGATATAACTGTAAATCTAAATAACCATCCTTTGATACGTAAAATTGAAATAGTGAATGACATGGAGGTAAAGCCATTGTTTCAATTTCTGCTGGATTCCAAGCAGATATTATTAATCTTCTTGAAAATGGATTTGTTTTAATATCATTTATTAATTTTGCAAATTGATCAACACCATTAAAATTTCTCCATTGTTTACCATATACTGGTCCCAGATCACCATGTTTCTTTGCAAAATTATTATCCTTTCTTATTTTTTCAATAAATTCTGTTAAAGACTCATTATTATAATCTTTTGACTTTTTAAATATTTCAAATGGTCATTCATTTCAAATATTAACTCCATTATCGATTAAATATTTTATATTTGTATCTCCTTTTATAAATCATAAAATTTCATGTACTATGCCTTTAAAAAAGACTTTTTTTGTAGTTATTAATGGAAATCCATCCCTTAAATCATATCTTGATTGAATTCCAAATTTTGATATCGTACCAGTATTTGTTCTATCTTCTCTTTTTTCACCATTTTTTAAAATATCATTTACTAATTCTAAATATTGTTTCATATAATCACCTTTATAAATTATATATTAGATTAAAAAAAATAAATTAAATATAAATTTCAATAAAAAAATCTATATCACTATAGATTTAATGCGACTGCAACCGAATATTTTTTTTCATGACTTATAGATATTTCAATTCCTTTTAAATCATCATTTAAAATAACTGGTTTATTATTAATGTAGACAATATTTATTTTACTCATAGAAATTGGTTGTTCAAAACACTTTATAATTGCTTCTTTTGCAGCTCATCTACCACTTACAAATTCAATTTTTGCTTCTTCAGATGAAAATTTATTTAATATTAATAATTCATCTGAGTGTAAAATTTTTTTAAAAAATTTCTCTGATAAATTAATTCTACTATTTTCAATAATATCTATTCCTATTTTTGCCATTTTTTTTAACTCCACAAACTACTATTTGCAAAATCAAAATAGTAGCGTATTCAATAATATCCTCTTTTATTATAATTTTCTCAAAAATTATTTTCATTTATGCTTATGTCAGCAATTGTTTTGCCTGTTGATAAATTATTTGAAAATTGACCAAATTTAAGTTCTCCTGAAGGTACTATTTCCAAATTTTGAAATAAATAAGTCGAAGAATAACTTGAAGAAATAAAAGGTAAAGTATCCAAATTCTTTCTTGTAATAGAATTCACATAATTAATATTTTTTAAAAATTTATACACTAAATTTGGATTTTTCAAAACAGAAACAATATATCTTTCCTTTATTGTTTCTGTTGTTGCTCAAGTTTCATTAATATTTTGTGCAAGAGTTAAAAAAGGATTTTCCATTTGATTACTTTCAGCCCATGAGTAAAAATTAACCATTTCTTCTTCATTTAATCAAGCATCATGAATTCCCTCTGTTGAACCTTTTGTAGAAACATAATATGAATCTAATGCATTAATTAAATCAATACTATGTAAAGAAGTATTTTCATTAGCTGAATCTTGTGCTGCAAAAACTTTTGAACCATATAACATTGCTTCAGAAAGTAACCTGAAAATAGATCTCGAATCTTCTGGCATTGTTTCTATACAAGTTGTAATTGGTGATTTTAATGGATTATCTGATGAATAACCCTCTGTTAATAAATCTTCATAAATTATAAAGAAATTTGATAACGTACTTAAATTTTCATTTTTAGATAATTCTGTACCCATAACTAACATTGGTTTAATAATATATTTTGAAACACAAGAATTAGTATATGTAAAAGAAAAAATTGGAATACTTGGAATTGAAGTTGTTATATTATTTGCTATCGAATATTTTTTATATGATCCACCATTTTCAATATAATCATAATAATCTTGATCACTTCAATTTGAAGTATCAGTAAGACCTATTTTTTGAGTATCTGTTGAAAATATTGGAAAACTTGCAAAAAAACTCACGCTCATTGATAATATCATACCCAAAGCTAATCCATTAAAAGCCCCTAATAAAGTATCAACACTACCAACAACTTTAATAGATTTAAGTTTTTTCTTAATTGGTCAGTAAAGAATAAATCCAATTAAGTTAACAAGTGAAAATATAAAAATACTTAAACATAAATATAAAATTAGTGCTGAAAATGTTTTTAAAACCTCATAAGAAGCACCAGAACCGTCAATAGATAGATTTTCAGTTCCTCCTGGTAATAAACCAGTAATAAAGCCTGATAAACTATCTCCAAATGCACTAAAAAGATCTGTTAAACCAAATTTAACTAATAGTTTCATTACCAATGGATTTAATGAATTTGTAAGTAATGCTGGTATAAACATTAAAATAATAACTGCAATTACTTCAACTATTAAAATATAAAAAGACATAAAAAATCCACGAGCTATTCCAAAAATAGTACAACCTATTATTACAGAAATTGCTATTAAATCAAATAGTCATCAAGGTCCAATATTAATTAGCATATTTCACAAACCCTTCTACTAAAAATTATTATACCAATTTTATTAGTATGATACCTAATACTTATTTTACTTTATAATTTATTAAAAGAACGGTGGTTACTATGAATAGCTTTAAAAACGTTGAAATTTCAATAATAAATACAATTATCAAAGATAATAAAAAATTTTTAATAAGTAAAAATAATAATGCTAATATAAGATATTTTTTTCGTTTAGAAGATAATACAGTTATAAATATTTATAATAATAAAACCATTTTATTTCAAGGAAAAAGTGCTAATTTACTAGCAAATAAATATAATTTATTAAAAGATAAAAATTTAATTAATAAAATAGTAAACAATAAAATTATAGAATTACCTAATATTGGTTGTGATGAAGTTGGTGTTGGTGATTTTTTTGGTCCTTTAGTTACTTGTGCTTGTTATTTGGACAAGGACTTTGAAAAAAATAACTTAAATTTAATAAATATGATAAAAGATTCAAAAACTATTTCAAATGAAAAAATTGAAAAATTATTTTTTCAATTAAAAGATAAGGTTAAATTTAGTGTTTATATAATGAAAAATAAGGAATACAATGAAAAATATACTTTTTATAAAAATACACATTTTTTAAAAGCAATCGCTCATAATAATTCACTAAAAAAAGTAATTGAGTTAAATAATGATTTAAAAACAGTGCCTATAATTATGGATCAATTTGTTAATGAGAATAAATATTTTTATTATTTAGAAAAAGAAAAAGATATTGTTAAAAATATTTATTTTCAAACAAAAGCAGAGTCAAAATATTTAGCTGTTGCTTGTGCAAGCATAATTGCAAGATATTTTTTTCTAAGTGAAATAGAAAACCTGCAAAACACTTATAAAATTAAACTTCCTTTAGGAGCTGGGAATAATGTTAAATTATTTGTACAAAAATATAAAAAAGAATTTAAAGTTGAATCTATTAATTTTATAAAATTGCATTTTAATGATGAAATTAAAAAAAAGATTTAAATTAAATCTTTTTTTTAATCCATTATTTTTAGTTTAACTTCTTTTTTATTTTCATAAATAATTCCCGCATCATCAAGCATTCTTTTTGCAATTTTATTTTCAATTGTTCCATTATATTTATCATTAGAATATATTATTTTTTTTATACCTGATTGAATTATACTTTTTGTACATTCATTACAAGGAAATAAACTCGTATAAATAATACAATTTATAACTGATTCTTTTGAAGATAATATTGCATTTAATTCAGCATGTACTACATAAGGATATTTAGTATTTTCTAATTCGCCTTTTCTATTTCAAGGATAATTATCATCGCTTAATCCTCTTGGAAGACCATTATAACCTGTTGAAATAATTTGTTTTAAATCATTAACAATGACAGAACCAACTTGAGTATCTGGATCTTTACTTCTCATTGCATTTAATTGAACCATTGCAAGAAAATATGTGTCTCAATCAATATAATTTTTTCTTTTCATATTTTATAACCCACTATGTAAAGTGCCACTAGTATCATATCACCAGTATCAACCGTTTAAATTAAATAGTTTATTTGCACCTTCAATTGAAATATAACCTTTTTGTTTATATAAACTAATTGCATTTAATGAATAAATATCATGTGCTGAAGAAAATGATGGTATAAAAGTAAATGTAAATGCTGCCAAAATACATGCTGCTAATATAAAAATTGGTAAAATAAATAATTTATCTCTACTATTTTTTCAATCATATGTTAAAAGTACAGTAATACTTGTACTAATTGCAGCAGAAGCAATTATTAAGATGTATTGAAAGTATGAAGAAGTAAATAGTGGATAAATTACAAGCATAATGATTGGAATAACTAATCTATTTTTTGAGAACAATTGGATTGCTTCTCTTTTTTTAGATCAAGTTGTAACACCCAAAATACCAACAATACTTGCTAAGAATCCAAGACTACCAGAATAAATATAAGTTTCAGAAACAGAACTTGTTGATACAAAAAAACCTGCTAATGGATATGTAATAAATACTGCTGCAGCAAATTTAATTGAGCCAACAAGTCCCTCAGTATATCGAGATAGTTTAATTGCCATTCCTGAAATAAAGAAAATTTGAATTAAAGCAAAAATTATTCCACCAGAATTTGTTGTAAACCCATAAGTAAAAACTCTTCACCATTGTTGACCATTAATTGTTAAATTTCTATTTGTTCCACCAAAAAATAAATCAACAACATAACCATTTATTGATGAATTTGAAAAAAACATAAAAGATAAAATAACTGTAACAATTGGCATAATTATAAAAATTAATGAAAGAACTATTGAAATATTACTATGACGATTCATTCTTGCTACTGCATTTTTTAACTTAAGATTTGAAGATTTTGAAGGATTTGTTAACATTTCAATAACTTCTTCTGTTGAAATATTTTCAATTCCGTCTTCGTCCTCTTCTTTTAATTGATTTTTAAATCTTTTTTCTAATGAATTAATTTTTGGAAAAATTTTAACTAACCTTTTCATAGCTAATTCAACTGAGTCAACTATAACCAATTTCCCTTCAAATTCCAATTCAATTTTATCTGAAGTAATTGCAATATTCAAAATTTGAATTTTTTGTCTTTTTGCTTCTTTTAGTTCTTCTTTCAATTGTTCAAGATTTTTATCTGAACTAACAGGTGATCCAATAGTAATTCTAATTATTTTGTACTGATTTTTTTTATTTACTAAATAAGAAACATAATCAGAGCTAAATTTCTCAACTGCTTTATATTTTTCAACTTTAACAAAATAATTAACTAAATTAAGTTTAAGTTCATTAAAATTTGTTTTCATATTTTATACACCTATCTTTATAACTCTTTTATTTTATCATTAAATTCCTTTGGTAATTCACATATTAATTCTAATTTTTTATTTGTAATAGGATGATTAAATTCAAGCTTGTAAGCATGCAAATATTGACCAAATTCTAACTTTTGATCTTCTCTATAGGAATAAAGATAATCTCCTAAAACTGGATGTTTAATGTAATTCATATGAACTCTAATTTGATGTGTTCTTCCTGTTTCAATAACACAGCTAATTAAAGTATGTTTTTCAAATCTTTGAATTACCTTAAAATTAGTTTTGGCATGTTTTGAATTAATGTCTGTTACGGTCATTTTTTTTCTATCAGTTTTGTGCCTACCAATTGGTGCATCAATTAATCCTGCATTTGGTTCAATTACTCCATGTACAATTGCATAATACTCTTTGTGAATTTCATTTTTTGATAACATATCTGTTAGTTTTTTATGTGCATTATCATTTTTTGCAACAATCATTATTCCTGTTGTCATTTTATCCAATCTATGAACAATTCCAGGTCTTAAAACTCCACCAATTGAAGATAGATCCTTAATTTTATAAAGTAAAGCATTAACTAATGTTCCTGAAGGATTTCCAGCAGCTGGATGAACTACTAAATTATTAGGTTTATTTAAAACTAAAATATCATTATCCTGATATAAAATTTCAAAATCAATATTTTCTGGTTTAGCACTCATTTCTTCAGGTTCATTAATATTTATTGTAATGATATCTCCAACTAAAAGATTATATTTTGAAGTTGTAAAAGTATTATTTATTAAAATTTCTCCTGAATCAATCATTTTTTGAATATAACTTCTTGAAAAATTATATTCCTGTTTTAAATAATTTGTGAGATATTTATCTAATCTTTCTGAATCATAATCAATCTTTATTTCTATATGATTCATTAATTATTCTCCTTTTTTTCATTTTTTCATTTCATATTAAAACTTTTCATTTTTTGAATATATTCTTTGTAAGAAATTTTATTTTCTGAGTCTTTTTTATAAAAAGTTGATCAATATATTTCAAAAGTAAGTAATTTTTGTGATTGAACATCATTGTATATTTCAAAAAGTTTTTCATTCTTTTTTAATTTTAATTCATAAATTTCACAATATAAATAAATAATTAAAGCAATAATAATTAATATTACCGAGATTGTAACTCAAGCATCAGCTAAATTAAAAATATAACTATCTGATCCTAAAAAACTAAAATCGAATTTTAAAAAATCAACAACACCACCATAAATTCCATTTTCTGTTGGAGGTGCTCAAATTCTAGCAATTAAATTTCCAAGGCTTCCTGCTAACATAAAATTTATACCTAGTATTCATCATTTGTCTTTAACAAAAATAAAAGCAACTATTATAAATAAACTCACAAATATTGCAATAGAAATAGCCAATGTTGGTAAATCTGCATTTATCCCATAAGCTGCGCCAGGATTAATTGTATACTCAAAATTAATTAATCCTGAAATAAATTCTTTATCATCACCCAAATTCATTGTTGAAGTAACTATTCCTTTGCTCAATCAGTCTAAAAAAAGTAAAAAAAGTATGATTGGTAAACATCATACTAATTTGTACTTTAAGATATAATTATAGTTTTTTAAAGTTCCCTTTAAATTAAAAAAGAATTCTTTCATTATTTCACTTCCTAATTTATTACTTCATGACATCTTTGACAAATATCATCTATTAAATTATCAAAAATAGCTCAACATCTTTGACACTTTAATCCTTGTTTTAATTCTACACTAACATTTGCTACTTTATAATTAATATTTTCTTCTCCTGAAATAAATTCAATTGAGTTAACTATTAAAATTTGATACAAATCTTTAATTTTTTTAATATAATCAAAATCTTTTTTTAATTGAATAAATATTTTTGCTTCAAAACCCTTTTTTATAATTTTTTCATTTCTAGCTTTTTCAAGTGCCTCATTTACATCATTTCTAAGTGCAAGAACTGCATTTCAACGATTTACAAATTCATCTTTTTGAATAAAACTTTGTTCTTTTCAATCAACTAAATGAATTGAATCCTCTTTTTTAATGTTTTTCATGTGAGTATAAACTTCTTCAACAGTATGAATTAAAATTGGCTTTAACATATCAAGTAATGCTCATAGTTGTTCATACATTACTGTTTGAACTTGTCTTCTTCTAATTGAATCCTTTGCTTCAACATAGATAATATCTTTAATAAAATCTAAGTAAAATGATGATAAGTCATTTGTAATATAATTATTTATTAACTTAAAAACATTATTAAATTGATAATTTTCAAAAGCTTGTTTTATTTTATCTTTTGTAATTGATAAATTATGTAGTGCAAATAAATCAACTTCTTCTAAATCTTTTTTATAATTTAAATTTGGATCAAAATCAACTAAATTAGATAAAATAAATCGCATTGTATTTCTAATTTTTCTATATGATTCTGAAACTTGTTTTAATATTTCATTTCCAATTCTTTGATCATCTGTAAAGTCTGTTGATAATACTCATAATCTTAAAATATCTGCACCTAATTCATCTGCAATTACTAAAGGATCAATTGTATTTCCAATTGATTTTGACATTTTTTTACCTTTTTCATCATTTGTCATTCCATGAGTTAAAAGTTCTTTGTATGCTGGCTTTCCATCAAAAATAACTGAATTTATCATTGATGAATTAAATCATCCCCTATATTGATCATTTCCTTCCAAATATACATCAAAAGGTCTTTGTAAATTGAAATTTTGCTCTAATGCAATATTTGAACTTCCTGAATCAAATCAAACATCTAAAATATCTTTTTCTTTTGTTCAACCTTGATTTCTATATTTTTCAGGTAAAAAATCATCTGCTGGTAATTCAAATCAAACATTTGTTCCTTTTTGTTTTATTACATCAATTGCATATTTTACAACTTCAAATTCAATATGAGGATTTTTTTGTTTATCAAAAAAAGCTATAATTGGTACTCCTCACAATCTTTGTCTTGAAATAGTTCAATCATTTCTATCTTTTATAATATTTCTTAGTCGTTCTTTTGATCATTCTGGATTAGTTTTAACATTTTCAACAATTACTTTATCAATTTCTTTTTTTACTTTATCTAAACCAATAAATCATTGATGAGTTGCTTTTCACATTACTGGTTTTTTTGTTCTTCAATCATGAGGATATGAATGTTTTATAAATTTTAATTTTAATAAAAGATTTTTTTTACTTAAATATTCTCCAATAATTTTATTTGCATCTTCATAAAAAACTCCTTCCAATTTTTTATCATTTACTGTAACATCAAATTTTCCTTGTTTATCAATTGGTGCAAAAGCTTCTAAATTATTTTCTTTAACTATTTTAAAGTCATCTTCTCCAAATCCCCCAGCTGTATGAACTAAACCTGTTCCTGATTCACTTGTAACATGATCTCCAATTACAGTAAAACCTGTTTTTTGTTCATATCAAGGATGGTGATAATTTATGCCTTTTAACTCAATTCCTTTATATTTATTAATTACTTTAACTTCTTCTCATCCAATAGTTTCACTGACTATTTGTAATAAATCATTTGCAATTATAAAATAGCGAGAATCATTTTTAACAGATATTTGAACATATTCTAAATCACTTGCTATTGCAATTAATTGATTTCCTGGAATTGTTCAAGGTGTTGTTGTTCAAACTACAAAATATGTATTTTCAAATTTTTCATCCTTTATTTGGCAAGCAACATAAATACTCGGTGATTTAACTTCTGCATATTCAATTTCAGCTTCGGCTAATGCAGATTCACTTGAAGGTGATCAAAAAATTGGTTTTAAATCTCTATAAATCAATTGTTTTTCAATCATTTTTAAATAAAGATTTAATTCACTATTTTCAAAATCTTGAGTTAAAGTTATATATTTTACATCATAATCTGTAAAAATACCCAATCTCTTAAATTGTTCAGATTGAATTGAAATTTGTTCAAGTGCATAATTTTTACACATTTCTCTAAAAGTAACAGGACTTAATGTTTTTCTATCTACTCCAGTTTTTGCAATTGCAGTTTCAATTGGTAAACCATGAGTATCTCAACCCATTATATAATTTGAATTAAATCCAATTTGATTTTTTCATCTAACAATAAAATCTTTTAAAATTTTATTTAATGAATGACCCACATGAATATTTCCATTTGCATATGGTGGCCCATCATGAAGAGTGAAAGTAGGTCTATTTTTTACTTGTTTTAATCTTTTATTATATATTTTTTCACTTAATCATTTATTTTGAATTTTTGACTCTTTTAATTTCAAATCCGCTTTCATTTCAAAATCAGTTTGATAAATTAGCAAAGTATCTTTATAATTTTTTTCCATTTTTTAAATTCCCTTCTTAAAAATAAAACACTCCTAAATATAGGAGCGTTTAACCGCGGTACCATCCTATTTATATAATCAAAAAATGATTATATATCTTTTAATAGATTTATACGCAATCCTAACGAGGAGTTCTAATCAGTGTAAAACCTTTCTTCTCCTAATAAAATGAGTGATAAGCTTAAAAACTCCTTGTTAATTCACACCAAACATTAACTCTCTGAAAAGTGTTTTTTAAACTTGTGTCTCATTATTTTCTTCTTTTATTAATTCATCAACCAAAGTTGAGAAATAATCACTGTAATTAAATTTTAAAGTTTCAGAATTAATTGGAAACTCATTTGAAATAACTTGATCAATATTTATTGCAAAGTTGTTTAAGCCAACAAAATTTTTTAATTTACTTTGATCAACATCTTCTTTTAACTGATCTAGTGCTTTTTTATATTTGTTGGTTCGTTAGTTTCACTATTTATATCTTCTACTGTTCCTGCAATTGCACCATATTTATCTGCTAAACCAATTCTTACAGGTTTATTTACAAGTGAATAATAACCTGATCCATTATTTCAAGACAAATCAATTAAACTTCTAATTATTAAATAAAAATATTCAGGTTCTTGAGCACCTAGAGCAGAATATATTATTTCACCCTTTTTTAAATTAACATTTTTACTTGTAATTGTTTCCTTTGCAATAATGCTATATTTAGTTCTAAATATATTTGTAATTAATACATTTATATCTTCATACCATCCTTGTAATGATTCAATAAAAGGAATATAACTTGCAGAATTTCTTTCATAATCTTTTAAAAATAAATATTGTAATTTTGGAGATAATGTTAGATAAAAATTTTTATTTTCTAATCACTTTTCAATCATTACTTCTCTAATAGCTTGAGAAATAGTTTCTTGGCTTTCTCTATTATATAAAGTTTGACCAGAAATTGCTAAATCAATTCCATCTAAATTTAAAGTATCTATTTTTTCTTTTAAAGAAATTTTTAAATCATTTTTTTGGTCTCATGAAAAAAGCATTCTATCTCCTGTTGCGCCACCAAAAAAAGCTATGTATTTTTTTTGATCAATATTTTTATTTCTAGTATTTAAATAATCAATATTTTCCTTAGTTAATCACAAATCAAGATTTGTATCATAATTTTTAGTTGATAATAAATAAGCTAAATTAATAATTGAGTAGCTTGAATCTTTTAAATTTACTAGTAATGTATCTTCTGCAGATAAAGTTTTTGATTCAATTTTAGTTTCTCATTGATACCAATAACCTGATATATTATGCTCAGTATATTCAATTGGTGATTTTGCCTTTATAATATCTGAAACTTTTGCTTTAAAAGTAATTGTTTGATTTCTTTTAACTATTTTTGAATTTAAATTTGATGAAATTTTTGCAGTATATTGCATTATTTCATCTTCTCTTGGTTGAATTGTAGAATTTAGTAAAGTTATTGAAGAAAAATCAAAATAAATATTTACAAGTTTTTCAATATCACTTTCATTTTCTATACTAATTTTATTAATTTCTGCAAGTTTTTTAATAATGTATTTTTGATTAATTATTTCATCATCATTAACTTCAAAATTTCCTAAATCTCATTTTCAATTTAAAGATGAGAGATCTAATATTGTGTTATCAGAACAAGCAATTACAGATGTTGTTGAAGTTGCTACTAAACTTGTTACTGCCAATAAACTAAGTAGTTTTTTCATTTTAAAATCTCTCCCATATATAAAATTATTATACAATAAAACAATTAGTTTTATGAAGTAGTATCTTTATAAATTTTATCAACAATTTTTTTTATTAATTCTTTTAATTCATCTATTTCATCTGTAAGAAAATAATTATTTTTTTCAATAAATTCATCAACATATTTTTCAAAATTATTTTTATCTTTTTGGATTAAATAAAGAGTTTCTGAAATACTTTTTTTAAAATCATGTGTAAAGGTTACTGCTTTAAAGATGATTTTTTCTGCATTTTGTCTTGCAATATCATAAACTTCTTTTGTTTTTTTAATACCTGCTTCTGTATATTCTTCTTTTTTATAATAATTCTCTAATTCTTTTTCTAATTTTTTTATTTTCATTTGTAATTCATTTTTTTCCATTATAAATGTCCTTCAAAATTCCAATTTAAAGAAATTTCTGCAGTTTTTGCAAATTTTTCCTTAAATTCGTCATTTAAACTAACTATTATATTAAAAATTAAGTCAAAAATAATCATCTCTCCAGGAACTGAAGAAATTGATGGATATTTTATCTTATCATCTTTAATAGTTTGAGTTTCTATTATATAAATTTCTTTAATATTAACTTCTGGCTCTAATTGTTTTTTTGTTACTTCAATATCAGCAGTCAATATTAAAATAGGTATTTTTTTTGAGTATGTTCACTTAATTGATTCAATAATTTCTTTTGTTCAACCAGTTCTTGTAATAAAAATTGCAAAATCATTTTCATCAAAAAATATAACTCTTTGAGCATAAGTATGAATATTAGATACTCCTTGAGCTGGGATATCAATTCTTCCTAAGTTAAAAACAAATGAATTTGCACTAGTTTGTTGTTGCTCTAAACCAAAAATAATTATACGATTTGATATATACATTCTTCTTGAAATATCTTCAATTGTTTTATAATGAATATTACTTAAAGTTTCATTAATTGTATAAAGTGCAGCACCTCTAACATTATGAACAATTTGTTCAATTGTTTTATCATCACCCAATTGATAATAATCACTTTCTAATCTTGATTTTTCATAAACAAACATTTGAATTGATTTAAAAGATTTAAATCCCAATTTTTGACAAACTCGCGTCATTGTTGAAGGACTAACATTACTTTCTTTTGAGACTTCTTGAATTGAATGAGTACAAAAAAAAGTCGGATCATTATTGATTAAATTTAAAATTGATTCTTCAGTTGCATTTAACTCTGTTTTATCTAAATCTATAATTTTCATAAATTTCTCCTTATCTATTTTTACCCTTTTTATGCTTTAAATTTTTAAAATTGCTATAACCTTCATTATTTTTAATATAATTACTATCAAAACCTAATTGAGTTAGATGTTGACTTCTTAAATTATTTAATTCTTCAATATTAGTACACCTTTTGATATCTCTAATATATTTTGAAGATAATTTCAAAACAATATTTGCACCATAACCATCTTTTTTTCTTCTTTGCACGTTAATAATTATAAATGTAATTAGTAAAATTGAAAGTATTAGAATAAAAGAAAATGTAATTAAATAAGGAATTAATAAATTTTCTCTTAATTTAAAATCTACTTTATATTGTCCATTATTCTTTCCAAGGTAATTTAAATTTGTTGCATCAACTCAACCAGCCTGCATAACATTCATCATATATCTTTGAGGAACAAAATATAAGACAAAATTTAATCAAGGAGCATTACCTGCAATTGTTTCATAAGGAAATGCACAACCTAGTAAATTATATGAAATCAAATATATTAAACTTGCAATAATATTTCCTCAAGTTTGATTTTTACAAAATACATAAATTGAGTAACTTATTAAAACTGATAAAATTCAAAGTAAAAATGCTCCTGTTAAAAACATAGTCCAATTAACATGTTCAAACATATTCCTTTGTTCTTTAAAAAAGATTATTATTATTGTTAACATTAACATAAGAATTAAAGCATTTATTGTAAATGATGCCAAGATATTTGCAAAAGGCCTTAAAAAACCATTCATACCTGTAAATTTCATTCTTTGACTAAAACCAACAGTTCTGTTCATATTAACATTTCTATAGAAAGTATGAACACCATTTCGTGCTATTAAAGTCCCAATTGCACTTGCAAAAATAAATGGGTCATCACTTTTAAAAAGTAATCAAATTATTAAAATAAAAAGTATTAAAAAAACTCCTAAAAACATATTTAAAGGTGAATAAAGAAAGGATTTTATTGACAAAATATATAAATTATAAAAAATCTTTAAATTTAATTTGAATTTTGTTTTTGTCATTCTTTATTCTCCTTTTTTTATTTTCTTAATTTTTATTTTCTTAATTCTTAATTTTTTCATTTTTTCATTTTTTGGTAATAATGAATTTCATATTTTCATTGCTTCTTCAAGTTCACTAATAGTTGAAGCTCTTTTTATTGAATAAATAATTGCTAAGTGTTTTTTTGTATTTGAATATCTTTTGTATTTTTTGTTTTCATATTCAAATTTCCTTCTAAAAATAAATATCAAAATAATTAAAAAAACTAAAATTAAAATAAAGCTTACAACATAAGGAATTCAAAAATTTCCATTATAACCAAAGGATTCATTTTGCATATAAAAATCATTAATTCAACCTGAATCCATAATATTTAAAACATATCTTTGTGGAAAAAGAAAACTGATTATTATAATAGTTTGAGAGCTTGACAATGTACTGTATGGAATACCCAAACCAAGTAAGTAAACAGAACCAAAATAATAGATATTTCCATAAACTGCTGCTATTTCATATTTTTTTATTGTAAATGCTAAAATGAAGGCAATTAAATTTGACATTAAAAGCAATAAAATAAAGCCAAGAAAAAATGAAAATCAATTAACACTTTGTATAGATTGTCTTTGTTCTGGAAATAACATAGATAAACCAACTAAAAATAAAGTGACACAAGAATTCATAATTTGATTGAATAATATCATTGTTCCAAAAATAAATGTTTTTGATATCTTTGTATTAAAAAGCCTTTCAAAAAATAAAGTTGATTTAAAATCATGAAGAGTTTTATGAAAATTAAATAAACAATTTCTTATTCCACTAATACCAATAGCACTAGCAAGAACGAATTCATCATAAGTCATTGAACCAGAATTTTTGAATGCTAATCACACAACTAAAGTAATTGTTGTAATTACTCAACCAGAAAAAATATTAAAGCTATCTTTTTTATAATTATCTCATTGAATTTTTCAAATAGATTTAAAAATACTTCATCTTGATTGTTGCATAATTCATTCTCCATTAATTAGTAGTTTGTTTTTTTATTTTTTCTTGTCTTTTAAAATTTCTGTTTTCTAATTTCATTATTCTTATTTCTTCTTGAATATACTTTTTCTTTAAAAAAAATAACTCTGTGACTTCCTTTTTAGTCAATTCTGCTGTTAATTCATTTTCATTAACTAAAAATTTACTTGATTTAAAATTGAGGTATAATTCTTCTTCTAGATATTTTAAAAACATTGCAATTTTTTTAAAAAAAGTTAAGGCAGATTTTTTGTACTCTACTTTATTATCCATTTTATTAAATTGTCTTTTAGTTTTTTTGATTAATTTAATTAATTTTTTTGTGTTATTTTTAACATCATCAACATTTTTTTTATTTAAGGCTGATGTTGAAATATTAATTAATTGGTCATGTAATTCATTAACATGAAAATTTATATTTTTTATATAAATAATTTTTTCTTCATTTTCAAATTGAACATTTTTTTCTAAAAAAGTTAAAAATTTTGCTCTAAATTTTTCTAATTGACTTTCATATTTTCTTAAAATTGGTTTAAAAACTGGATCTGGATTAATATTGACTTCTTTTTCTGCAATTGCTTGCATTATTTGCAATGAATATTTATCAAAATCTAAATTTTCATTTCATTCAGAAATATAATCATCAGATATAATAAGTCCATTATCTAAAACAATAATTCTTTTACATAAATAATTAAAAGTAGTTTCATCTGGTGAAATTATTATAAAAGTTGCCTTGTTTTCATCTCTATATTTTTTTAAAAAACTTAATACTTTCACTTTAAAGTCTATTCCTATAGTAGATGAAACTTCATCTAAAACAACAAATTCTGGTTTATGAAGTATGGCAAGGGCTATAGAAAATAATTGTAATCAAGAATTATTACACATTGATAAAGTTTTTTCTCACCTTGATGAAATATCAAAAACATTTAAGATTTCATCTAATCATTCCTTATCTTTCATATTATAAATATTTTTATACAATTCAAAAATATCTTTAACTTTAAAACCATCAGGTCAAGATGTTTGTCTAAATTGAAAACCAATTGAACTTAATGCATCTCCATTTGAAAAGTAATATTCTATGATTCCACCTGTTTGTTTTATTTGACTTGCAATTAATCTTCCTAAAACACTTTTACCAGATTGATTTGGTCCAATAAGAGCAATACCTTCACCTTTATAAATTTTCAAATTTATCTTTTTAATTGCTCAAACTTTTTTGTTAAATATTTTTGAAACATTTTCTAAAACTACAATTAATTCTTTTTTATTCATATACTCACCTATTTAACTTTTTTAATAAAATCCTCTACAAGTTTTCAATACATTTTATTATGACTAATTTGTGTTCTAATATGTTCTCCTGTTTGAAAAATATGAATCACATCTTTTTCATTTAAAATTTTTCTTAAACTATAAAGTTTTTCACTATCAACATAATCTGTAATTTTATCTTCTTTGGAATGAATAAATAAAATAGGAAAAGATTCTTTACATAAAGGTAACATGTATTTTGGTGTATTTCCTTTTACATCGATATTATGATTTTGATTATACACTTCTATTACGTCTTCTACTAGTCCATCTAAAAAATTTCCAACTAGAGGTCCTCCAATTGTATTTATTATTTTTTTTAAAACTTTTTCTGTTTCAAAATAGGAAGAATCAGAAATTCCAAATGAAATTTTATATTTTTTTGGATTTATATCTAATGCTAATCTATTTAAAGTATGAGCACCCATACTAAAACCAATAAAAGCAATTTCTTTTGGATTAAAATTTTCTTTAAGGTAGTTTAGAGTTGCTTCTAAATCTTTTTGTTCATTTATTCCTAAAGTAATTTGAGCATCATCTGATTCTCCATGATTTCTAAAATCGAATGAAAAAATATTATATCCTAAACTATTAAAATAATATGCTCCCACAGCTGATGCTTCTTTTGAAGAAGAATAACCATGAATTGATATAATTCATTTTTTTGTTTTTTTTGGATTCAAATGATAAATGCCAACAATATTTTTATTGTCAAAAGATTTATATTCTACTCTATTAAAATTATTTAGATTTAACTCAAGAATTTTTTCATCTTTAATTTCATTTGCAATCGCTTGTAAATAAATTTTAAGTAAATTTTTATATCCTTGATTTTTATATAATTCAAAATTATTTCTATTTTTATCATTTAAAATTTGAACTATTTTTTCAGTTATTTTACTAGCCATTTTTACACCTCAATAATATAATAAAATAAAAATTCTACATTAGTAGAATTTTTATTTTATTATAGTCAGTGTACTATTCCTTCTCTATGAGTAGTCCAATCAGCATCGACTTCTTTTTTATTTTGATTAAATGTTTTCATAAAATCATTTATTTGTTCTCTTGTTCATAATTTTTGACTTATTTTTGCACCATAATAACTATATTGTGCAGTTCCAAATGCTTCATAAGATTTTGAATATGGAATTAAATTGCTAACTGTTCAAGTAATTGGCATTGCTCTTGTATACAAAGGAAGTCCAATAAATGTTTCATAGAAAAATGAATATTCTTGTTCTGCAAAATTTTTATAACGCTCTTGTTCTTCAGTTATATTTGCATCAATATCTGAAGTTTTATTTGTATAATTAATTCATGCTTCTAATAAATCTTTTGCAGCTGAACTGTTATCATTATTAGTAGCAGAAAATGCTATTTCATAATCATCTACAGAAATTGCTTTTGTTAAATTAGATTTAGTTTCTCCTTTCTTTTTAAATAATTTTGTATTTCCATTATAATTTGAATATGCTCCACCAAGAAATTGTGTTTCTAAGAATGAAGAAGGATCTTTATAGTCAGGTGATCATCCAGATATGAATAGATCAAATTTTCCAGATTGTGCTTTTGTAACATATTCATCTGTTGAAACTGGTGTTGTACTTTCAACATAAATTGGATTATTTTCTATTGAATTAAATGTTTTAATCATGTAGTTTACATATGGATTTGTAGAAACACTTCCTGATGGTGAAAGTAAAAATGATAATTTAACTTTTCCATCTTTATTTTTTACTAATTCATTTTTTGAAATAAATTGATTAATTGAATCCATTAATTCATTTCTAGATTTTCCATATAATTTTTGAGAGTTATCCAAGAATACATCTTTTCCATCTTGTAATGAATACGAATCATCAGTTGGTGGAGTAGTTCCTGTTTTATTATCATAAACATCTGAAACAAATTTTGTGTAATCTTTTCCTTCAAAACCAGCAACTTCTGTTCCTGTAAATGTATTTCTAAGCATTTTTGAAGGTTCACCAACTTCATCAATTGTTTTTGAAAAGTATCTTACAAATTTACTTCTGTCAAATGTAGTTGATAGAAAAGCTCTTACATCCTTTGATTGTAATAATTTTGAAGCTGATTCAGCAATTTTTTGCTCAGTTGGATTTGAAGCATCATTCATATTTCAATTATAAAAATTGTAAAATATTAAAAATGACGCTGCACTATCTGCAGATTTAGTTGTATATGCTCCATCAAAAATTGGATTTTCATAATCATCTCCGATATATGTTTTTCAACCTTTTAAATCATCTGCTGAAATATTAAATCCTGTAGTTGAACCTGATTCAAATAATGTTCTTGTTCTAGATGAAGAAGAACCTTCAAGATAACTATATTCAATTGTTTCAATATTTACATTATCTTTTAAAGGATAATCTTTATTTTTTTGAAGAATTATTTTTCCATTTGGATTAACTTCTTTTGGTAAAAATGCTCCATTATATCAAGTTTTAGTATAGTCAGTAATTACACCTGAGTATGCTTCAATAATTGGTGAAAACACTGAATATGTTAACAAACTTTCAAAGTATGGTGCAGATTTAACTAACTTAAAAGTTACAGTTTTTTCTTCATCATTTGCTATAATTCCAAATTTATTATTATTGATATAATCTTTAAATATTCTTTCTACAATTTCTTCTGAACTTTTTTTACTTTCTTTACTTTCTTTACTTTCTTTACTTTCTTTATCAATTTGTGCATTTATTTCTGCTGCTCCAACAATAAATGATGTTCATAAACTACTAACATCAGAACCATTTGCTGAAACTAAAGCATATTTTGCAGCTGTTATAATATCACTTGGTAAAACATCTCTTTGTATCACACCATTATGATCACTTCATTTAGCTTCATTTCTTATTTTATAAGTTCACTCTGTTTTATTATCATTTGTATCTCCAACATATGAATATTTATCATCATTTGAATGTTTTGATTGACCATATGTACTTTCAACAAGAGAACCATAAATTCTCCCATATTCATCAGTTTTTAATAGTGTATCAAATACATTTGATAATACTCTTTGATCTTCTGCTTGCATAGTGTGTGCAGTATTTCAACTTGTAATATTAAATGAATAAGTATCTTTAAACACATTTGGGTCAACAATTCTATTCATAAGTGAATCAAGAGAAATTCCACAAGCAACAATCGAAGAAGTAACTAATGTAGTTCCTAATGTAAAGCTAAATAACCCTAATGTTTTTTTCAAAAAATTTTTTGCCATAGTTATTTTCCTTTCTCTATTTTAACTTTCTTTTAATTTCTCTAATCTCTCTCTTATTTGCTCATACAAAATGACCTGGTAGAACTTCTTTAAAATAAGGTAAATCAAAAATATAATCTCTATGTTCTTCTTCTGGAATATAAACAATTAATTCTGTTTGCTTTGCAAGTTCAGGAACTGGAATTGGAATTGCAGATAACAATGCTTTTGTATATGGGTGTAAAGGATTTCTAAATAATTCCTCAGCAGGAGCTAATTCAACAATTTCACCATGATATATTACAGCAATTCTATCAGCAATGTGTCTTACAACTGAAAGATCGTGAGCGATAAATACATATGTTAAATCCAATTCTTCTTGAAATTTTTTAAATAAATTTAAAACCTGTGCTCTAATTGAAACATCAAGAGCACTAATTGGTTCATCAGCAATAATTAATTTTGGCTTCATTGCTAAGCTTCTTGCAATTCCAACACGTTGTCTTTGACCTCCCGAAAATTCATGTGGGTATCTTGACAGATGTTCTGGTAATAAACCAACAGATTTAATTAATTTTAAAATAATATGTTTTTTTACTAAATTTGGAGTTGCTTGTTCTATTGTTATCATACTATCGGGATTTTGTTCATTAAATTCCTTAACATACAATTCCTTAAAAATTTCTCCTTTATATAATTCAGGGAAATTTTCCATACCTTCTGCAATTATTTCTTCAATTGCCATTCTATCATTTAATGATGAACCTGGATCTTGAAAAATCATTTGAATATTTTTTCTAATTTCTCTTTTTTCTTTTTTTGTTTGTTTTTGAAAAAAGAAAGATTTTTTTACTATTTCATCAATTGATGGTAATTCTAAAAAATCACTAAGTTCTATAAATGATTGAATTTCTTCTTCTGTATAATTTCTTTCTATACCTTTTCATTTATAAAAGTACTCAATTAATTCTTTATCTTTTATGATATTTTTTTCAATAATTTTTTCAATACTTTTAAGTTCATCCTTCAATTGTTTTAATTGATTTTCAGTAATAGATTTTTTTTCTTTTATTATTAATTTTAATTTATCCTCAAATTCAGTATTTTTTAAACTTGAAGATAAAATTTCTAATTGTGAATAATCAATATTTTGATTTTCAAATATTTTAAGAATTTTTTTACAATTATTTAAATTCATATTTTTTCTTGATCAAAAATCAGTCTTAAAGTAATTTATTTTTTTAAATTCTAAATCATTAAAATCTGTATTATTACTCTCTAAAATTTTTAATTGTTTATTGCACTCTTGAAAAAAATCATCACGTCTTACATAAAGTAATTTATTATAATAATTAATAAACTTTTCACGGCTCTTTAATGGAGCTGATAAGGCATGCAATTGAAATTGCATTTCCTTAACTCAAACTAGTTTTGCTAAAAATTCCTTATGATTTTCAACCATTTCTTTTCAAAGAGCAAATAAAATTTTAAAAGTTTCTTCCACATTTTTAGATTTTAATTTAAAATATTTTTCTCTTTCTTTTGCGATATTATTACAAATTTTATAAATATTTTCAGCATTCTCTTTTAAATCTAACACTGCTTCTTTTGTTTCTTTTAATTTTGAAATAACAGAAGTTTCTAATTTTTTTGATAACTCAGGAATATAACTATTTAAATTATCTACAAATTTAATCATTTTATCTTCATTTTTGATAATTTTATTTATATACTTTAAGTTTGACAATAAAATTCCATTTAAATAAGTTAATTTTCCTGCTTTTAACTTCATTTCCAATTCTTTTTCAATATCTAAAGATAAATTATTTTTAAATTTATTATAAACTTCTTTTAAAGCTTTAATTCTTGATTGAATTTCTTGAGTTGTAATATCCATTTTTAATGACATATTATCAACTTTTTTTGAAATTTCTTTATTTAAATTATATAAACTTGTTGGTTTTCCAACAACAATAGAATCCTCCATATAAATTGCACCATTTTTTAAAGGTTGTACTCCAACAATTGCTCTTCCAATTGTTGTTTTTCCACTTCCTGATTCACCAACTAAACCAAATATTTCTCCTTTATAGATATCAAAACTAGTTTCTTTTACAGCATTAAATTTTTTGCCCTTATTGCGAAATTCAATCACTATATCTCTAATATTTAATAATACATCTTTATTAATTTCTATTGACATAATATTAACCTACCTTTTCTGCTTCTATAATTCTTTGAGTTAAATTTTTTAAAATATTTGGTTTTTCTATTTTTGGTGATCTTGAATCTAAAAGTCAAGTTTTAGCAAAATGAGTTTCAGAAATTTTAAACATTGGAGGTTCTTTAATATAATCAAGTTCTAATGCATATTTATTTCTTGGAGCAAATGCATCTCCTACAATTTCATTAAATAGTGATGGAGGAGTTCCTTCAATTGAGTACAATTCATCTCCTTTTTTACCAAGTTGAGGTAAAGAAGATAATAACGCTCAAGTATAAGGATGTTTTGCATTTTCAAAAATATCTGTTGCTGTTCCAACTTCAACAATTTGTCCTGCATACATAACAGCAACTCTATCTGCAATTTTTGCAACAACTCCTAAATCATGAGTTATAAAAATTACAGTAAATTTATATTCTTTTTGTAAATTTTTAATTAAATCTAAAATTTGAGCTTGAATTGTAACATCAAGTGCTGTTGTTGGTTCATCACAAATTAATATCTTTGGTCTACATGCTAAAGCAATTGCAATTACAACTCTTTGTCTCATACCCCCAGAATATCTTCCAGGAATATCTTTAAAACGTTTTTCAGGATCTGGAATACCAACTTTTCTTAAAAGTTCTATTGCCTCCTTTTTAGCCTCCACTTTTGAAAGTCCTATTTGCTTTCTTAAAACTTCAGTTATTTGAAATCCAACAGGCAATAAGGGATTTAAAGAAGTCATGGGATCTTGAAAAATTGTAGAAATAGTTTTCCCTCTTAATTGTCTTATTTCTTTTAAAGCTTTAATTTTATTTACTACATCAGAATTTTTTACTCTCTTTCAATCAACTAAAATATTATAAAAGTGAGCTTGATCAAGTTTTTGTGTATTGATAATTGAATAAGAAAGAATTTGTAATTCCTTTTCAAATCTATTTAAATATTCTTTTGTTGAAAAATATTCATTAACAAATTTGACTTCTTCATCATTTCAAGCCATATTAGTTGATATAAAATTTTCAATCATTGCAATTATTTTTGAAATCTTATTTCTACTTTTTAAAGTTAAGGGTTTAATTTTATTAATATCAATTTTATATTTTAAAATTTCTAAATATTTCTCTTTTATAACTTCATCTCTATAATTATTATCATTAATAAATTTTATAGTATCTTTAATAACCAAAATTTTAGCCTTTGTTTTTAAAATTTTATTATTTCTTTTATTACTTCCATTAAAATCGACATTTGATTCCAATATACTTAATTCTTCTTCTTTTTTAGTTAAATAATTTTTAAATTTCAAATTATTTTCCTCTTTTATTTGTTTAATATTATGTTCATTAATTAAAAAATCTTGAAAATAATTATCATAAGTTTGAATATTTGCTTTTATTAGTTCTGTAATTTGCTCATTTGTTTCATTTAATAATGAATTTTCTAATCTGAATAAATCAAGCTCCTTTTTAATAATATTTTTTGAATATTTTGGATTTAATTTATAAATTTTTTTAATTTCCTCAATAAGATTTTTAATCTTTAAATTATTTATTTTAACAACAGTTTTAATTGAATCTTTTGTAATTAATGGACTTTGTAAATTTACAATATCAATTGGTTCTTTAAAGTAAGTTTTTTCATCACTAATTGAATTTTGATTTGGTCTATAAACAATTGAACCATTACTAATTCATCCATTTGCTTCAAGCATTCCAGTAAATGTTTTTGTAATAACTGATTTTCCACTTCCCGATTCACCAACAATTGCCAAAACTTCTTGATCATAAATTTCTAAATCCACATTTCTAATTGCAGTAAGAAATCTTCCTCTTACTTGAAATTTTACTTCCATATTTCTTACAGATAAAATTCTATTTTCTTTATTCATAAAAATTTTTTTCCTATCTATGTGTTTTTGGGTCTAATGAATCTGCAAATACTTTTCCAACAAGGAAAAATAATAATGAAATTCCACCAACAAAAACTACTGGAATAATTAAAAGATGTGGATAAACTTCTCAGTCTGAACCTAATAATAATTCATTAAGAATTGAACCAAGAGAAGCTTGATCTAAAGTATTTGTTACAAATCCAAAGTTATAATAAGCTAATAATGAATCTATTGCTATTGCTGTTGGTATTGCAAAAGTTGAAGTTTGGATAACTATTGGCAAAATTTTTGGCATAATATTTTTTCTAATAATTTTAGGTCCTCTTGTTCCTAAAACTCTTGAAGCAATATTATATTCTGCATTTCTAATAATCATAATTTGAACTCTTATAATTCCTGCAAGAGCAATTCAACTTGTTATTGATATTGCAAAAATTAAAATTGGTAATGAAGTGGAACCTCCAAATAAAAATATAACAATTAATCATAAGATTAATGATGGAATAAGACTTAAAAATCTTGTTATTTCAATAAACACCATATCTAATTTTGAGTAAAATCCTCAAATGGCTCCTAATAAAATTCCTAATAAAATTTGAATTGATGCAACAAATAAAGTAAATATTAATGTTGTTCTAGTTCCAACTCACATTTTTGTTCATAAGTCTTCTCCAAATTTTCCCAATCCAAATAAATGATCTCAACTTGGTGATTCAATATCAACTCCTGGTGTATCTACTGGAACAGGTTCTGCACCAATTCCTATAGAAAATGCCATTAAAATAATTGTAATTAATAAAATTGATGAAATAATAAATGTCTTTGATTTAATAATTCTTGCAAATACTGATTTTCAATAACTATATGGTTTATTGCTTATTTTTTCTGCTTCCTCAAGTTTGCTTCCCACAACTGTAAATAATGAATTATTAATAGAATTCATTTCTTCTTGTGAATATTGTTTTTGTTCCATAATAATTCCTCCTATTTTTTAGTTAATTTAATTCTTGGATCTAACATTGCTAGTAGTAAATCTCCAACTAAACTTGAAAATACTCCAGCAGAAGCAGAAACAAAAATATATCCTAAAACAACAAATGTATCTTTATTTGCAACACCATTTAAAATGAACTTACTCATTCCATCAATTGATCAATGTCTTTCAACCAAGATACTTGAACCAAATAATGTAATTATAAACACTTCAGGCATAGTTTTAATTAATCTAATACCTGCATTTCTAAAGATATGAATATAAAATACATATTTTTCACTTAATCCTTTTGATAAAGCAAATTTTGCATAATCTGCTGTCATTTCATCAATTACATATCTTCGAGTACTTACAATAATCATTGGCATTATAAGTAACATAACCCCAATTACTGGTCAAATTTTAGTTCCAAAAGAAGAACCATCATATGTTCCATTTGCACCAAATACATAAATTGACATTTTATATAATAGTGAAATCAATACTAATGC
This sequence comes from Spiroplasma taiwanense CT-1, assembly GCF_000439435.1. Lineage (NCBI taxonomy): Bacteria > Bacillati > Mycoplasmatota > Mollicutes > Entomoplasmatales > Spiroplasmataceae > Spiroplasma > Spiroplasma taiwanense. Next base: position 828,495 of record NC_021846.1, read on the forward strand.
AGGAATTGCACTAATTATTAAACTTGTACCATTAATTGCACTATCCGATGATTTATCTTTATTTTTTGCAGCAAGAATCCCCAAAGGAACACCTAAAATATAAGAAAATACAACTGCAATAGATCCAACTGCAAATGATGTTGGAATAGATCTTGCAAATGCATCTTGAACAAGAGATAAAACTTGTCCTCCACTTGCTTTATTCATAAACACACCTAAATAAAATCACATTTGTTTATGTTCTCCAAGAACATTTCCTGAAGTATCAACAACAGGATTTAATAAAATGTCTTTAGGTATAAATGGTGTTATATTTCTTAAATAAATAAATAATTGAGTAATTAAAGAACCATCTACTCCAAATGCTTTCATTCTATTATTTAGCAAATTATAGTATGCATCTGTTCCAAATTCTATTCCCATTTTTTCTAGATTAATATCTGCTAAATAAGCAGAATCTGTTGTTACAATTCTTAACATTATAAATACAAAAGCTATTGCAATATATAATGTTATAAAAGCATAAAATATTCTTTTTAATGAGTAACTAAAAAGTGGTGTCTTATCCATAAAATCTTCAAATGAAGAGTTAACTTTATTTAATCCAAATTTTAGTTTTTCAAATTTACTAGTTCTCAAATTAATTATTTCATTATCTAAATTTGTACTTTCTACAAGTTCATCTAACGAGAGATCACTAATTTCTGAACTATTTTTTTCTAGTTTCATATTGATAAAATTTCCTTTCTATATTAGCTTTTATATGCTACTCTTATATAATAAATAGAGGAGTAAACACATGAAAGAACAAAAAAATACAAGTAATTTAAAAAAATTAAAAGATTTACGTGAGCAAGAAAAGTTAGCTCACAAACAAGAGATATCAGATAAAGTTAAAAAACTTAATTCAGATCCTCTTGAAACTAGAACAAAGTTTATTCATTCTAAAAAACTTCGCTGATATGATTATTTAATCATATTTGGTTTTAGTACATTTATTATAGGTTTAGCTTTTATTTTAGGTATTTTTGCTTTCCAAAACATTGAAAAAACTGAATGAATTATAACTGCAATTGCAGTATTTGGTTTACTAGTTTGATTAATTCTTGGATGATACAAAAATAAACAAGTTGCTAAATTTTATAATGATGTACGAAGAAGATATCAATCTTCTCTTTCTGAAGAAGAAGGACATTTAAGAAGAATTTCTAAAATTATTCTTCTTATTTGTTTAATATTGGTTATAACTTCAATAATTCTTGGACTTATACTTTGAGTATAAGTTTTTTTATATTCTTAAAAAAAGAGTATTTTAATTTAGAAGTGTAGTAAATTTTATTACCTAATTACTTATAAATTAAAATACTCTTAGTATTATTAGAAACCTATTAAAAATTAAATATTTTATATCAATATCATTTAGAATAGTTTTTTAAATTTTATAAACAACTGGGTCATTTTACCATATCTTTTTCATTTCATTTATACGCTCTACGACTCATTACATTGCCTTTAAAAAACTTATTTTTAAATGACAATGGAGAAAACACAAAAAAGACACAAAATTTATTAACTTTTTTTAATATAGAATGCACCATTTATTCTGGTCTCCTTCATCGTCTAAAACAATAGTACCAAATATAGAAAAATTTTCAATCATTAGATATAAAAAAATAAAATTAAAAAACTTTACATTAAAAATGTAAAGTTTAATAAATTATTTAAGCTTTTCAAGCAGATGAATTTTGATGTAATTTTGGATCACCTATAACATCTGCTAATGCACTTTCAAATGCTGCTTTTAATTCTTTTATTTTTTCTGCAGACAATAATTCAGTATTTAATTCAACATCTCAATATCTATATTTTCCAAGCCCATATGGAGCTGTTGATTTTGAAAATGGTTGACTATATGAAACACTAAATTCTACTGGTGCAGCTTTTGTAAAAATTGGTAATAAATATGCATTTTCATATATTAATGTTGCTTCTTCATCAGCAAAATGTTCCATTCTTATATCTTCTGATTCACTTTCATCAATTGATTTAATTTTTTGTGAATAATTTGAAAGTAGTTCAAAATGATTTTTACTTACATCATCAGTTTCTACAAGAACTTTCGAATTAATATCAGTTTTAACACTATCTCATTTATTTTCATCTAATGAAAGATCCACTGAAGAATCTAAATTTTTATACATTCTGTTTGAACCCACATAGTTCTCTAAATCTCCACCAATTCTGTAAGTTGATAGATATGTATATGGATCTGCATAATCAGCACTTCATCCACTTAATGATAAGTAAATTTTTCCTTCATTTGTAATTTGTTTGTAATCATTTGCACTATTTACTCCTGAAGATTGAATAATTTCAATTTGATTTCCAGCAATACTATTAAATCCAGCAAACATATCTAATAATTTTGGATTTAAAGTACTATTATCATCTGGATTCAATGGAAACTCTAACTTTAATTTTCCACCATTTGCAGCTAAATAACTTTTTATAGCTTCATCTTTTTCAAAGTAATCTGCAACAGCTTTTAGCTGTTCTTGAAGAGTTCCTCCAGCATAATTTTCATTTTCATAGAAAAATTCTTTTCCATCTGCTAAATCACCATTTTTTATATCACTAAAGTCATCTTTTTTCTGTAATGATTCTGTCAAGAAACTAACATAATCTTTTCCATTTGATTCAATAAAATCAGGTGTATATGTATTTCTTATCATTTTTGAAGGTTCACCATCTTTATCAAAAGCAGATGAAAAGTAAGATACATATTTTGATCTATCTAAATTTGCAGATATAAACTTTCTTACTACTGGATTTTGTAAAGCTCTACTTGCAATAACTGCTTTTTGACTTACAGCTGAATTTGTTGATTCAATGTTTGAATTATATATATTAAACATTAATGTCATTGACGAAGAAACATCGAGTGAAGCACTTGAAGACATTCCTGCTGTTGCATTAGGGTTTTCTCAGTTTCCAACATACTTTTGTCACCCCGCAGTATCTGCAACTGCTGGTCTAAATGCATCAAGTGCTTTAGATTCAAATAATGTTCTTGTTTTATCTGACCCCCCAGTAATATAAACATATTTTAATCTATTTATATGTGTATCTTCTACTAAGTGATAGTTTGGGTTTTTATCAAGTATAATGTTACCTGTATTTACATAACTTGTTGGTAAAAATGCTCCTGAGTAATAACCTTTTCTATAGTCACTATCTGCTAATGGATTTGTAACTGCTGCTGAGTAAATTGGTGAAAACACTGAATATGTTAATAGTGTTTCAAAATAACTAGCAGATTTTTTTAATTTAAAAGTTACTGTATTTGCAGATTCATCAACCACAATTCCAAGACCAGCTTTATTTGCTTCTCAAATTGAATCAAAACTTCCATTTGGATCTGCTTTTGAAGCTACATATATTTCATCAGTTCCTTTTATAAATGATGTTCAAATACTAATAACTTCAGAACCATTTGACGCATTTAAAACATATTTTGCTGCATTTAAAAAGTCCGAAGCTGTTAATGTTGCAATTTTATTTCCTTGATAATCACTTCAAGTCGCATCACTTCTAACTTTATAAGTAAATTCTGTAAAATTCTCATTGTGATTACCGATATATGTATTTGTTTTACTATAATCTGTATTTGTCAATTCAAATATATCACCATAAATTCTTCCATATTGATCTGAAGCAAGTGGTGTAGCATTTGTATTTGCCAATATTGTATGATCTTCTGAGTGCATTGTATATGCTGTATTTCAGTGACCAACAGGCAATGAATAGCCTAGTTTAAAAGTATTTTCTGGATCTGCATTTGATCCACAAGCAATAACGCTTAAAGTTGTTGAACTAATTAGAGTTACACCCATTAGTCCAAATAATAATTTTTTCATTTTCTTTTCTCCTTTTTTATAATTTATCTTTTATTTCTTTTAATTCTCTTTTGTTTAAATAAACAAAGTGATTTGGTTTAATTTCTGTAAATCTTGGTAAATCGAACATATAATCACTATGTTCTTTTTCAGAATTATAAATAATACTTTTTTCTTTTTTTGCCAATTCTGGTTCGGGAATTGGAATTGAACTTAATAATGCTTTTGTATAAGGATGCAATGGATTAATAAATAATTCATTTGCATCTGCTAATTCTACAATTTGACCATGATAAATAACTGCAATTCTATCAGCTATAAAATGCACAACACTTAAATCATGTGCCACAAATATAAAAGTAATACCTAATTCTTCTTTAAATTTTTTAAATAAATTTAAAACTTGTGCTCTAATTGAAACATCCAAAGCACTAATTGGTTCATCAGCAACAATAATTTTTGGTTTCATAATCAAACTTCTTGCAATTCCAATTCTTTGACGTTGACCACCTGAGAATTCATGTGGATATCTTGATAAATGCTCGGGAATTAAGCCAACAGATGTTAATGCATTTAAAATTAAATATTTTTTAACATCTTTATTTTTAACTTGCTCTAATGTAATTTTTTGTTCTGGATTTAATTGATTATAATTAATCATATATTCATTCCTAATTTCCTCAGATTTATATAATTCGGGGAAATTCTCTAATCCTTCGCCAATAATTTCTTCAACAGCCATTCTATCATTTAATGATGAGCCTGGATCTTGAAAAATCATTTGAACATTTTTTCTAATCTGTTTTTTTTCTTTTTTTGTTTGTCCTTTAAAAAGATATGATTTATTAACTATTTCATCAATTGAAGGCATCTCCAAAAATTGCACAAATTCCTCTAAATTTTGTCATTCTTCTAAAGAAATATCTGATTCAATATTTTTTCAAAGCATATATTCATCAATAAGTTCTCTATCCTTAATAATATTTCTTTTAACAATTTTTTTTATATAATCAAATTCCTTAACTTTATCATTCAAATTTTTTTGAGAAATATTATTATTAATTAAAATATCTTTCAATTCATTTTCAAAATCAGTATTTTTCAAATCCTTTGAAATTGATTTTAACATTGAAAAATTTGGATTTACCTTTTGCATTTCAGTTAAAATTTTTGTACAACCATTGATATTCATATTATTTTTTGATCAAAAATCATTAATAAAATAATTATATTTTGCAAGAGTTTCATCTTTTTCAAAATTTGGTTTTTCTTTCAATAATTCTATTTGTCTTTTGCATTCAATTAAAAAATCATTTCTATTAATAAATATTTTTTTATAATAATAATTTAAAAATTTATTTTTTCTTTTAAAAGGTGCAGATAACGCTTGATTTTCATATTGATAGTTTATTGTTTCATCAAGTTTTTCTAAAAATTTCTTATGATTTATTATTATTTTATCCAATTTTTGAAAAATATTTATAAAAATTGTTTTAACATCAATATCTTCACAAGTGTATTTTTTTTGTAATTTTAAAATTGGCTGTGCAATTTCATAAATTTCATCTAATAGTTTCTTTAGCTGTAAAATACTATTTTTTACCTGATTTTGTTTTAATAAAATTGTTTTTTCTAAGTCTAATGAGATTTCATCAATTGATTTACTTATATTTGTAATAAATCTAATAATTCTTTCTTCATTAAGAAGAATTCTATTAATATACTTTAAATTTGAAAGAAATATATTATCAATAAATTCAACTTCATTTTTTTTAAAATTTTTTTTAAAATCTTCATTTGAAAAATTTTCAAAATTTGGATTTTGTTTATAATTTTTTTTTAAATTATTTATAAAATCATTTAAATAAATAGTTGTTGCATTCATTTTTATTTTCATGCTATACAATTTTTTTGTAATTTCTTTATTTAAAATAAATAATCTTGCAGATTTTCCAGCAATAATATCATTTTCCATATAAATTGCACCATCTTTTAATTGTTGAATTCCTACAATTGCTCTTTCTAAAGTAGTTTTTCCACTACCTGACTCTCCTACTAAACCTAAAATCTCTCCCTTTTTTATATTAAGATTAGTTTCTTTTACGGCATTTAATTTAGAACCTTTTGATCTAAAGACAACTTTTGCGTCTCTTATTTTCAAAAATGCATTTTCTTCATAAAATTTACTCATAAAATTCCCTTTCTATTCTTTCATTTTAGATTTTAAATTTATAATTTCTTTTGGTTTTTCAACTTTAGGAGCTCTTTTATCAAGCAATCAAGTCTTTGCAAAATGAGTTTCAGAAACTTTAAACATCGGTGGTTCAAAATTTAAATCAACTTCCATTGCATAATTACTTCTTGATGCAAATGCATCCCCCTCAATTTTGTTAAATAAAGATGGAGGTGTTCCTTTAATAAAGAATAAATCATCTCCCTTTGTACCAAGTTGAGGTAAAGAATACAACAATGCTCATGTATATGGGTGTTTTGGATCATAGAAAATATCTTCTGTTGTTCCAATTTCAATTATTTGTCCTGCATACATAACTGCTATTCTATCAGCTAATTTTGCAACAACACCTAAGTCATGAGTTATAAAAATTACTGTAAATTTATATTCTTCTTGTAATTCTTTTATTAAATCTAAAATTTGTGCTTGAATTGTAACATCAAGTGCTGTTGTTGGTTCATCACAAATTAATATCTTTGGTCTACATGCTAAAGCAATTGCAATTACAACTCTTTGTCTCATACCTCCAGAATATCTTCCAGGTATATCTTTATATCTCTTTTCTGGATCTGGTATTCCAACTTTTCTTAAAAGTTCTATTGCCTCTTTTTTCGCAGAACTTCTACTCATTTTAAGTTGCTTTATTAAAATTTCAGAAATCTGAAAGCCCACTGATAATAATGGATTTAATGAAGTCATTGGATCTTGAAAAATTGTTGAAATAGTTTTTCCACGTAATTTTCTTATTTCTTTTATTGCTTTAATTTTATTAATAAAACTAAAATTTTTAATTTTACTTCAATCTAATAAAATATTATTTAAATGATCTTCATCTATTTTTTTTTCATTTATGAAATTATCAATTAGGTCTTTTAATTCTAATTCAAATTTCTTAAAATGTTTCTTATTTATAAAATAATTATTTATAAAATCAATATTTTCCTGATTTAATTCAACATTATTTTCATAACTTTTCTTTAGAACTTCAATCATTATTGATATTTTTCTTCTTTCAAAAAAGTTTAAGTGTTTAATTTTTGAAATATCAATTTTTAATAATTCAATACTATTTTGTAAATCACTAATTATGTCATTTTTATATTCATCGTTAGAAGATATTTTTTTCAGTTCTTCTAAGTTATTTAGTCTAAATGTCAATCTATCAATTTTAATACTAGCATTATTTTTTTTAGAGAAAAAAATTTTCTCTTGTTGTTCAGTAATTTTTCTTCCAATTTCTAAAATTTGATTTTCGGTTTTTTGACTGTCTATTCCATTTATTTTTTTTATTTTTTTATCAATTTTTCTTATCTTTCTTTTAGTAATTTTGATAATTGATTTAATTGTAGTTTTTTCCATTAATTGATTTTGAAAATTAACTAAATCAATTGGTTTTTTAAAATATGTATTTTTATCATTTTGGGACTCAAAGTTTGGAGAATAAACTATTGACCCATCACTTATTCACCCATTATTTTCAAGCATTCCTGTAAAAGTTTTTGTAATAACTGATTTTCCACTACCCGATTCCCCAACAATTGCAATAATTTCCTTATCATAAATATCAAGTGAAACATTTCTAATAGCTGTTAGAAAATTTGATCTTACTTGAAATTTAACCTCTATATTTCTAATTGATAAAATTTTATTTTTCATATTCAATATTTCCTTATCTATGTAATTTTGGATCTAATGAATCTGCAAAAACTTTTCCTACAAAAAAGAATAATAGTGATATACCACCAATAAAACAAATTGGTATTATTAACAAGTATGGATAAGCCTGTCATGTTCCATCAGCAATAACCTCATTTAAAATAACTCCTAATGAAGTTTCAGTTAAAGGATTTTTTACAAATCCAAAGTTATAAAATGACAATAATGAATCAAGCGCTATAGCTGTTGGAATTGCAAAAGTTGAAACTTGAATTATAATAGGCAGTATTTTGGGAAGAATATTTTTTCTAATAATCTTTGGACCTTTAGTTCCTAAAACTTTTGATGCAATATTATACTCTGCATTTTTTACAAGAATAATTTGTACTCTTATAATTGAAGCCAATGAAATTCAACTTGTTAGTGAGATAGCAAATACTAAAATACCAAAACTTGAATTACCTCCAAAAACAAATATAATGATTAGCCATAAAATAAGTGATGGTATCATATTTAAAAATCTTACAATTTCAATAAATAAGATATCCAATTTTGTATAAAATCCCCAAATTGAACCAATAAATATTCCTATCAAAATTTGAATACTTGCAATAATTAATGTAAATAATAATGTAGTTCTTGTTCCTATTCACATTTTATTTCATAGTGATTCACCTAGTTTTCCAAGTCCAAATCATTCATCTGCATTTGGTTTGGCAGGGCTATTATTTGGTCTATCAACTGGAACAGGCACTTCATCTAAGGCAATACTACACGCTAAAACCAAAAATACAACTAAAATTAAAAATGATACGATAAATAGTCTATTCAGTAAAATTCTTTTAAATACAGATTTTAATAACTATATGGTTTAGAATTAATTTTTTCTACTGTCTGATCTTTTATTTCAATAAATTTAAACATGGAACTATCTATTTGATTAAATTTTTGAATTTCTTTTTCTTTACTATAAATTATCTCCATAAATAATTCCCTTCTATTTTGTTAATTTTATTCTTGGATCTAATAATGCCATTAATAGGTCACTCAATAATGAAGTAAAAACTCCACTAGCTGAAGAAATAACAATATAACCTAAAACAACATATATATCATTTGTACTTACACCACTTAAAATATATTTGCTCATTCCAGGAACATTTCAAAATCTTTCAACAAGAATACTTGAACCAAATAAACATAATATAAAGGCTTCAGGTAAAGTTTTTATAACTCTAATTCCTGCATTTCTAAATATATGAACATAAAATACATATTTAGAACTTAAACCTTTTGAAATTGCAAATCTTGTATATTCTGAAGTCATCTCATCAATAACAAATCTTCTTGTATCTACAACAATTATAGAAATCATTAAGAAAACAACCCCAATAATGGCAAAGAAATCTGAATAAGAATTTTCACCTCAAATTCCCATAGAACCAAATACTTTAATTGATATTATTCAAATCATGGTAATTAAAACTGTTGCGGGAATTGAGCTAATTCCTAAGAAAAAACCTTTTATTCCATTATCAATTGTTTTTTCTTTATACTTTGCAGAAAGTATACCTAATGGTATTCCAATTACATAAGATAATAAAAGAGCGACTCCACCTAATAAAAATGAAATTGGAATAGCTCCTTTAAATTCATCTAGAACATTTGAATTTACAAAACCATTATTCTTATTCATTATTACTCCAAGAAAAAATCAAGTTTTTTCATATGTTCCTTCAATTACTAAATTATTTATTCTAATTGGTAAAAAAACTTCCTTAGGTATAAATGGTGTTATATTTCTTCAATATATTAAGACTTGTTTTATAAGTGACCCACTTAAACCATAACCAATTTTTCTATTTTCAATCAAAGCATAATATTCAACACTTCCAGGTTTAATTGAAGTTGGTTTTCCAAAATCATAATCTGAAACTAGTGCTGAATCTGGCATAAACAATACAAGCAATATATAAACTATTGCAATTGATAAATACAAAGTAATAAAAGCATACAATATTCTTTTTAAAGAATAGCTGAATAAAGGTGCTTTTTCAAAAAATTCTTTTCTGGTAGAATTCAATTTTAAAACTGAAAACTTAAATTTTTCAAAAAATGATCCTTTAGTTTTTTTTACTTCTTCGTTTAAATCAACAGATTCAAGTAACTTCTCTAACTCCAAATCACTGAGTTTGTCTTTTGATACATTTTCCATAATTTCCCCTTTCTGAATAAATATTTTGATAATTTAATTAATATACTAAAATTTAAAAATTGTAATTTTATTTAGAATTAGTTAAATTAATTTTTTCCTTAAACTATTTTGAATTATGTTGTTTTATTGTATTTATAAATTTCTTTTCTTTCTTATTCATTTCCTATTTTATAATAAGTTTTCTATTCCAATATTAGTTTCCCTTCTACTAATAAAAAAATAGTATATCCTTTAGAATTTATTTAAAATTTATTTAAATATTTTCTGTAGATATACTATTCTTGTAATTATTTTACCTGGTTCACTTTATTTTAGTTTGAACTCGAATTTCAATCTACATAAAAAGATTTTTTTATAATATTTTTTAAAATTAGGCGTGTTAAAAAAATAATTGTGAACAATTTTTATTTGTTAATTTTAGTAAATGAAAAAGATCACCAGCTGCTTGTGATTCATAAATTTTTCCTTCAAGTGCAAATAATCTTATACTAATCATTACTTATTACCTCAATTAAATTTTTTTATAATATAAAAATATTTTATGTTTGTCAACTGTTTTTATAAAATTAGTTTATTTTATGTATATTACAACAGAAATTTTAAAAAATTAGTCAAAAAAAAAGTGCAAATTTGCACTTTTATGAATAATTTATAATTATTGATAACATCGAATTATTTTTTCAATTATAAGTTTTTACTATTTCTCATTTTTTTAAATTCTCTTTGATTACCATACACAAAATGATTTTTACTTACTTCTTTAAAATATGGAATATCAATTTCATAATCAAAGTGTTCTTTTTCGTAGTTATAAACTAATAGTTTTCTATTTTGTGATAAATCTGGATCTGGTATTGGAATTGCACTAAGTAAAGATTTTGTATAAGGGTGTAATGGGTTTTTAAATAATTCTTCTGACTCCGCTAATTCAACTATTTTTCCCTTATAAATAACAGCAATTCTATCAGCAAAGTATTTCACAACAGATAAGTCATGTGTAATAAATAAATAAGTTAAATCAAATTGTTCTCTAAATTTTTTAAATAAATTTAAAACTTGTGCTCTAATTGAAACATCAAGAGCACTAATTGGTTCATCAGCAATAATAATTTTTGGTTTTAAAGATAAAGCTCTTGCAATACCAATTCTTTGTTTTTGACCTCCAGAAAATTCATGTGGATATCTTGACAAGTGTTCTTCTGATAAACCAACTGATTTAATAAGTTCTAATATTAAATCATTTTTAATTTTCGAAGATTTAATATCTTTTAAAGTTATTTTATTTTCATACACTGCATTATATTTTTCAAGAAATTCTTGCTTTGCTTCTTTTGATTTATAAAGAAAACTAAAATTATCAATACCTTCAGATAATATTTCAGAAATTGACATTTTATCATTTAATGATGAGCCTGGATCTTGAAAAATCACCTGTGTATTTTTTCTATTCATTCATTTTTCCTTCTTAATTCTTTTTCTAAATAGGAATGAATTTGTAACAAGTTCATCAATTGATGGCAATTCTAAAAAATTAATAAATTTAAGTATTTCCTCTTTTTCTAAACCTTCAAGAAGTTTCTTTTCTGGTTTTCAATTTAAATAGCTTTGTATACTTTCTTCATCTTTTAGAATATCATTTTTAATAATTTTTAAAATATATTCATATTCTTTTTTATATTCTTTTAATTTTAATAAATCTACTTTTGAATTATTATATAAAAAACTTTTTAATGATAATTCAAATTCTGTTTGTTTTAATGAGTTTAAAAGTGAATTAATTTGATTCTGAGTATAATTATTTTTATTGATTAGCTTAAATATTTTATTAATTGATGCTAAGTTCATATTTGATTTTGATCAAAAATCTTTTAAATAAAAATTCAGCTTTTCAATTTCTTTATTATCACTAATATTCGATTTCAATAATAAATTAAGTTGTTTTAAAATTTCTTCATAAAACAATTCTCTTCTAATAAAGACTAAATCATAATATTTTTTTGAAATTTTATTTCTTTTTCTTAAAGGTGATGATAATGCCAGATTTTGTTCCTCTAAATTAACAATTTTCTTATAATTTTCTACTATATTTGTAAAGAAGTTAGATACTGATTTTATATTTTCCAAAATACGAATTAAATAACTATTTGAAATACTTTCTAAATTATTAGATTTACTTAGCATTTCTTTAAATAATTCTAATATATTTAATAAATATTCATAGCTTGAAACAAGATTATCTTTAACAAAAATAACTGAATTTTTTGTTTCATTATTCTTTGAAATAATAGCTTTTTCTAATTCTTTTGGTACCTCTGGAATATAAGAGTCAATATTCATAATAAATTTATTGATTCTGTCAAAATTTATTAATATTGAATTTATTGCTTTTAAGTTCTTAGAAATTAATAAAACTAATATTTTATTTTTTTGCTCTAAAAATTTTAAAGCATTTTTTATTTTTTCTTCACTTATTTTTTCAAGATAATAATCATCTGAAATTAATTTAATATCTATTAATTCTATAAATTCATTAAACAATAATAATAATGAATCAATTTTTAAATTCATTTCCTTTAATTTTTTTGTAATTTTCTTATTTAATTTAAATAAACTAGTTGGAGTTCCTGCAATAATTTGACTTTCCAAATAAATGGCACCATCTTTTAATTGTTGAACACCAGCAATTGCTCTTCCAATTGTTGTTTTTCCACTTCCCGATTCTCCAACAAGCCCAAAAACTTCACCTTTATATATATCAAAACTCACATTACTAACAGCTGTATTTTTTTTACTTCTATTTCTAAATTGAACAACAATATCTCTAACATTTAATAATTCTTCTCTATTACTCATTTTCTGTTCCATATCCATGTTGTTGTTTAATAAATTGATGTAAATTATCTAATGCAACTGGCCTTTCTAATTTTGGTGCTCTTTCATCTAATAATCAAGTTTTTACTAAATGTGTATCTGATACTTTAAAAATTGGTGGTTCATATAAATAATCAATTTTTAATGCATATTTATTTCTTGGAGCAAATGCATCTCCATTTATTTTTGAAAATAGTGATGGTGGAGTTCCTTCTATTGAATATAAGTTTTCTCCTTTTGTTCCAAGTTGAGGTAACGATAACAATAAGGCTCAAGTATATGGGTGTTTTGCATCATAAAATATTTCTTTTGTTTTTCCCATTTCTACAATTTGTCCACAATACATAACTAGTATTCTTGTTGCAATTGATGCAACAACTCCTAAATCATGTGTAATAAATACAACTGAAAAATTATACTCATTTTGTAAATCCTTTATTAATTGCAAAATTTGAGCTTGAATTGTAACATCAAGTGCTGTTGTTGGTTCGTCACAAATCAATATTTTTGGTTTACATGCTAATGCAATAGCAATTACCACTCTTTGTCTCATACCACCTGAATACATTCCTGGAATATCTTTATATCTTTTTTCAGGTTCAGAAATTCCAACTTTTCTAAGTAGTTCTATAGCCTCAACTTTTGCTTCTCTTTTTGATAACTTATGATGTTTTCTTAATACTTCAGAAATTTGAAATCCTACTGATAATAATGGATTTAATGAAGTCATTGGATCTTGAAAAATTGTAGCAATAGTTTTTCCTCTTAATTTTGTAACTTCTTTTAAAGATGTTCTTCTATTTAAAAAATTAAAGCTTTTAATTTTTTTTCAATCTTGCATAATATTTAAAAAATGTTCCTTATCTTCAAAAACATTTTTTTTCAAATCAAAGTAAATTTTTTTAAGTTGTGAGATAAATCTAACCGAATCGGATTTTGAAACTAAGTATTTTTCTATAAAGTAATCTTCTTGTTTTGTAAATTCCAAATTATTCTTAATTTTAGATTTTATAATTTTTGTTATTTTATTTAATGTAAATCTTTCAAAAATATTTAAAGTTTTATATTTAAAGTAATCAGATTTCTCTTCATTAATTTTTGTATTAATTTTTTCTAACTCTTTATTTTTAAAATCTTCATTTTTTAATTCATTTTTATATTTAATCAATTTCAAATTTTTTTCTAATTTACTAATTTTAAAATTTATAAATCATGAATTTTTAAATAAATTTTTTTCTTTTAATGTTTTTAATGTTTTTTCATTTTCAATGATCATTTTATCTCAATCATTTAATTTTTCTTTTAAATCACTTTTATTAATAAAGTTTATTTTGGAATTCATTTTTCTTATTTTTTTCTTACAATTTCTAAGAATAAATTTTCTTGTTGGTTTGTCAATTAATTGTTTTTGAGTATTAACTACATCAATTGAACTTTTAAAATCTTTATCATCTACATTTGGAATATATATAATTGAGCCCTCACTTATTCAACCATTACTTTCTAACATACCCGTAAAAGTTTTTGTAATAACTGATTTGCCACTTCCTGATTCTCCAACAATAGCCAATATTTCTTTTTCATATAAATCAAAAGAAATACCTCTAATAGCAGTTAATAACTTACTTCTTACTCTAAATTTAACTTCCACATTATTAACTACTAAAATTTTTTTACTTTCCATTTTATTGTTACTCCTTATTTCTTTCTATTCCTGGCTTAAAAACTTATTTTTTATAATAATCTTATTTATAAAAACCACCCCCTATTATAAGGTGGTGGTGTATAAATTTCTTTATTGAATTCAAACATTAAATTATTACTTAAACTCTTTAAAATTTAGTAATACACTCACTAAAAATAGTTTATTTTTTAAATACAATTAAATATATTAAAGTGATGGGTTAATAGTAATTTCTTTTTGATCTGATAAATATTTAGAAACATTTGCTGCCTTTATATTTACTTTTTTTCCTTCCACTAAAACTTGTGGATTATCTGATGACAAAGCACTATCAGATTCATAATCAATTTCAAAATCAGTTGGTGATACAGCAGAATTTACATTTTCTAAAGTTTTTATAGCGTTAAGAACTGCAGCATCTGATTCTTCTTTTGATTGACCTGCTCTTAAAGTAAGATTTAAAGTATCTAATGAAATTTTAACAACCTCAGGAACTTCAACTTCACTTTCAGTAGCAATTACTTTTAATTTAAAATCAACAGAAGGAGCATTTCCATATGATAGTTTAATTGATACATTTCCAACTTTAAATGCTTCAAGTTTTAATCTTAACTTTTTAGCAGGAACTTTTACTGTACTTCCATCAGATACATAACTTAATTCATCAGTTTGTACTATTTCTAGAACTTTTAATACTGAATCATCTGATGAAATAACTGCTAATTCAATGCTTTCTTCATAACCTCCTACAAAAACATCTGCATCCATTTTTTCACCAACATGAATTACTTGAATATCATTTGGTGCTGTTAAGACATTTTTAGGTTGTGTACTTACAGAATCACTACCACAAGCTACAACAAATGAACTAGATAAAGAAACAATACTTACTGATCCAATTAATGATAATAATTTTTTCATCTCTTTTTCTCCTTTATTCTAATCTTCGTAAAAGATATTTCCATTTTTTTTATAACTTATATCAGTATTAATTTTTTCTTTTTCTGCTTTATACAAATCACTTCAATCTTTTAATTGTTGTTTTGTTCATAATTGTTCATTTATTCTTCTTGTAAATAATTTATTTGGGCTTACACCATAAGTTGCATATCCATATGTATACTGTCTTAAGTAAGATATTGAATAACTTTTCAATGGCGCTGCATTAAAGTTTGGTAAAACATAAAAATTTTCATAAATTATTTCAGTTTCTAATTCACCAAAACCTTTTAATCTTTCTACTAAATCATATTTTTCTGCTCTATCGATTTCATAAAATTTATCTGTAGTATCTTCAATACTTGCAACAAATGAGTCACTTACAGTTGTTTTAAATTTATCATTTACTTTATATGTTAAATTTTCTTCTCCAACACCTTCACTTGCATCATCTCTTTTAAGCAATAATGGTGTTGAAGAACTTAATTCAGTTTGGAACCCTGTAAATTTAGATAAATCTCCATCAATTCCTAATGTTCCAACAAAACTACCAGGATCTGAGAAATCTGGTGTTCAAGCAATATTAAATAAATGAAATTTTCCTCCAAAATAAGCTTGTAGATAATCATTATAGGCTAGAATATTAAATTTAATTTCTATTGGATTATTTGGAATTTCATTAAATTGAGCAATTGTTCTTGTTAAATATGGGTTTATAGATGTATTATGTGTATCTGAACCAACATATTCTAACTCAATTTTTCCTTTTGAATTTTTAGTTAAATTATTTTCTTCTATAAATTTACTTATACTTTCAACTAATTCTGCTTTTGTTTTTCCAACATAAACACTTTCTTTATTTAAAAATGAATCTGTACCATCAACAAGTGTAGTTACAGAATTAGGTTTTGCACCAAATTTCTCCTTGTATGAATCTTCAATATATTTTACATAATCTTTTCCATTAGCATCATATGTTAATTCCGGTGCTGTAAATGTATTTCTAACATTTCCTGATAAATTAGGATCACTATCATATTTTTCAGAATAATATTTTGCCAAAACATTTCTATTAAATCCTGTTGATATAAAAGCTCTAGCTTCATTAAATTGAAGTAATTTACTTCCTGAAATTTTGGCTGCATCATCAACTGCACCAGAATTATAATTTGTATTATATGAAAGTGCAAAAGTTTGAGTTGAAAGTGCTTTTCCAACTGAAACTTCATCAATTTTGGGATTATTTATATCACTTCCCACATATCTTTCTCAACCCACAGCATCTGCTGGATTAATATTATATGAAATTGTTTCACCAGTTTCAAATAACGTTCTTGTTAAGTCAGTTGATTGTGTTGTAATTTTTTTATAAATAATTGTTTCAATTTCAGTTTTATTTGCAAAATAGTGACTATTATTTTTTTTGAAAACCATTTTTGTTCCATTTAAAATATTTTCCACATCATTTGGTAAATATGGCCCTGAAAACAATGTTTTTGATGGATCTGGTACAACCCCATTTGCTCCATTTGCATAATTTTCAATTGGAGATGGAGAAAATACGTTATATGTTAATAATGATTCAAAATAAGGTGCAGGTTTTTCTAAATGGAATGTAACGTTGTATCCATCATTACCATCATCTGCAATAATTCCAAATTTAAAATCCGCTATTCCTGCTTCATTTTTTTGAACATCATTACCATTTGCATCTTTAACAGTATATAAATAACCACTTTTAACTTTTTCAATAATTTGATCAAAAGTTAAAGTTGCATCCTTAAGTCTTCCAATTGCAGTTGATACTTCGTTTGCCCCTTTAATGAATTGCAATCATAAAAAAGATGTAGCAACATTATTTGCAGGAGTTAACGCAAATTTTGCTGAATTTAAAAAGTCACCCGCAGTAATTCTTCTTACTTTTGAACCATCTGCTTTATATCAATAAGCTTCATCTCTTAATTTATATTTTCATGTTGTTAAATCAATATTTGAATTTGTTGAATCGTTTCCAACATAAATACTTTTCCCACTGCTTGATCCTGAAACTCCAGCATAAGCTGACTCAACAAGATCTCCATATGTTCTTCCATATTCATCAACACTTAATATAGTTCCAAAAATATTTGCTAAATATTCTGTATCACTTGCTGATGAAGTTGCAATTGGGTTTCATGATTTTGGAGGAGCTGTATATACTGCTACATACTCCTTTGTATTAATTTTTTTATTTCTAATACTGGCAAAGTCAAATCCAACTTTACATGCAACAACAGAGGAAGTCGTTGTTGAAACTAATGTGACAGCTGAAATTGCACTTAATAACCTTCTTAATTTTATTTCCATATTATTTTTTCCTTTTATCTATGATTTTTTGGATCAAGAGAATCAGCAAATATTTTACCAACAATGTAAAATACTAATGATAATCCTCCAATAAATACGACTGGTACTATTAATAAATGAGGTGCTATTTGTCAATCAGATCCACTTAATAAATCAGTTAACATAGAACCAAGTGATGCTGATTTTGCATCTGAAACAGAAACGAAACCAAAACCTAAGTATGCAAGTGATGAATCAATTCCAATAGCTGCAGGAATTGAAAAAGCAATTGACTGAACTATTATTGGTAAAATTGAAGGTAAAATATTTTTTCTAATTATTTTTCCTCCCTTTGAACCTAAAACTTTTGATGCAATATTAAATTCCTTACTTTTATTTAAAAGAATTTGAAATCTAATTAAGGATGCTAATCCAATCCAATTTGTAATAGATACTGCTAAAACAGCTACCCACATACCTCTATTTCCTGAAAACAGAAATATAATAAATAATCATAATACAAGTTGTGGAATAATTGATATAAATCTAATTGCTTCTATAAAAGCAATATCAAATCTAGTATTATATCCTCAAATTGATCCAATAATAATTCCAAGTACTATTTGTATTAAAACAATTATTACTGTAAATAGTAAAGTTGTTCGAGTAGCAATTCATGTTTTATTCCATAAATCCTCTCCCATTTTTCCAATCCCAAATCAATGTTCACTTGATGGAGCTTGATTTATTGGGCCATCTGGATATGTTGGAATTGCATATTGTCCTAATGCAATTGTCATTGAACATATAATTATCAAAATTATTAAGACTAATGAAATTAGAAAAGCTGGATTTTTAAAAACCTTTAGAAATACTGATTTCCAATAACTATAAGGTTTTGTAACAATATGTTCAGCAGTAACTTTATCTTCACCAACAATAAGAAATAATTCTGAATCTAATTTCTCAAAATCATAATTTGTATTTTTATTTAAAATTACTTTCATAATTATCCTTTCTTTTTCTCCATTAGTTTTACTCTTGGATCTAGTAATGCCATTAAAAGATCACTAATTAAACTTAATAATAATGATATTGAAGCACTAACTAATACAATTCCCAAAATTAAGAAAAGATCAGTTTGACTAATTGCAGAAACTGTTGTATTTGCCATTCCAAGAACACTTCAACTTTGTTCAACAAGTAAACTTGCTCCAAATAAATTGGCAATTAATGCTGCAGGAATACTTCTAATAATAGCAATTCCTGCAATTCTAAATATATGAACAAAGAAAACATATCTATTTGTCATTCCTTTTGATAAAGCAAACTTTGTATAATCTGCACTCATTTCATTAACAATGTATCTTCTTGTTTCAAAAATAATTGCGGGTGTTCCTAATAAAACTAAAAGTAAAACTGGGAATATCTTTGTATATAATGTTGAATCAGTTCATAACGACCCTGCTCCAAGATAGTATATTGAAAATTGGAAAAATAACCTAACAATAACTAATGCAGGTAATGCAAACATAATTAAACAAAACCAAGTTATAAAATTATCTTTAACATTTTCCTTATTTATTGCAGCATAAATACCAATTGGAATACCTATAAAAAATGATATTACTGTAGCAATTGCACCAAGTTGAAAAGAAACAGGCATATTATTTGATAAAATTGTCTGCACAAATGTTCCTTTTGCAAATCCACCACTATCAGTAAAAGTAATACCTAAGTAGAAAAGCTTAGTGACCATTGTTCCTGTAATTGAACCATCAGATTCATAATGAGCATCTGTTAAAATTTCTTTTGGTATAAATGGTGTTATATTTCTTAAATAAATAATAATTTGTGATAGTAATGATCCATCAACACCTAATAATTTTTTTCTATTTTCAATTAAATTGTAGTATTGTTCTGAACCATAAATAATATTATTTTTATTTAAATCAATATCTCCAATATAAATACTGTCACTTGCAACAATATTTAATAATGCATATAAAACAGCAATAGCAATATATAAAGTTATAATTGCATAAAATATTCTTTTTAAAGAATATGTCAGTAGTGGATAACTACTTAAAAAATCATTTTTCTTATTATTTAAGACCCCTATTTTATAATTTAAAATATTTAAATTCACTTTCTTTTTCTTAAATAATTTGTTCTTTTTTATATCTAAAATTAATATTTTTATTCTTTCTTTCTCTTTCTCATTTTTATTTATATATTCATTCTCATTTTCTTTTAATTTTTTTATATTATTTTTCTCATTCATTTTTTCCTTTCTAATAATAAAAAAATAGTATATCTTAGAAAATTATTTAAAACTAATTTAAATATTTCTGTAGATATACTATTCTTGTAATTATTTTACTTGGCTCACTTTATTTTAATAGGAACCCGAATCTCAATCTACATCAAAAAAAACTTCCATGCTTTCATCATTCATGAAAATATTTTTTTTGGTAATATTATTGAAAATTGGACATTGTAAAAAAATAATTGCAAACAGTTCTTTTTTTGTTAATTTTAGTAAATTAAAAAGTTCACCACATAATTGTGATTGATAAACTTTTCTTTCAAGTATAGATATTTTTATACCACTCATTACTCATTACCTCCATTAACTTTTTTATATTAAAAAAATAATTTGCCTTTGTCAACTTTTTTGAAAAAGAATAAATTTATTTACTTATTCAAAAATAATATATACTTTTATCAATTTTTTTGTAATTTCCATTAAAACCATACATAACACCTGTTAAAAAATCAATAAGTCTTTTTCTTTCATCAATATTAATCAATTTTAAGCTAATAGTTACGTGATTAAATTTTAAAAGACAGTCTGCTATTTGTTTTGTTTCACCATAATTTAAAGGTTCGAAATGTGTTTTATTTAATTTATCAAATTCAATATCATCAATAAAATCTGAATTTTCATCATTTAAAATACTTTTATTATTTTTTTCAATTTCTTTATTGAAAAAACCCATTAATTATCAGCTCTTTCTTAAAAAAGTTGGAAAATCTCCATCTTCATCATCAGAAGATTCTTCAATTTTTTGTGCAACTGGTTGTTCATTATGATTATTATTTCATTGTTCAATTTTTTCTGGCACTATTTTTAATTCTTCTTCTGCTTGTCTAACATACTCAGGTCTTTTATCTTGATTATTCATAAATGAAGTTCTTTGTTCATAGACAGTTTCTACTTTTGAATTGTCACTATATTCCATTTGACCTTGATTTGAAATATCCTTTCTCTCATTAAATTGATTTGATTGATTTAGATTTGGGGCAACATAATCTTCATCAAATCCAGTTGCTATAACTGTAACTATTAAATCATCATCTAAATGTTCATTAATTGCAATACCAAAAATAATATTTACATCTTCTCCACTTGCTTGTTGAACAATATCAACTGCATCATATGCATCATTTAATGAAACTGTTTTTCCACCAGTTACATTAATAATTGCATCTTTTGCTCCACGAATTGATGTTTCTAATAACGATGAGGTTATTGCTTTATTTGCAGCTTCTATTGCTTTATCTTCACCTGAACCAATTCCAATTCCAAATAAAGCATTTCCTTTACCTTTCATTACTGTTCTTACATCAGCAAAGTCTAAATTAATAACAGCTGGAACAGCAATTAAATCTGTTATTGTCTGAACACCCTGTTTTAAGATATTATCAGCTTCTCTAAATGAGTCTTGAACTGGAATTCCTCCAATTATTTCCAATAATCTATCATTTGAAATGATTATTATTGAATCTACATATTTTCTTAATTCACTTACACCTTGAATTGCATATGAATTTCTCATTCTTCCTTCAAATCTAAATGGTTTTGTAACAATTGCAATAACTAATGCACCAGTCTCCATTGCCATTCTTGCAATTTCAGGTGCAGCACCAGTTCCAGTTCCTCCACCCATTCCTGCTGCTACAAAAATCAAATCTGCTCCTTTTAAAGCTTCTTTTATTTCAGTCTCAGATTCAATTGCTGCTTGCTTTCCTACTTCAGGATTTGCACCTGCTCCAAGTCCCTTCGATATCTCTTTTCCTAAAATTATTTTTGTTGAAGCAGAACTTGCCCCTAAAACTTGCATATCAGTATTTGCAACTATAAATTCAACTCCTTGAACATTATCATCAACCATACGATTAACAGCGTTGCAACCTCCGCCTCCAACTCCAATAACTTTTATATTAGCATTTTGATTAAAATCTAAATTTATAGCCATTTTATTACCTCACTTAATTATCTATTTCTTTGTGTATTTATAATACCATTTTGTTGTGGTATGTTTCTATTGTTTTGAAAATTTGAAACTATTCTTTGATTGTTGTTTACAATTTTATTTCTTAATTGATTATTTTCAATATCTCTAATTAACTCACTTTTAGAAATACTAAATGTACTTGTTTTTATTTCTTTATTATTTTTATTTGCAATATGTGCACATTTTATCATTCCACATATAGCAGTTGTTCATATTTCACTTGCTCCTGTAACAAGTGAAAAATATATTTGACACACATCTTTAAATTGACTTCTAAAAAGAATTTTTTCAAAGCCAGCAATTGTTGTAACTTTGCCAGTATGATGAATTTGAAAATTTTTAATTCTTTCAAATTCCCTTTTGATTAAAATATCTGACTTATCAATAATTGAATTTATTTCTTCTAAAATAATATTTTTTAAATCTTTTGATCTTAATTCATAATTAAAACCCTTTGAACTAATATATTTTCTATAAACTACTGTATCATCCAATGTATTTGATGAAAAATCTAGTATCTTAAATAAATATTTTTCTGCTATATCAAATTTTGCTTGCATTCTTTCTGCAACATTTTGAATTATGTTTTTTATTCCAAAATTTATTGTATCTTTTTTTGCAAGAGTTTCTTTTGAAAAATAACCAATATCAGTTTTTTCTCAATCCCAATTAATTATTGCAAAATTTTGTCTAAATGTTTGATCACTATTTGATTGACGAGCTAAAGCATATAATTCATTTGTTGAAATTAACTCTTCAAGTTTTAATGATTTTAAAATTTGATTAAAAGATTCTTTTACTTTTTTAGAGATTGTATAAACTTTTGCCTTCATTACAATATTTTTTGCTCTGTGGTTCAATGGAACGGTTCCCATTTGAGTTACATTATCTAAAGTAAATAAATATGGTTTTATATTTATTACTACATGCTTATCATCATAAATAATTTTTCTAGCTGTTGAATATAAAGTTTTAATATTTTCTTCTTTTATAACAAAATCAGCACTATTAATAAATTCTGTTGCTATTGCATCTTTAATTTGCATTGTTAATGTAGGATAAACAATTGAAATTCTTTCAATTTTTTGTTGAAATGTGGTATTGAATTTATGAATAATTTTACTTAATCTATGAGAAATTTGATTTGGATCTATAATTTCATCCTCATTTGTTAATCAATTTCCAGAAATTTTTTCCTTAAAGATAACTTTTAAACCTGTATTAATTTTATACTTACCTACTACAAATCTAATATCTTTTTTTGTCACTTGTAATACAGCATAAATTTCTGTTTGCATATTAATCTTCCACCTTTCTAATTGCTCATAGTTTTGCACTATGAGATCTCCTATTTTCTTCTAATTCTTGACTACTTGGTAAAATAGGTTTTTTAATAACCAATTCAAAATATCTTTTTGCTTCAATTGAAATTGGTAATTTTTTTAAAAACTTATCTTCTTTTAAAATAGTTTTAGTTTTAAAAATATCTTTAATTATTTTTTCTTCTAAAGAGTGAAAAGTAATTACTACTAGAACTCCATTTGGTTTTAATAATTCTAATGAATTACTTAAAGATTTTTTTAAAACTTCAAGTTCATTATTTACATAAATTCTTAGAGCTTGAAAAACTTTTTTTGCTGGGTGTTTTTTTTGTTTAAGGACTTTTTGAGGAAGTGAATTTTTAATTATTTCTACTAATTCAAAAGTTGTTTCAAGTTTCTTTTTTTTTCTGTATTCTATAATTTTTTTAGCAATATTATAGGAAAATTTTTCTTCTCCAAATTTAAAAAAAATATCCGCTAACTGCTTTTCTTCATAATTGTTTAAAACAAATTTCGCAGTTTTTATATTATTTTTCTGATCCATTCTCATATCCAACTCAGAATTAAATCTATAACTAAATCCCCTATGTCCTTGATCAAATTGTGGACTAGAGACACCTAAATCATATAAAATTCCATTAACTTTTTCTACACTATTTAATGCTAATAGAACTTTTATATCCATAAAATTTCCCTCTAAAATAGTAAAATTACTTGATATTTTTTCAAGTTTTTTTCTACTTATTTCAATAGCTTCAGCATCTTGATCAATTGAAAAAAGATGACCATTTTCTATTTTTTTTAAAATCTCTGCACTATGACCACCTCGCCCAAGAGAGCAGTCAACATATATACCATTTTTATCTATATTCAATAATTCAATTGATTCTTTTAATAAAACAGATTTATGCTCATGTTCCATTACTTAACTCCGCCCAATATTTCAGCTGCATCCACTAATTGATTTTTAATCAATTTATTATATGCTTGATGTTTTTCCTTATCTCAAATTTCAATTCATTCACCAGCCCCAGTTATTTGAACTGTTTTTGAGATTCCAACTTCTTCTAATAGATTTGATGGCAGTTTAATTCTTCCTGAATTATCTATTGATAATTCATCAGTATTAGAAAAAATTGTACGAACTATAGTTCGTGTAGAAGATAAAAGTTTATTTTGAGATTGTAATTCTTCATATCATTTTTTAAAAACTTCAGGAGTTCTCAATTCCAAACATTGCCCATCAATGCTTCTTGTTACATAAATTAATTCTCCTAATTTATTACGTAATTTTGAAGGTATTGTAACTCTTAATTTATTGTCCAAATTATGTTCAAATGATCCAAATAACATATTAATCTCCCACTTTTTCCCACACTTCTACAATTATATACCACTTTTAAACATAATCAAGTATTTCATTAAAAATAGTCCCACAAAATAGAAAAAATGAACAAATTTTAAACAAGTGAAGATAAATTTTGCATGCAAAAACAAGTGTAGAATTTATTTATAACAAAAAATTAAATATTAAGTAATTAATATCTGTTATACAAACCTATCACAAATATGAAATATATTGTGCAATTAAAAAATAATATCAAAATTAATTCTAGTAATTGTGACGTTGTATAAAAAGATAAAGTCTAATAACTTTAAATTAAAAGAAAAAAAGAAAATTAAAATTTAAGAATTTTGTAAAAAACTATAGACTAAAAAAAGACGATAATATAATTGCAATAAATTTATCAAATACAACTTAAAATAATCTTTATTTATCTACTGCTATTAACCTTAATAATTTTGCATAAAGTAAAGAAATATCAATGAGTAGAAATAGACATTGGATAATCAAGAAATTAAATATTTTTTGTTGCTTAAAAGGGGAAATACTTAAATAACATTTAAAATCAAAATATAATATAGCAGAAATATATGCCCATATTAATTGATACAATAATAAAATATAAAAAGATTAAAATAAAAAAACACCAGCTTATGCTAGTGTTTTTATTAATCTTTATTAAAGTATAAAATTTATTTTTCCTACTTTATTTTTTTCTAATGCACAATTTTAGATTCAATTGTTTTAATAGATTTGGCTAATTCTTCACCAAATATCTTTTCTGATTCTAAAACTCATTCAAGTGCAGTACTATTTTTTTCTTTTAATTTAAAAATTAAATATTTTGATAAAAATATTTTGTAGTATAAATAAAAAGCTTTTAATAAATCTGCACAAACAACAGGATTAGAATTGTTAACAATTTCCCTAAATTTTTCCATGCTCACTTCACATTCTAAGATGCTAAAACCATTTTCTCTTAATGAATGAAAAACTGATAATGGAACAATGTAATTTGAAATTTGATTTACAAAATTTAAAATAATTTTCACCTCCAATAATATAATCGTCATATATAAAAAAAATAAAAATTTTTTTAAAATAAAAATACAACCTTAAAGGTTGTATTTTTAAAAATTGATTAATCAACTTTTTTTGCTTCTTTATTTTTATAATAACCACATTCACGACAAACTCTATGTGGTTTTATCATACTACCGCAATTTTGACATGGAATAATCGATGAACTCACTAATGATAAATGACTTCTTCTTTTATTTTTTGCAGCTTTACTGGTCTTTCTAAATGGTACAGCCATATTCTCCACCTCCGTTATTCTTTAAATTTAAAATCTTTAAGTTTTTCTCATCTTTGATTAATTTGATTCATTTGTTCTTGTTGGTATTCTTCTTCAGACATAAGAATATAATCTTTACCGACAAATGAAATTTTACCATAATTAATGGTCAAATTCATAGGAATATTTAAAACAATTTGTTCCATTGTATAATCTAAAATATTAAATTTTTCCCCAAAAACAACATTTGACTGATCATTATTTATATTTTCAAAATAATATTCATCAACTCATTCAAATTCTTGATTAATTAAATTAATTAAATTTCCATCACGTGCATCAATTGCTTCAATATCTGTTTGAATTTTTGCTTTTACAATTAAAGATTTAATAGAATCTCGATAATCAAAAGTGCCTCGAACTTTTAGGTTTGAAATTTTTTTTATTAAATCATGATTATAGTTATAATTTAACGGTACTTCTATTTTTTTATCAAATTTTATGTGTTTTTTAAATATAATTTCTTTTTTAAGCATAAAATTATCTAACCTCAATTTTTAATTTTTTAAAATTATCTAATAATTTTTCTCACTCTATTTGAACATCTTGGGTTGTTAATTGATTTAACACATTATTAAATTCAAATGACACAGAAATAGATTTTGAATTTGTCTTTTTAAGTTCATCATCTTGATATATATCAATTAATTGGATATTTGTAATAAATGAAACATTATTTGTAATTGATTTTATAATTTCATCATATTTTTGATTATTATCTAAAATAAATGAAACATCTCTTGCAGTTTTTTGAAATTTTGAAATTTCTTCTGCTCTAATAAATGAATTCATATTTTCTTGGAGTTTTGTTATATTTAATTCTAAAATGAAGGTTGAATCTAATTTTTGAGATTGTTCAAATCTTGGATTTAATTTAAAAATATACCCAATTAATGTATTTTTAATAACTATTTTTGCATTAATAAAAGGATGCATATCACTATTTACATTTTCATATGTTTCAAATTTTATATCATTATCTTTTATATTGTAGTGGTTTAGTATTTCATCACAAATTCCTTTTAAGTATTGATAACTTGCTTTTATATCTAAATTATAACTTTTTTGCTTTAAAATATCACCACTAATTAAAACAGCTAAATGCCTTTCTCTTAAATTTTTTAAATTATATATATCTGCAAATTCATATAATTTTAAATTTCTATTTCCTCTTGAGTAATTCAAAGAAGCCGTCTCTATTATTGATGATGCCAGACTCAATCTGTAAACTTCTCTTAATTTACTTAAAGGAGACATTAATTTAATTGAATATGTAATATTAAATAAATTTCATCTTTCCATTAATTCATTTGAAATTAATGAGTAACTTTTAATATTATTAAATCCCAGACCTACTAAAAAATTTTCAATTTGATATTGTAAATTTAAATTTAGATTTTTATTTTTATAGTTTGAAACAATAACTGGGGGGACTGATTTGATATTATCATATCCATAAATTCTTGAAATTTCTTCCACTATATCTGCAGAATGATTAATATCTCTTCTATATTGATCTACTTCAAAATGAAGCTTACCATTTTTTTCTGTTACTTTAAAATCCAAAGTTTTAAACAGTTTTATAATTTCTTTTGTTGTTAATTCAATTCCAATTAATTTATTTATATATTCAAGTTCAACTTCAATTAATGTTTGTTTTTCATCTATTTCTTTGAAAATTTCCATTTTACTATTTGATTCATAAATATTGTATTGATCTAATCAATACAATACTCTATTTTCTGCAAGATTATAAAGTCTTGAGCTAATTGGTTTCATATAACGTTGTAAATCAATAGAGGATATATTAAATTCTTTTTGTTGTTTTCTCATAAAAATAGGATCTAAAGATAAATAAATAATCATTATTTCTTCTGATTTAGCTGTTGGTAAAAAATCTAAATTAAAATCTACACCTAAGGTTGAAATTATTTCATTTTCACACATTAGTTGTAAATTAGTTTGATGAGTTTCAGTTTTATTATTCCTAATTTCCAATTGAGCTGTTAATTTTTTTGGGTCTAGAAAAATAATAGGTTGCCCTGTTTCAATAGCAATTACATTTGCTAAATCTAATCAAAAATTATGAGTAGTTTTTACATTGTTAAATTTTAATCATATGTCATGATTAGAATATATTTCATTTTTAATTTGTTCAATACTTAAAATTTTCTTTTTTAAGACTATTTGTGAAGCAATTGTTTTTACATATTTTTCAATTGATTTCTCACATTTTATTGAAACTGGTAATGATAATTCATTTTGCTTATGTTTATAATTCTTTGTTAAATCCGATATATCTTTATTAAAGTAATTTGCTATTTCTTTAACCAATTGTAAAGCTGCTAAAGCATCACTTCTATTTAAAGTTAAGTCTATTTCTCAAACTGCATCTAAAAAGCCAATTTCTTCTAATGCTGTCTCGCTACCAATTAATGAATATAAATCTTTTTTTGATTTGATTGAATAAATTTGTTCTTTTTCTTTATCACTTAAAACCTTTACATTTATACCAATTTCTTCCAATGAACAAATCATTCCTTCTGAAATTTTGCCCTTAATTTCTTTTTTTTCTAATTTCATTCCTGTTGAAATAGTTTTTCCGGGTTCTGCTAAAATTATATATTGACCTTCTTTAACATTACTTGCACCACAAACTATTGGAGATACAAGTTCTTCACCTTTATCAATAAAGCAAAAATTTAAATGTGTATTTTCAATTGGGCTAACATTTCCAACATGTGCAATTTTAAGTTTGTCATTTAATTTTGAATAATCTTTAAATGAATCAACTTCAAAACCAAGAGAATTAAGTGCAATTGTTATTTGTTCATTTTCAATTCCCACTAAATCAATAAATTTATTCAATCATTTTCTTGTAATATACATATTCTAATTACCTCTAATTTCCAAAAAACTTAAATTGTTCAAGAAATCTTATATCATTTTCATATAAATCTCTTATATTTTTTAAACCATATTTTAACATAGCTAAGCGTTCTATTCCTACTCCAAATGCTAGACCACTCACTTTATTTGAATCTAATCCATTTGCTTGTAAAACCTCTGGTGCTAACATTCCTGAACCCAATATTTCAATAAATCCAGTAAATTTACAAATTGAACATCCTTTTCCATTACAATTCATACAACTTACATCAACTTCTGCTGATGGTTCAGTAAATGGAAAAAAACTAGGTCTCATTCTAATAACTGTATCATTTGAAAATAATCTTTTACACATATATTCTAAAACTCATTTTAAATTTGCAAAACTCATTTTTTCACTTATTGCAAAAACATCCATTTGCATAAATTGATGTGAATGTGTTGCATCATCATCATCACGTCTATAAACATTACCATAACTTAATGCAGCAACATTAATATTTTTTGAAATAGCAGCATTTGTTAACATTCTTGCTGTCATATTTGTAGCATGTGTTCTTAAAACAGTATTTTCATCTATATAAAAAGTATCTTGCATATCTCTTGCTGGGTGGCCTATTGGCATATTCAATTTTTGAAAACAATATTCATCCGTTTCAAATTCAGTTCCATCAACTATTTCATATCCTAATTCACTAAAAATTTTGGAAACTTCTTCAATAACTAAATTTAAAGGGTGTTTTGAACCTAATTTTAGATTAATACCTTTCATTGTTAAATCAATTTTTTCAGCTTTTAAAATAGATTTTAATTCATCTTGATTCAATTTTTCATAAATTATATTTAATTTTTCATTAATAGTTATTTTAACTTCATTTGCTTTTAAACCCGCAATTTTTCTTTCATCTGGAGAAAATGATTTCAAACTTTTCAGAACTTCCATTAATTTTGAATTTTTTCCAGTAAATTCTTTTTTTATTTCTTCTAAATCATTTTTTGAATTAATTTTATCTACTTTTTTATTAAACTCTATTAATATTTGATCAATTTTTTCTAACATAATGCACCTTTTCTAATGTAAAGCATATTTATTATACTAAATTATTGCTTTAATATAACACTCAGATATTTTAATTTTTGAGTTTTCAATATTTTTTTGCTCTTGAATAATGTTTTTTTCAAATTTTTTATTATAGTTTAAAGACTTTAATAAAATAAGATTATGTTTAATTAATTCAAATTTTAATATTTCAAGTTTTCACTCATAAAATAAATCATTATCAAAATACTTTTCATTTTCAAAAATTGATTCATGAATTTTTTCAAAAAATAAGTAAGTAACTATTATATTATTAATAAATTTTTTAATACTATTGTATATTGAGGATAATAAATTATCTAAAATAGTTATTTTATATTCAAAAAAATCTAAATTTTTGATTTTATTTAAATAATAATTAATTATATTTCTTAATTCATGAATTTTTTCCTTAATATCATCTTCTTGTTTTTTATTATATTCAGTATTTAAGGCCTTTTTAAACATTTTTATAAAATTATTAGTATTTACTATATCTGTAAAATTAATAAATTCTCAATAAAAGTTAATTGAATTGTATTTTACTTTTAAAATTTTTTTACTGTATTTATTAATTAAATAATCTAAATTTTTCATTTTATATCCTCTTTAAAATTATAAACAAAAACCTACCCTTTTATGAGTAGGTTTTGATTGAACTGGCAACTTCCTATTTTCGCATTATACTATCGTCGGCGTAGTTGATCTTAACTTCTGTGTTCGACATGGGAACAGGTGTGACCTCAACGCTATGATCACCAGATCTTTTTCTTTGAGAGAAAAGTTATTAAATATAATAACTAAATCGTTCTCTCAAAACTGAATATTAAATGATTTATATATCTATACAAGCAATTATGTTTATAGGTTTCTTTCTTTGAAAGACCTCGATCTATTAGTATTGGTAAGCTGAACACGTCACCGTGCTTACACACCCAACCTATCAACCATGTGGTCTACATGGGATCTTACTTCAAAAGAATGGGAAAACTCATCTTGAAGGAGGCTTCTCGCTTAGATGCCTTCAGCGATTATCCTTTCCGCACATAGCTACCCTGCTGTGCCACTGGCGTGACAACAGGAGCACCAGGGGTGCGTCCATTCCGGTCCTCTCGTACTAGGAACAGCTCTTCTCAATTTTCCTACGCCCACAACAGATAGGGACCAAACTGTCTCACGACGTTCTGAACCCAGCTCGCGTACCGCTTTAATGGGCGAACAGCCCAACCCTTGGAACCGACTACAGCTCCAGGATGCGATGAGCCGACATCGAGGTGCCAAACCTCCCCGTCGATGTGAACTCTTGGGGGAGATCAGCCTGTTATCCCCGGGGTAACTTTTATCCGTTGAGCGACGGCCCTTCCACACGGGACCGCCGGATCACTAAGTCCTGCTTTCGCATCTGTTCGACTTGTAAGTCTCGCAGTTAAGCACCCTTATACCTTTGCGCTCTTCGTACGATTTCCAACCGTACTGAGGGTACCTTTGAGCGCCTCCGTTACATTTTAGGAGGCGACCGCCCCAGTCAAACTACCCACCAAACACTGTCCCTGATCCGGATAACGGACCTAGGTTAGAACCTCAATATAACAAGGGTGGTATTCCAAGGATGACTCCACGATCACTAGCGTGACCGCTTCAAAGTCTCCCACCTATCCTCTACATGTTACACCAAAATTCAATATTAAGTTATAGTAAAGCTCCACGGGGTCTTTCCGTCTAGTTGCGGGTAACCAGCATCTTCACTGGTACTAAAATTTCACCGAGTCTATAGCCGAGACAGCGAAGGGATCATTACGCCTTTCGTGCGGGTCAGAACTTACCTGACAAGGAATTTCGCTACCTTAGGACCGTTATAGTTACGGCCGCCGTTCACCGGGGCTTCAATTCAATGCTTCACCGAAGCTAACATCTCCTCTTAACCTTCCGGCACTGGGCAGGCGTCACCCCCTATACTTCGTCTTACGACTTTGCAGAGAGCTGTGTTTTTGCTAAACAGTTGCCCCTCCCTCTTCACTGCGGCTCACCATAAGTGAGCACCCCTTCTCGCGAACTTACGGGGTTATTTTGCAGAGTTCCTTAGCTATAGTTATCTCGCTTGCCTTAGGATTCTCTCCTTGACCACGTGTGTTCGTTCTCGGTACAGGCACCTAACAAATTAACGCTAGAAGCTTTTCTTGGAAGCGTGGAGTCATGGACTTCGCTACTAGCCGAAGCGTTCACTCCCCATCATACTTCAAGGTTATAGCACGCGGATTTGCCAACGTACACCTCTTTGTATTTAGACCGGCATAACCAACAGCCGGCATCCACTATCCTTCTCCGTCACTCCATCACTTTGTTAGGTGGTACAGGAATATCAACCTGTTGTCCATCGACTACGCCTTTCGGCCTCGCCTTAGGTCCTGACTAACCCTGGGTGGACGAACCTTGCCCAGGAAACCTTGGTCAAACGGCATGGGAGATTCTCACTCCCAAACGTTACTCATGCCGGCATAATCTCTTCTAATCGCTCCACCAGTCCTCACAGTCTGACTTCATTGCAATTAGAACGCTCCCCTACCACTTACATTGCTGTAAATCCAAAACTTCGGTACTACGCTTAAGCCCCGGTACATTTTCGGCGCAGAAGCACTCGACTAGTGAGCTGTTACGCACTCTTTAAATGATGGCTGCTTCTAAGCCAACATCCTAGCTGTCTGTGCACTTCCACATCCTTACACACTTAGCGTAAATTTAGGGACCTTAGTTGTTGATCTGGGCTGTTTCCCTCACGAGCATGGACCTTATCACCCATGTTCTGACTGCCGAGTATGAAATTATGGCATTCGTAGTTTAATTGTAATCAGTACCCCTAGGTGGGGCCATCATACATTCAGAGCTCTACCTCCATAATTCTTAACCTCGACGCTAGCCTTAAAGCTATATCGGGGAGAACTAGCTATCTCCGGGTTCGATTGGAATTTCACCCCTAGCCACAAGTCATCCACGGTCTTTTCAACGAACGTTGGTTCGGTCCTCCATTAGGTTTTACCCTAACTTCAACCTGCTCATGGCTAGATCACCCGGTTTCGTGTCTACGACATCGTACTAAACGCCCTATTAAGGCTCGCTTTCACTACGGCTCCGTGTATTCCACTTAACCTTGCACGATATCGTAACTCGCCGGCTCTTTCTACAAAAAGCACGCCATCACCCATTAACGGGCTCTGACTTCTTGTAAGCATATGGTTTCAGGTACTATTTCACTCCCCTCACGGGGTACTTTTCACCTTTCCCTCACGGTACTGGTTCACTATCGGTAAAATGGTAGTATTTAGGCTTACCCAGTGGTCTGGGTAGATTCCAACAGGGTTCCACGTGCCCCGCCGTACTCAGGATACTCTTTCGAGGTTAGTGCATTTTGCATACGGGGATATCACCCTCTATGTCACTGCTTCCCAACAGCTTCTGCTATACACTAACTTTGTAACTCTAACAAGAGTCCTACAACCCCGGCCCGTAGACCGGTTTGGCCTGTTCCGCTTTCGCTCGCCGCTACTAACAGAATCACATTCGTTTTCTTTTCCTCTAGGTACTAAGATGTTTCAGTTCCCTAGGTTCCCTTCACACAACCTATGTATTCAGTTGTGGATACTATGAGATTAATCATAGTGGGTTTCCCCATTCGGATATCGTCGGATCAAAGCTTACTTCCAGCTCCCCGGCGCTTTTCGCAGGTAGTCGCGTCCTTCATCGGCTCCATTTTCCAAGGCATTCACCATACGCCCTTACTATACTTTCTAAAGAAAAACCTATTTGCATATATAGATAATCTATAAAATTAATGAAATTTTAGTTTTCTTAGTAATTGTTTTTAAGTTACTAAATACGTTTTCATATATGAAACGTAAGAAAAATAAAATGTCTATTTTCATCTAATATTCAGTTTTCAAAGAACGATTTTCTTTTCAGAAATTGTCTGGGCCAAAAGGCCCATAAAAAACAATCTCTGAAAACTAGATAGAACTTAGATATAACCAAAAGCTGTTTTATATTTCACACAGCTTTTTCTCTAAATCTACGAATACTCCATAGAAAGGAGGTGATCCATCCGCACGTTCCCGTACGGATACCTTGTTACGACTTCACCCTAATCGCTAATCCTACCTTGGTACGCTCCCTCCTTACGGTTAAGATACGTGCTTCTGGTATTACCAACTCTCATGGTGTGACGGGCGGTGTGTACAAGACCCGAGAACGTATTCACCGCGACGTTGCTGATTCGCGATTACTAGTGATTCCGGCTTCATGAAGTCGAGTTGCAGACTTCAATCCGAACTGAGACTGACTTTTTGAGATTAGCTCCCCCTCGCAGGATTGCAACTCTTTGTATCAGCCATTGTAGCACGTGTGTAGCCCAGGACATAAGGGGCATGATGATTTGACGTCATCCCCACCTTCCTCTAGCTTACACTAGCAGTCTCATTAGAGTCCTCAACTGAATGTTAGTAACTAATGATAGGGGTTGCGCTCGTTGCGGGACTTAACCCAACACCTCACGGCACGAGCTGACGACAACCATGCACCACCTGTCTCAATGTTAGCCTCCACTACATCTCTGTAGCTTTGCACTGGATGTCAAGCCCTGGTAAGGTTCTTCGCGTTGCTTCGAATTAAACCACATGCTCCACCACTTGTGCGGGTCCCCGTCAATTCCTTTGAGTTTCACTCTTGCGAGCATACTACTCAGGCGGAGTACTTAATGCGTTAGCTGCAGCACCGACAAAATGCCGACACTTAGTACTCAACGTTTACGGCGTGGACTACTAGGGTATCTAATCCTATTTGCTCCCCACGCTTTCGTGCCTCAGCGTCAATCACAGGCCAGTAGACCGCCTACGCCACTGGTGTTCCTCCATATATCTACGCATTTCACCGCTACACATGGAATTCCATCTACCTCTCCTGCATTCTAGTTAGCCAGTTTTCAAGGCGAACCGGAGTTGAGCTCCGGGCTTTAACCTCAAACTTAACTAACCGCCTACGCACCCTATACGCCCAATAAATCCGGATAACGCTTGCCACCTATGTATTACCGCGGCGGCTGGCACATAGTTAGCCGTGGCTTTCTGGTAAGGTACCGTCAAACTAAAAACATTTCCTTTTCTAGCATTTCTTCCCTTACAACAGAGCTTTACAATCCGAAGACCGTCATCACTCACGCGGCATTGCTTCATCAGACTTTCGTCCATTGTGAAAAATTCCCTACTGCTGCCTCCCGTAGGAGTCTGGGCCGTATCTCAGTCCCAATGTGGCCGATCAACCTCTCAGTTCGGCTACGTATCATCGCCTAGGTGAGCAATTACCTCACCTACTAACTAATACGCCGCATCCTCATCTTCTAGCGACCCAAACGGGCCTTTTAACACCTTCTGATGCCATAATGGTGTCGTATGCGGTATTAGCAGTCGTTTCCAACTGTTATCCCCCACTAAAAGGTAGATTAGATACGTGTTACTCACCCGTTCGCCACTGGGTGCAAGCACCCCGTTCGACTTGCATGTATTAGGCATGCCGCCAGCGTTCATCCTGAGCCAGGATCAAACTCTCATTAAAAATTAATGTGAAAATTTTGATTCTTGGCTATATCTCTATCTCAAAAAATTGAACTTGTATAAATTGTACAAATTAAATTGGTTGTTGTTCTATCTAGTTTTCAAAGATCGTTTCTTCACTCATAACGAGCGACATATAATAATATATATGATTTATTTTCAATAATCAAT
Source organism: Spiroplasma taiwanense CT-1 (assembly GCF_000439435.1). Lineage (NCBI taxonomy): Bacteria > Bacillati > Mycoplasmatota > Mollicutes > Entomoplasmatales > Spiroplasmataceae > Spiroplasma > Spiroplasma taiwanense. The sequence goes on from NC_021846.1 coordinate 864,374, forward strand.
ACTTTTTCTGAAATTTTTTATTTTTTTTTATTTCAAAAAGCAGACTTATTGACAAGATTTATAATAGCATACTTTTTAAAAAAAAAATAAAAAAAAGCAAAAATTTTAATTTTTTTTTGCTTTTTTAATCATCTCAATCAATTGTTGGCATAAAATCTGACTTTTTTTCATTTACTGGATCTAAAATTTTATTCAAATCTACATCAATTGTTTTTGTTTTTTGTTTTTTTGTACTATTTGCTAAAGAATTTACTTTACTTTGATTTATTGGTAAAGCAATATTATTATTAATTAAATTTCTTTCTTTTTTTTTCATAGCCTCTCAAATTTTGTCAGAATCACCAAGAAAAACTTTACCCTCATAATTACTATCATATTTTGGGACTTTTCTTTGAGAATTTACATTATTTTGATTTGCAACGACATTCCCAATTGGTTTTTGAAATTTTTCAGCTCTATATTGTGATCTTCTCGGAACAATTGTTTCTTTATATGGATCTTTTGGAACTAAAATTGGGGGTAAATCATTTTCTTTTGGAATATTATTTGGAGATACTACATTACTAAAATTATTTTTACTAATTTCATCATTTTTTTGATTATTTGATAAATTATCAATAATTTCAATTTTCTCACTAACTTCATCATTTAAAGACTTTAAATCTAATTCCTTTGTTTTTTGAGTCTCAACCTCATTAATAACAGAATTCATATGTTCTTCTTGAAAAACATTATTATTTAAATTATTTTTTAATTGTTCTAATTTATCAGCAATATTAAAAGTTTCTTCATTTGGAGTTGAAGTGAAATTTGGATTTATATTAAGTGCCCTTTGAATATTATTATTATTTTGTTCTGCTACAATTTCAGTTTGCAAATTAACTTTTCTATCTTTATCTTTTACTTTTTCTTCTATTTTATCTTTTGTTAATATTAATAAAAAACTTATTACTATTATCATAAAAACTATTGATAACCCAGATAATAAATAGTTTAAATATAATTTTTCAAAAATTATAGATAATTCTATACTGTTATTAAAAATAATAATTATAAAAACTAATGGATTAACTAAATTTAATAAAGCAATACCAACTGTAATAAACCATAACTTTTTAAATTTTTGATTAATTACATGAAAAGTTGTTGTTAAAAGTAAAAACAAACAAAATAATATTGATAAAATTGGCAAAATGTTTAGCATTGAAAATTGCCAACCCCCAAAAATAAAAACTATTGTTTCATTATGTAAGAAAAAAGATTGACCAAAAAATGAAAAAAGTCCTCCCATTAATATAAATAAAAAACTTAAAACTTTCATCATTTTCATAAAACTTCCCCCATCTTATTTGCCCTACAATATATTACTATTTTAGCATAATTTTATTTATTACAAACCCTAAAAATTATTAATTATATATAAATAAAAAAAGTCAATTGACTTTTTAATAATTTAAAACTATTCCTCTATATCTTGTCATGCTTAGTAATGATTCTCTAATTCCTTGAACACCTTCACCAGAATTTTTAATGCCTAAAAAAGGAAAAGAATCAGGACCTCTTTGAGATTTTGAATTTATATTAATTGTTCCTGTCTTTATTTTTTTTGCAGTATTTATTGCTGTTGAAATATCTTGGCAAAAAATACTTGCTTGAAGTCCAAATTCAGATTCATTTGAAATTTTAATCATTTCATCAATTGAATTTAATCTAATTATTGGCAAAACTGGACCAAAAGGTTCTTCTCATGCAACTCTCATTTTAATTGAAACATTATCAATTAGTGTTGGTCAAATTAAATTTTTTTCAGATTTATATCCTGTGATTATTTTTGCACCATTTTGTTTTGCATTATCAATTAAACCTAAAATGTAATTTGCTGATTTTTCATCAATAACTGGTGTTATATCACAATTATCAAAAGGTGAACCTACAGTTAATTTTTCAATTTTTTGCTTTAAAATTGGCAATAATTTATCTGCAATTTGATTTGTAGTTAAAACTCTTTTGATAGCCGTACATCTTTGTCCTGAATAACTAAATGCCCCTGAAATTATTTCCTCTGCATATTTTTCTAAATTTAAATCATCTAAAACTAGTGCTGGATCTTTTCCTCCCAACTCCAAAACTAAATCAGTTGTGCTTCCATTTTTTCTAATTTGATTCCCTATATTTACACTTCCTGTAAAAGAAATCATATCAATTTCTTTATTTGCAGTTATGATATCTCCAATTTCTCTTCCTCGTCCTGTAACGATATTAAAAATTCCTTTTGGTAAATTTGCTTTAATTACAAGTTTTGATATAAATGCTCCAACCAAACTTCCTGCAGTTGCTGGTTTAAAAACAACTGTATTTCCCATAACTAATGCTGGGATTATTTTTGCAAAAGCTAAATTAAAAGGATAATTAAAAGGAGAAATTGCAAGAATTACACCTTTTGCAACCCTTGAAAAAACACCAATTTTATTTTTTGCTCCCATTCCTTCTCCAGTTTGAGAATGTGGATCAATTCTTTTTGCCTCTTCAAACGTATAATCAATTATTTCAATAGTTCTTTCAACCTCATTTAATGAATCTTTTAAGGATTTTGCAATTTCTTCTGTCATAATTTGTGCAATTTCATTTTTATTTTCCACAATTAAATCTTTAAATTTTTTTAAAATATTAATTCTATCTAATAAATGTTTTGCTTCTCAAGCTTCTTGTGAAAGTCTTGCATATTTAAAAGCATTATCAATATCTTTTGCACTTAAAGCACTAACTTTACCTGCAATTTCTAAAGTTGTTGGATTCATAATTTCTAATCATTGCCCATTATCAATTAATTCATTATTAATTAAAGCATTATATTTTCTCATTTTTTCCACCTCTTATAAATTATACACCCTTATTTTTTGAATATATTTCATTCATTAAAATTGAGCCTGCAACACCCACATTCAAACTTTCCACCTCAGGATTTATTTTAATTTTTGCATTTAATTGTATTAAATCCCTAACTTCTTTTGAAATTCCATTTCCTTCATTTCCTAAAATTAAAGCAATTTTTTTCTTTTTTATTTTTTCATAATTAAAATTACTTTCATTTTGCAAAATAGTTCCAATAATAACGACTTCCTTTTGGATTAACTCTTCTAAAAATTTTTTTAAATCCGTATTTATTAAATTTAATTCAAAATGATTCGATTGAGTGGCTCTTAATACTTTTGAATTATAAAAATTTACACAATCATTTGAACAAATAATATTTTTAAATTCAAAAGCTAAAGCACTTCTTAATAATGTTCCTAGATTTCCTGGATCTTGTATTCCATCTAGAATTAAATAATTAGAATCAATTTCCTTAAAATCTTGAATTTTACATATTGCAAAAATTCCTTGTGATGATTTTAGTGAAGATATTTTTTTTGAAATATTATCTGTAATTTCAAAAGAATTAGTAAAATCTTTATATTTATCAATATATTGTTTTTCTATAAAAATAGATTCTACAACTCCTTTTGATATTGCCAAATCCACCATTTTAAGCCCTTCTATCAAATATTTTTTAGTTTCTTTTTGATAACTTATCTCTTTTAATAAAATTAACTCTTGAATGAGCTTATTTGCCACAGAAGTTATTTTTTGCATGTATTTACTCACTAAATCCGAAAGCTATTTCATATAGCTTATTTTCAGGATTTTCATAGTCCTTTCCTTTATATTTTGGATTTTCAACAGGATAACTAAAAATATAATTAGCTTTTCTTGGTGGTTCTATTAATTTTGCTTGAATTTCAAATAATGGCGAAAGTTGTTCTCCATTTTTTCTTTTTTCTTTTGCTTCTTGCATTATATCTTCATAATCTTTAATTTTTTCTTGTTTAACAAGTATTCAAATTTTATTTTCATGATATCACTTTACTATTTTTTTATACTCTTCATATGTAAATTTTTTAGCTTTATCTGCTACAATAAACCTCTTTGTTTCTTTATTTCAATCTACGACAAAATCTTTTCAAATTATATTTCCCGTTTTACCACTAACCATTAATTTTTTTGTTTCTTCAATACATTGATCTAATGTATTAAAACCATATCCAATAAAAGAATTTCCACTTCATAAATTTATATAGTTTATTTTTCTAGGATTTCATAATTCTTCAAAACAAATTGTAATTACTCAATATCTTTTATCTGTATTATTATGATGAATTTCAAAGCCATATTTGCTGTTCTTTATAAGAATTTCTCTATTTGTAACTTTTACAATTTTATATTTAAAATTTTTCATTATTTTTATTTTTTCTTCTTCAGTTAATTTAATATGTGGTTCATTTTTTAAAGTTTTCATAACTTCTTGTGTTTTATTAATTAAATTAACAGATTTTTCTCTTTTTTTACTAAATGAATTTAAAATGTTTAAATCAGAATTTGGATCTGGAAGAATAAGTTTACTTTGAGTTTCTAAATTTTCTTCATGTACTTGATTTTTAATTTCATTCGAATTAGATAAAGGATTTTTTACAAAATTACTACTTTCCTTTAATTTTTGAATAAGATTTTTTGCCTTTGAATTATCAATTTTTAGGTCTTCATTCAATTGTTCGTTGTTTATTTTATTTATTTTAACTTTAACTTCTTTATTTTCTAATTCCTGAGGTTCAGTTTTATTAATATCTAAAGAAGGAATTCTTGGATCTTTTGAATTTGAGGGTTTATAATCAAAAATTTCATTTCTTTTATTTTTCATTTTTGAACCCCCTTTTTATTAATAACCAGTATTTTGTCTTTTAAAATTTATTTCATTTTTATTGTTATAAATTTCTAATAATTCTTCATCTGAAACATTTAATAAATCTACTAAAACTAAAAAAACATTAAATAAAATTGAAAATGAATTGAAATCTTGGTTTTTTTGAAATTCTAATATTTTTAAATAAACTTCAATTGTTCAATCATCAATATTTAATATATTTAAAGTAGATTGATTTTTAAATTTTTCAAAATTAAAATTCAAATCATTTCCTAAACTTAATATAAAATGAAGTGCATCTATATATTCTTCTAGAAGGATATTTCTCTCACTTGGCTTCTTATTTGATCAATATTTAAATGATCTATACTCATTGACAAATTCTGAAATTTCAACCAATAATGCAATTATTTTTTTCTTTGTTATTTCAGAATTCACTACTAAACCTTTATTTTCCATAATATATTTATCTAAAATTATTTGTTTATCTTTTAAATAAATTAAATTTTTATTTTTTAACATTTCACACCTACTTCAAATATAATTTTAATTTAAAAAAACGATATTCAACTATCGTTTTTTAAAATTTTTAGAATCCTGGTTTTTTTAATAGTTTAAACATATTTGTTTTATAAACCTCAACACCTGGTTGATTAAATGGATTTACTTCAAGTAAGTATCCACTCATTGCACAAGCCTTCATAAATCAATATGCTGCATAACCAAACATTTCTGAATCCATTTTTTCAAATTCTAAAATAATATTTGAAACTTGACCCACATTTGCATGAGCATCAACTACTCCTTCTAATGCTGTTCTATTAATTTCATGAAATGAATTTTTGGTTAAATAATTTAAACCATCTAAATCTTCATCATTTAGTGGTACTTTTAAATCAATTTGAGGTTTTTTAACATCAATAACAGTTTCAAATAAAACATTTTTTGACCCTTCTTGAATAAATTGTCCAAGCGAATGTAAATCAGTTGAAAAAACACAACTAGTTGGAAATAATCCTTTACCATCTTTTCCTTCTGATTCACCAAATAACTGTTTCCATCATTCAGTAAAAATCTGCATTTGCATTTCATAACTTACCAATGTTTCTACTTTATAGTTTTCTTGTTTATGTAATAAATACCTTGCAATAGCATATTTATAAGCTTCATTTCAAGTATTTTTTGTATCTTCCATTGCTTTTTTAGCTCCAATAAATATTTTGTCTACATCAACACCAGCTACAAGCAGAGGAAAAATTCCAACTGGAGTAAATACTGAAAATCTACCTCCAATATCATCTGGAATAGTAAAAGTTTCATAATTCTCAGCAGTTGCTAATTGTTTTAAAGCTCCCTTTATTTTATCTGTTACTGCAATAATTCTTGATCTTGAATTTTCTTTTCCCTTTTGATTAACTAATAATTGCTCAAAAACTCTAAAAGCAATTCCAGGTTCAGTAGTTGTTCCTGATTTAGAAATATTTACAATTCCAAATTCTTTATTTTGCAAATAATCAATAATTTGTTGTGTATATGAAGAAGAAATTGTATTTCCTATGTAAATTAGTTCAACCTTATCTTTATGGTATAAACCTCTAATCATTTCATCAGCTGCTCTCGCCCCAAGATAACTTCCACCAATACCAACAACAAGTAGAACATCAATTTCTTGTCTTAATTTACTTGCTACTTCTTTCATTTTCTTCAATTCATTTTCATCAAATTCAACTGGCCAGTTAACTCAACCTAAAAAATCATTTCCTAGTCCTGTTTTATTTTCAATCATTTCATGAATTAAATTTATTTTTTTAATATCAAAATTTTTGATTTCACTTTCAATTTTAGTATTTTTAAAATTGCTTTTTATCATTGTTAATGCATCTCCTATTTTATTTAGATTCTATACTGCTCTTTAAGTTATCAAATCCACTGCCAGTTTCTTTAATTTTTACATCTGTTGACTTTAATAATTCTGGTCTTAATTTTTTATAGCTTAGCTTTATTTGATTTTTAGCATCAATTATTTCTATAACTTCTATTTCATATTCTTGTCCAACAGTTAAAAAATCACTAATACTTTTTACAAAAAAATCTGAAATTTCTGAAATATGAATTAGTCCTTTAATTATTTCATTTTCATGTTCTATTTCACAAAAAGCACCATAATTAACTATAGCAGTTACTTTTGCATTTATTTTTTGTCCTTTGTTTAACATTTTCATTGCTCTCCTTACAATATAATTGTAAACTTAAATTAAATAATAAATTAAATTTTAAAAAAAATTTTAAATAGAGGTGATTAATTTGGAAAAAAATAACTTAGAAAAAGAAGTAAAACAAGTTTTAGAGCAATTAAGAATGTATGTAACACAAGACGGTGGAGATATGGAATTTGTTGCAATAAAAAATAGACTTGTTTATATTCGTTTAAAAGGAAATTGTGTTGGTTGTAGTATGACAGAATTAACATTTAAAGAAGGTATTGAAACAGTTTTACTAGAAGAATTCCCATATGAATTAGATGGTGTTGAATTAGTAATGTAAAATAAAAATTCCACAATTGTGGAATTTTTATTTTAACCTACGGATCCTTCCATATCCATTTTTATTAATTGATTAAGCTCAACTGCGTATTCCAAAGGTAATTCTTTTGTAAAAGGTTCTAAAAAACCCATTACTATAATTTCAAGTGCTTGTGCTTCATCTAAACCTCTACTCATTAAATAAAATAATTGTTCTTCACTTACTTTTGAAACAGTTGCTTCATGTTCAATTTGAGATTCATTATTATGAACTTTATTTTGAGGAATTGTATCTGAATGAGATTGATTATCTAAAATTAAAGTATCACATTCTACTCTTGCTTTTGAATTAATAGCATTTGGTCCAATATATGCAAGTCCCCTATAATTTGCAGTTCCACCTTGAAATGTTATTGATTTTGAAACAATTTTTGATTTTGTTTCTTTACCTAAATGAATCATTTTACTTCCTGCATCTTGATAAACACCTTTTTTTGCAACTGCTATAGAAATTGTATCTCCTTGTGCTCTATCACCCTTTAAAATACAAGAAGGATACTTCATGTTCACTTTTGAACCAATATTTCCGTCCACTCATTCCATTCTTCCATCTTCTTCAACTAAACTTCTTTTTGTTACAAGGTTCAAAACATTGTCACTTCAATTTTGAACAGTTGTATATCTCATAGAAGCTCTTTTACCAACAAAAATTTCTACAATTGCAGCATGTAAATTATTTTTTGAATAAATTGGTGCAGTACATCCCTCAATATAATGCAATTCTGCATCATCTTCAACAATTATAAGAGTTCTTTCAAATTGACCTGAAGCTTGATAATTTATTCTAAAATAGGCTTGCAATGGCTTTTCAAGTTTAACACCATTTGGTATATAAATAAATGTTCCCCCACTTCAAACTGCTGCATTTAAAGAAGCATATTTATTATCATCATTGTCAACTAATGTTCCAAAATATTTTTTAAATAATTCTGGGTGTTTTTTTAAAGCTGTGTCACAATCTGTAAAAATTACACCTTGTTTTGTTAACTCATCTTGCATTCTTTCATAAACTGGTTTTGCATCCCATTGAACATTTATTCCCATTAAGAAATTTTTTTCAGCTTCCGGAATACCTAATCTTTCAAAAGTTCTTTTTATATTATCTGGTACCTCATCTCATGTTTTTACAGTATCTGAAGCACCTTCTGTATAGTAATAATAATCATTAAAGTCAACTCAGTTTAAGTCAGGACCAAAATTTGGTTGAGGTTTTTTATTAAATTTTTCTAAGCTTTCAAGTCTATATTTTAGCATTCATTCAGGTTCTTGTTTATGTTTTGAAATTTGTTTTATAACATTAATATTTAATCCTTTATCAACTTTATAAGTTGATAATTCCCCCTCATTAAAACCATATTTATAATCTGCTATTTGTTTAATTTCTTCTTCTTGTTTTAATTTTTTCATTTTTTACTCCTCTCCTTTTAATATTTTTCTAAAACCATCAGCTCCCAAAAGTGCACAATTTATTCTATTTCCTTGTTTATTTATTTCTCAAAATGCAATTAATTCATCAAGGATTTGTTCATTGTAATCATTTCCAGCAATCATATTATAATAATTCACTAACTGTTCTTCTGCTTCACTAAGTGTTAAATTGATTAATTTAGAAGATAAGATATCTGTTGATGCTGTTGAAATTGCACAAGCGTTTCCATCAAATCTTGCATTAATTATTTTATTATTTTCAATTAATAATTGAACATTTATTTCATCACTACAAGTTGGAGAATCTTGAAATTTAATAATAGCTTTTTCATTTTTAATAAGACCTTTATTTTCTGGCTCAGTATAATGTTCCATTATAATTTGTCTTAATTGAATTTTATCAGCCTTATTAAACATATTGTTTTCTCCTTTTTTAAATAATTTCGTTTATTCAATCATCACAATCTTTTAATGCTTCAATAAATGTATCAATATCTTGTTTAGTATTATAAATAGAGAAACTAACCCTTATTGTTGATTCAACATTTAATAAATTTGAAGTTAATCTTGCACAATGTTTTCCAACTCTAACTGAAATTTTGTACTTTTTATTTAAAAAAGATCCAAAATCTTGTGCATTAACTCCAATTAAATTAAATAACAAAATTGGTTGATCATTTTCTAAATTATAGAATTCAAATTTATTTATATTAATTTCATTAATTTTGCTCTTAAAGTACATTTTTAGATTTTTTTCATATTCTATAAGATTTTTCATTCCTAGTTCATTTATAACATCAATACACTTATTATATGCATAAATTGCAGATAAATTTAATGTACCTGCTTCAAATTTTTCTGGAATTGGGGCTAATTTATATGAATTTTTAAAAATACTTGAATTATTTCCTCCTCCATATAGAATTGGTTTCATTAATTTTAGTAATTCTTGTTTTGCTCATAAAATACCTAAACCAAATGGACCATACATTTTATGAGCTGAAAATGCAACTGCATCAACATTGAGCTCTTTCAAATTTATAATATTATGAGCAATTGATTGTGCAAGATCCAAAATAATTATTGTATTTGCATTAATTTTTTTTATTTCTTCAACAATGTTAATGACATCATTTTGGATTCCAATAGTATTAGAATTCATTGCAAAAGAAACAATTTTTGTTTTTTTTGTTACACATTCATTAATTTTTGAAATATCAATAGAGAAATTTTCACTGAGTTTAAAATAATTAATTTTTAACTTATTTTCTTCAGCAAGTACCATTCAAGGAAGTAAATTTGAAGAATGTTCTAGTTCAGTTAATAAAATTTCATCACCCTCTTTAAATATTTCTTTTAAGCCAAATACCAATTGATTTAATGAGTAAGTTGCTCCACTTGTAAAAATAATTTCTTTATAATTTTGAATTCCAATAAAATCTGCTATTTTAGTTCTTAATTCTTTTAATAAAGTATTTGCCTTATATGCATTATCAAATAAAGAATTATGAGTATTTGCAGCAATTTTTAAATCATAATCACTTTGTGCTTTAATAACTTCATCAAATTTTATGCTTGTAGCAGCAGAATCAAAATAAATTTCTTCAGCATTATTTCTAAAATAAGAAAATTTTTCTTTATAGTTCATTAAATCATTTCCTTTAAAGTTTTTTTCAAATAATTTAATAAATCTTCATTTTCAATTAATTGAAATACTGGTTCAAAATAACCATTGATTATAAGTTCTTGAGCTTCAATTTTATTTAATCCTCTTGATAGTAAATAAAAAATTTGATCTGGGTCTAACATTCCTATTGCATTTGCATGACTTGCAACAATATCATTTTCATCAATTAATAAAACTGGATCAGAGTCTGCTTTTGCTTCTTTATCTAAAACTAATAATCTTAATTCTTGATGAGCTTCAGATGAACTTGAACCTTGTCTTATATCACTAATACATCTTATAAATCCTTTTGAAATATCTTTTAAAACTTCATATGCTTGAATATTTGAAGAAGAATTTCTAGAATTATGAATAGATTTTATTACACTATTTTTATTAAAATTTTTATTAATAATTGTAGAACTATAATAATCTATTAATGAATTTTCTCCATTTAAATTAATTGATATATTATCATCACAATTAAAATTATTTAAATTTGCTATTTTTAAATTTAAATTACTATTTTTATTTAAATTAAAATCCAAATTAAATATTTTTTTTGAATTATCAATTGAGGGCAAAAATAAAATCACCAAATTTAATTCTGTATTATTATTAATATCAAACTCTATACTTCCTTGTGCTTTTTCTAAAAGCAATATTTTTGTTTCATTTTTACTAAAAGTATAACTACTAGGTAATTCATTTCTAAAATCTAAATATGCTGGTGATAAAGCTATCTCTAACATTATTTAACCAATTCCTTTGCTCATGAATAACCTTCAGTATTAATTTTTTCAACAATTTCATTACCACCACTCTTAATAATTTTTCCATTAATAATAACGTGCGCATGTGTTGGTGTAACTTTTTTAAAAAATCTATCATAATGGGAAACAATTATCATTGCATTTTTTGATAAATCAATTTCATTTAAATTTTTTGAAACAACCTCTAAAGCATCTACGTCAAGTCCTGAATCAATTTCATCAATCAAACTAAAAATTGGATTTAATAATTTTAGTTGTAAAATCTCATTTTTTTTCTTTTCTCCACCACTAAAACCATCATTTACAAATCTTTTCAACATATTTAAATCAAAATCCAAATTATTTGCTTGTTGTTTTACTTCTTTAAAAATTTCTTGCAATTTTTTAGATTCTTTATTATGAGCATTTACAATATATTTTAAAAATTCTAAATTTGTTACACCCGGAATTATTTGAGGATTTTGCATTGCAAGAAATATTCCCAGTTTACTTCTTTCATCAACACTTAATTCCAAAATGGATTCTCCATTAATTTTTATATCACCTGACGTAATTTCATATTTTGGATGTCCCATTATAGCCATTAGTAAAGTTGATTTACCATTACCATTTGGACCCATTAAAGCATGAATTTCTCCAGAGTTAATAATTAAATTAATACCCTTTAAAATTTCTTTCTCTTCTATTTTTACATATAAGTCTATTATTTCTAATTTATTCATGTTTTTTCTCCCTGCATAATTATTATATTTGTAAATATATTAAAAAAGCAAAAAAAGTATATTAATTCAATTTACAAAAAACAATTAAATTTTAATATATTCAACCATTTTTATTGAAAATAAATAACAAAATTTAATTAAAAGTCCTTTTTTTTTAAGTTTTTTTCTTTATAATTATTTTGATACACAAAACAAGGAGTGAATGGTGTGAAAAAATTACTGACACTATTAGGTAGTATTAGTATAATTGCTACAACTGGACAAATGGTTGTAGCTTGTGCTACAGATTATGATCAAAAAGATCAAGATGGTAATTCAATTCTTATTCAGTTTTTAAAAAAACTTGATGGAGTTGCAGAAATCAAAACATCAGATATATTATGAAAATTAATTAATGCTGAAAATGGACCAAAAAATAGAGAAAAATTAACTTTAGAATTAATGCAAATGATAAATTTATCAATTTTATCAAATGCAAAAAATAACTATGTTGATGGAAATGGAAAATATGTTCTAGATGATTCTTATCCATACAATAACTATGATCTTGCAAATACACTAGTTTCAAGATGAGATACTCTATCAAAAAATGTTGATAGACAAATTGAAAATGAAAAGAAAAAATATGAAAAAGATTATGGTAAAAAATGAGAATCTGAATGAGATAAAATGCTTTTAAATAAATATACAATTTATCAAGAAGATACAGATGATATGGATAGAAACTTTTTAGAAGCAAAATATAAAGCAGATATTTTATTAACTGATTCATCTAATAATGCTTCAAAAACTTTATTAGATGTATTAATAAATACAGATCAACAAGGTGTAACTTGAGTTGACCAAAATACAATTAAAACAAAATATTTAAAATTAAAAGCATATGTGGCAAATACTGAAGCAAATGCGGATTTAATTGCATATATTCGTTCAGATATTGATCAATTATCACAAATTTATAACTCAACAATTGAAGATTCAAGTGCTTGAGAAAATAAAGCTAAATCTTCAGATACTGATGAAGTTCTAATTGCAACTGCAAAAGAAGTAACAGGGAAAGACATTGCTGGGGAAAATGGAGAAAATATTTTATATGATGCTCCTTCAAATATTGATGAATTTACTATAAGTGATTCAACTTCAAGAAGTGGATTTTTAAGTAGCTCTCAAAGATTTTTTGTAGATAAATGATACAATGTTCAAGCTCCATTAGCTATTAGTGAAATAACAATAGGTTTTTCAGAAAATGGAAAATTTGATGATGGAATTACAGAAGCTGATTTTAAATCAGCAGTTGGAGATACAGATCAAAAAAATACTTTTGATTTATTAGCTGAAATTAAAAATGATACAGAGAACAAATCTTGAAAAACTTATATGGCTGGAGGAACTTTAAAACATCCTAAAGCTACAGTAAAACAATATGAAAAATTATTAACATTAAATAATTCTACAGACTTTACTCAAGATTTAAGAACAGTAGTATACGACTATGTTTTAGGAGAAGCAGCAGATAAGAATATAAATGAGAATGTCCAGAAAATTGAAATTACTGGGGATGCCAAGGAATTTATAAATAAATTAATTCCTGAAATTAATAGAACTAAAAATGAAGAAAAAAAATTTTATGGTGCTTTAAAAGTTGGAACCTTAATTTATATAGATTCAACAGGAATTCATATTGTTAATATTGACGGTTATGGTTTTTTAAAGGAATCAGAAAGTGCAAATAAAGAACTTACTGGGCAAAAAGGAATTGAAGATGATAAAGTAAATTCTGAAACTCTTAAGGAATTAAGTACTTTTAAAAAATATTCAAAATTAACAGATGAACAAAAAGTATATAAAATGCAAACTACTGTTAATAAAGATGTTAAAACAACTTCAGATTCTCAAGATGAAGATACAGAAAGTAATTTACAAAAGGCTGACTCAGGAATTGGGGCTAATACATATTTTTCAGAAATGAATTCAAAAGTTACAAATCCTTATTTACATTATTTAGTTAACACTTCTTTAGTAAAGGGTCTTAAAGGTGCATCAACAAGTTTTGATATTCTTAGTGAAGTTAAATCTTGAGCACAAATTAGTTCTTCAAGTTCAGATAGTTCTTCTGCATATTGAATGACTTGTGTTTTTGATTACTTTAAAGAAATTTCAAAACCAAAAAGTGGTAATGAAGAAATTGATCAAAATGAATTTATTAAGCAATTTATAGAGTTTAATACTGATTCTGAAACAAACGGAGAATTAGCAACAAGCACACAATCATGATTCTTTAATGGTTTAAAAACTAAACAAGATTGAACTAATATTCAACCAAGTATTTCTTTTGCACAAGCAAATAAAAGTTGAGTTGACACAATAAAATCTCAAACTGATGCTAGTGGTTATCCAAAAGCTATTATTGAAAATAGTTGGTATAAAAATGATTTAATTTCTAGATCTCAAAATTATTTTTGAAAACCAACTAAATCTACGCGCCTATTATTAAATTCTTCAATGGAATTTAATAATAATCTTGATTTAAATAAGCTTTCTTTAAGGATTTTTGATGAGATTGAATATGGTTTATTCTTTAAAACAAACAAGGAGGTAAAATAATGAAAAAATTACTTAGTCTTTTAGGAATTGCTTCATTATCAGTTTCTGCTTCTTCTCTTGTTGTTGCTTGTAGTAATGGTGAAAGAGTTACAAATCCTAAATTAAACTTAAATATTGTTAAAGATATTTTAGTAAAACTTTCAGGAGATAGTTCATTAGCAAATATTGATTTTGGTAGTCTTTTTGATTCATCACAAATAACAAGTGTTGTTGTAAACATGATTAATGAATTAATTTCTTTACAATATTCATTTGACTCAACTAATTCAAAATTTAAGACATTAAATTTTGAAGAATATGCACTTGATAATAATGGAAAAATTGAAGAAACTTTTAAAAATCAATATGACATAAAAAGTAGAACAATTGCAGAAGATAACTTATTTACAGAATACACTCAATCGATTACAAAAAATAATAGATTAGATTATAAAAACGTGCAAGATGGTTATGCTTTAAATCCAATTCAAGACAAAACAGTTGTTAAAAACAGTGAAAATATTTCAATTACTATAGCAAAAAGTTCAAAAATTTATATTAGTTCAGAGGAACCAACTTCTTCTAATAAAGATGAAAAAATTTGACAATTTGCAACAGAAAATGGTAGTAATTCACCTAATCTTCCAAAAATTGAAGATTTAACTTCTGAATTTAAAGAAGGAAGTAATGGAAACTTTTATGTTGAAGATCAAGATGGAAAAATGCAGCTGATTTCTTCAAAAACAGCTTTATATTTAAGATTTCAAGATTATTTTGAATCTAAACTATTAGAAGATATAAATGCAAATTTACTTACTAATTCATTCTTAGATTCAAATATGTTTAATATTAAAAAAAATACTAATGCAGAAGCAGCACCATATATTAATCCTTCTTCTGCATTATTTTCAAAAACTCAAACTTTAAAAGAAATTTCTGGAAATGAAAAATGAGAAACAAATGTCAAAATGGTTTGAACTCTTAGATTTGATAATACAAATGGAAATACTATAAAAAATAAGATTAGAGATATATTTGAAGGTTCAAATATTATTCAAGATAAAGCTTCTGGAGCATTAGATGTTACAAAAAGTATTAAAGAAATATATGAATTATTTACTGAGACTGCTGATGCGCCAAGTATTATAACTAATGAAAAAGATGCCTACGATCCATACTTTGGATTATCTGGTTTTCAAGGATTTACACTTTATGAAAATGGTTCATCAATTGGAACTAGCCCTATTTCAGGGAAAAGTTATGAAGATGCTGTAAAAAATTGAACTCATGGAAGCGGTGTTTTAAAATCAACAGATGGAAGTTGATCATTTGCAGATTCAGAAAATAAAAACTATGAAGTAGTAGTAGTAGTTTTACCAATATATATGATTGAGCTTCTTGGAGCTTCAAATGATAGTAGTAGTAATTACTACTCAATTAATGGTAAAAAAGATGAAGAAAAATCAATAATTAAATTTAGTAATACAATCAGTAATGAAACAGTTTATAAAGATAGATGAAATGCCCAAGATAATAAAGAATTACACTCAAAAGATATCAAAGACATTTCATTAGATAAGACACAACAAGAAGCAATGTTAAATCAAATAAAATATCTTGTTTCTAATGATAGTTCAACAAGTGAATTATCAAAAACTGTTTTATACTCAATGTACTTAGATGAAGATCAAGTATATTATGCTGGATTATATGATCAAATTGGAAAATATATTAAAAATAACGATGATGAAGATGATTAAAAAATAAACCAACATTTTGGTTTATTTTTTTGTAAAATTATTATGAGGTGAAAAAATGAATGAATGTATTTTTTGCAAAATTATTGCAAGAGAAATGGAAGCAAAAATATTATTTGAAAATGAACATACTATTGCTTTTTTGGATCTTTATCCAAATAGTGATGGACATAGTTTGGTTATTCCAAAAAAACATTTTGAGAATTTTCAAGAAACTGATGATTTTTACTTGAGTGAAGTTGTAAAGACAAAAAGAATAGTAACTGATTTATTAAATGAGAAATTAAATCCAGTTGGTTTCAATTTTGTTTCAAATCAAGGTGTTGAAGCATTTCAAACAGTGTTTCACTACCATGAACATATAATTCCAAAATATCATAGAGAAAAAGGACTTACTTTTAAAGTTAATAAAGAAGTCGACGATTTAGATGATTTACACAATATTCATAAAAAATTAAAAAATTAAAAATAATAAAAAATAGTCTGTATTTACTAAAAACATTTGATTTTAGATACAGGCTATTTTTTATTATTGAAATGTTTTAAATAACTTCTTCCATCCTCAGAAAGAATTCTTGAAGTTCACCCTTCATTTTCAACCTTTGATAATTCATCATTTATTTTATAAATTCTTGCATCAAGTGCATCTAATGAGGAAATAATTACAGCTTCTAGTAACATAGGTTCTACAGGTGAGCCATATTCATTTTTTCCATGACTTGCTAAAATTACATGTTGAAGCTTCATTACTTCTTGATCATGATCGATTTTTAAGTCAATTGCTTTTTTATAAACAAAATTATTACCTATTGATATATGGCCAAGTAATTTTCCCTCATTTGTATATTCTGAGGCATTTCTACCATCCATTTCAATTACTTTTCCAATATCGTGTAAGAGAGCACCACAGTATACTAATTCTCAATCAATTTCTGCATATTTATAAGTATCTTTTAGACCTTTTGCAGCATTTAGTAATGAATAACTATGTCAAAATAACCCCCCAACAACATTATGATGAATGCTTATTGCTGCTGGAAATGTCTTAAATTCTGTTTCATATTCTTCTAATATTGATTTTGTTATTTTCCTATAAACTTCATTTTTAAATAAGATAATGAATTCAATTATTTTTCCAAAATATAATTCTATATTAATTGGCGCATTAATACTAAACATATCTTCTTTTATATTGTACTTTTTAAAATCATCTTGTTTTATTATTGAATATGTCAATATTTTAAGTTGTAATTGTTGACGATAAAGATTTGCAACACCCTCTAATTTAATAACACTTCCACTCTTTAAACTTTCAATATCCTTATCAATCGCATTTCATAATCTCGCTTCAATTCTTCCACTTGAATCTATTAAATTAATTATTAAGTAATTAGACCCATTATTTCCTGTTGACAAGAATACTTTCTCAATTCTTGCAATTAATTCAATATTTTTTGACTCTAAGTTTATTTCATTTATCATTTTCCTATACCTCAATACTATGTTAATTTTAACAAAAAAGAACTAATATAAAAAATCATTTAAAGATAATATTTAATTTACTATTTTATATCTTAAAAATTAATTAAGGATAGTAAAACTATCCTTAATTAAAAAATTCAATTAAATTAAAAAGCCTGGATTTCTTAATAAATTCACAAAATATGAAGTAAATTTAATCATTTCTTCGAAAGCAATAATATCCTCATTAAATGCAAAACATAAATTCAAATAACTTGAAAGAATTCCATCCTCTTTAAAAGAATGAGTAATTTTTGAAAAGTATATTGTAATAATATTTTGTTCATACAAGTTTAATTTAGCGTTATTGATATTTGTATTTGTTAAATCAAATAATGAAATTTTTGCAATATTATTTTCATTTTTTACATAATTTTCAATATTTTTTGCAATATCTAAAATTGATGAATTTTCAAAAATTTCTACATTTTTTTGTACCAATTTACCTTTATTATTTTGAATTAGACAAATATAATCACTATCAATTTTTAACTCTTTAAATTTAATAAAAGATTTTTTTAAAGCTTTTGCAAAAAAAGCATTTAATTCTAATCAAATATCATTTTTTTTACTTGGTTCAATCATTAAAGTGTGTAAATTTATTAATGCTGTAATATCAATTGAGAAATCTACATATGATACTTGATTATTACTTGAATTCATTAAAACTTTTGAATTACTAGTATTTGATATCTTTTTAATCTCATTTTTTAAATCTTGATTTTCAAATTTTATTTGATTAAATTGATTTTCAAGTAATTCAATTTTACTATTTGTTTCTCCAATTAATAAAGTATTTTTCTTCAATTCATTCAAATCAGTTTCTAATAATTTAATTTTAGAAATTTTACTATTAGCAAATTCTAATTCTTTTTTAAGTAAATTAAATTTTTCTGCTAAATCATTAAACTTTATGTTATTTTTATTTAAAATAGATAATTCATTTTGAACTAATAATATTTTTTCATCTACTAAACTTTCAATTTCTTGAATTTTCAAGATTTTTGCATTTTCTAAATTTGATTCATCAAAATCGTTAATTTGAGTTTCATTAGTTTCAAATTTTATTTTGAACTCATTAGCGGTTAAATTATCTTCACTTTCTACACTTTGTGAAGATTCTATAATATTTTCACTTTTCACAATTTCATCATTAAATGCTGGTAAAATTTGCTGATTTTCAATTTCATCATTAATTTTAGTCTCTTTTGCTTTCAAATTATTTTCTTCAAATATTTTTAAATCAATTCCCTTTTTTAAAATATCAATTTTTTTTGAATGTCAAGCAAGTTCCTCTGTAATCGAATCTGAGATACTTACTGGATTTAAAATAACTTCTCTTTCAATTTCAATATTTTTATTTATAAGTTCCTGATTATCAAAAGCATTTAGTATTGCAGTCTCTGAATCAAAATAAATATCAAAATCATCCACAGTTTCAGTTGTAAAATTATTATCATTATTATTTGAAGTTGTCTCTACTTTTGTGAACTTTTCCATTTCTTGGGTTACTGAATCAACAGAAATATAATTTTTATTATTTTTACTTAAATCTTCAAAAGATTCCTTATTTATTAATTTTTCCAAATATCCAAATTCATTTAAACCTTCTCTTAATGTATCATTAATACTTGAGGGCTTTTTCAATAATGTATTTATTTCAAAATCCGTAAATACGTCAAATACTGTATCACCATGAGAAACAATTAAAGACTCAATTATATAAACATTTCTTATTACACCATCAATTGGTGAAGTAATATTAGATCTTTCTAATTGAGTTGTAATTACAGCTAACAGTTCATCTTTCTTAACTGGTTGTCCATCTTTTACATAAACTTTCTCTACAATACCTTTATATTTTTTTAAGTTTCTAAATTTAATTTTTTCCACAATTATTGCCCTTCCCAAAAAGTTTTGCCCAAACACTACATAGAACTATTTTACACTACTTTAATTACGAATTAAATATTTTATACAATAAACCATTTTAATCTTGAATTTTCAGAAGCATCTAATAAATCAATAAAACAAGATTTATAAAGTGGTGCAATATTATATTCACTTATTTTTAAATTTTTACATTGATTTGCTAGCTTTTCTCATTTTTCAATTCAAATATATAATTCCTCATTATATGCAGGAAAAATTGGTCCACATTCTTTAAAGATTAATATTGAATTTGCAAATATTCATAGAAATTCCATTGTAAACTCTCCAAAAAATTGTTTGTTTAAAAAGTAAATATAAATAATAAGCATGTATTCTATTAAAGATTCAATTCCTTCTAATGCAAATATTTTGCTTTCAATATATTTTATTTTATTTATAACTTCTTTTCCAATTTCATTATCTTCAGAAAAATTATTAATATAAGTTCCTTGTTCGTCTAAAAGTAAATAAATTTTTTTATAAGTTTCCAAATCAAAAGCTCATTTATTTATTCCCTTTTTTTGAAGTAATTTACTTTCCAAAATTTTAGATTTTATTAAATATCAAAATTTACCATAATTTATTAATTTAGGTTCAAAAAATTCTATTGCATTTTTATCTAAAAACTCTTCTTCAAAAACAAAATCATGTAATTCCTCTTCTGAAATTTTTATTCCTTTATAAAAAATTAAATATTGCAATAATTTAACACCTAATTCATCTAATATTTCTTTTTTACATAAAAACATAAAATATACCTCATCATTTCATACATACAATAATATTCTACTTGTTTGAATTAATAAAATATTTTATTTTTTTTATTGCTTCTTTATAAATAAATTCATTTTTTTCAAACTTATTATTAAAAATTAATTTTTTATCTATTTCTACTAGCCCCATATTTGCTTTCATAGGTTTTAATTTTTTAATATTTGGATTTGTAATATAATTTACTAAACTTCCTATAATACTCTCTTCAGGAAAATTAATAAATTTTTTTTGATTTAAATATGAAATAATTCCATATGCACTTACAAGACCTGTTGCAAATGACTCAATATAACCTTCAACTCCTGTAATTTGACCTGCAAAAAAAATATTTTTTTTCCTCATCATTTGTAATTTTTTATTTAGAATTTTTGGAGAATTAATAAAATTATTTTTATGCATAACACCAAATCTTCTAAATATAGCATTTTCTAAACCTGGCAACATTGAAAATATTCTTTTTTGTTCTTTTCAAGTTAAATTTGTTTGAAAACCAACAATATTATACAAATTATCAAGTGCATCATCTCTTCTTAATTGAACAACCGCAAATGGAATTTCTCCTTTAGAATTTGTTAATCCATTAGGAGACATAACTGATTTTAGTAATATTTTTTTTGAAACTCTTGCTAATTGTTCAATTGGTTGACAACCTCTAAAAAATATTTCTTTTTCAAAATCTTTTACTTCAACTTTTTGTGCATTAATAAGTTCTTTGTGAAAATTATTAAATTGTTCTTCATTTAATGGAATACAGATATAACTTTTATCATTCTTATGTCTTGACTGATAGTATACTTTTGAAAAATCAATACTTTCTTTTTCAATAATTGGCGCAGATGCATCTAAATAAAAAAGTTTTTGTTTTCCTAATAGTTGTTCAATTTTAAATTTAAATTCCTCTGAACATAAAGGTCCTGTTGCAATTAAAGTTACATTCTCATTATTTAAATCCAAAAATTCATCTTCAATTACTTCAATATTTGAATTATTTCTAATTTTGTTTTCCACTAATTGAGAAAATTTTTCTCTATCAACTGCAAGAGCATCATCTGATGGAATTTGAGTTTTATATGCACATTCTAGAATAAATGAATTTAATAATTTTAATTCTTGTTTTAAAATACCAACAGCATTCTGAGTTGAAATACTTCTTAAAGTGTTGGAACATACTAATTCACAAAATGTATCTAATTTCTGTATTTCATTTTTATTTTTTTTCTTTTTTTCATAAAGTTTTACTTTAAATCCAACTTTTGCAAGTTGTCAAGCAGCTTCACAACCCGCTAAACCAGCACCAATTACATTAATTTCATTTTTACTCATTTAATAACTTACTCACTTTTTGTAAATCAATTGGTGTATTTCAAGTATTATCTACTCTTGCTGCTGTACCTATATGAACATTTTTTGTTAAAAACATAGCTTTCTTAAAATTTTCTTTATTTATTCCTCCACCAACTAATATAATGGTAGATAATTTTAAATTCACTAATTTTTCAATTACAGCAAATCCATGTTTTAAATTTTGACCTCCACTTGTTAAAACATTATCAATTTTTAATTTAGCTATTTTTTTATATTCGACTTCAAAATCTTGAACTAAATCAAAAGCCTTATGAAAAGTAATAGACAAATTGCCCTTTATTTCAATTACTTTTTTTAAAAAATCTTGGTCAATTGTAAAATCCTTATTTAATGCCCCTATTACTATTCCATTTGCCTTTGTAGTACGAATAAACTCAATTTCTTTTAACATCTCACACTTTTCATCATTTATATAAAAAAAATCTCTTGCAGTGCTTCTAACAATAACATTAACTGGTAAAACTGAATTATTACATACTTCAACAATATCTTCTCTATTTGGAGTTAATCCCCCAACTTCTAAATTTTTACAAAACTCAATCCTATTTGCTTTTGTTTTATTAATTATTATTGAATCTTCAATGTTTTTGGCAATTATTTCAAGTAGCATTCTATAAAAATTCCTTTAATACTCTAACTTTATCTAATTTTTCTCAATTAAATTCCTTTTTACCAAAATGCCCATATTTACTTGTTCTAAAATAAACAGGACTATTTAAATCCAATTCTTTAATTATTGAACTAAGATTGAAGTTAAAATTTTCTATCAACGCTTTATATAAAACATCATTAGAAACTTTATTTGTGCCAAACGACTCAATAAATATTGAAATTGGATCTGCTTTACCAATTGCATAACTTACTTGTATTTCTAATTGATCTGCTAATCTTGCTGCTACAATATTTTTTGCAGCATATCTACACATATACGCTGCACTTCTATCAACTTTTGAAGCATCTTTACCAGAAAATGCTCCCCCACCATGTCTTGAATATCCCCCATAAGTATCAACAATAATTTTTCTACCTGTTAGACCTGTATCACTTTTAGGTCCACCAATTACAAATCTTCCAGTTGGATTTATAAGTACATTAAAATCAGTATTTAAATTATATCTTTTTGCAATTACATCCATTATATTTTTCTTTATAAAATTTTCAAATTCTTCTTTATTATAATCTTTATCATGTTGAACAGACATAAGAATTGTTTCTATTCTTGGATTTTTTGAATTTGTATAATCAATTGTAACTTGAGATTTCATATCTGGTTGCGCTCACTTAAAAGCTCCAGCTTTTCTTAATTTTGAAGCAATATGAACCAAATCATGAGCAACTTGAATTGAATATGGCATATAATTTGATGTTTCATTATTTGCATAACCAAACATTATTCCTTGATCACCTGCTCCCATATCCTCTTTTTCAACACCAATAGCAATATCCGGTGACTGTTCATGAATTTTCACAATAATTTCTGCCTTGTTTGGGTTAATTCCTGTACTTTCATCTTTATAACCAACTCTACTTAAAACTCATTTAGCAATTTCCTTATAATCTACAATTGCTGTTGTTTTAATTTCACCCCCAATTAAAACAAAATTATCAGTTATAAAAGTCTCACATGCAACTTTTGAGTTTTTATCTTGTTTCAAGCACTCATCTAATATTGCATCAGATATTTGATCACACAATTTATCTGGGTGTCCTTCTGAAACTGATTCACTTGTAAAAAATTTTTTCATTTTTAATTTCTCCTTATTAAAAAATAAAATCCTCTATAATAAGAGGATTAATAGATTTCTCATTGCTGGTTTCCCCTTATTTTAAGCACCTAACCAAAAAGGTTGCTACTATTTCACCGAGTTTTTTTCTCTCCATAGTTCTTAATAAGCATTTTATTTAATTTCAATATTTATAATATCAAATTTTAAACACTTTTTATTATTTTTTCAAAAATTTCAGATGTTTTTACTGAATTTAACATAAAATGTTTTTTATCTTTAAATGTGTCTAAATTATACTTACTTTTATCCAGTTTATTAATTAATTTAACTATTTTTTTTCTGCTACAATAAAAATCATTATTTGGCAAAATTAAATCGATTTTAGAGTTACTATTAGAAATATTTTTTACAATTTTTTTAGTTATTTTTTTAAATTGAAAGTATTCTCTAATATTTATTGAACCATTTTTATTATTCTCATCTTCTAATTTATTTGCATAAGTCGAATCATCAGTTAAATCTAAACCATTTATATTTTGAAATAAAAGAGTATTAATCTTAAAAGCAACACCAAATCATAATTTTATATAAAAAGAAAATGATTTTTTGTAAGTGAAATTCAATCTTAAAGATGACATTATTATTTTTTCCACATTATCATTTTTTGAAAAATAAGCTGCTAATGCAGAACCAAAACCTTCACCAAGTAATATTAATTTTTGATTTTTAAATTTTTCACTTAATTCTGTAATAATTTCTTCAATATCAGAAATTAAAGCACCTAAATTTTTATTTTTCTCTAATAAATTTTCCCCACAACTTCTTTGATCAAAAGAAACAAGAGAAAAATCTTTATATTTATTTTTTTGTAATCAATTAACTAAATTTTCGAAATCATTTCTTGTTCTTAGTAAATCATGAATAGCAAGTATTATATATTTACTATCTGAATTAACTTCACCATATCATCTTAAATCATAGGCATCAGATGTTTGAAACATTTTTTTCTTTATTAATTCACCTTTTTTAACTTTTTGAGATTTAAATTTTAAAGAAAAAATTTTAAATAATCTGAAAATTAATAAAAACAAAAAAATAAATATAATTATTCCTGAAAAAACATAAATAAATATACTAAATATTTCTCAAAAAATTGTTCAAATTTGCACATTATCACCTAACTATTAATATTTTTCATATATAAATAAATATACTTACTCTAAATCTGATAAATCTAAAGTATAAACATCAAATTGCCCCATAAATCAAAATGCAAAGATTACATTTTGTTTTCTAATTAAAAACTCTTCACTTCCCATAATATTAATTGCTTCATAAATAAGATTTCCTGTATCTTGTTCAAGATTAATTCTCATTCTTTCAAAATCATAAACTGATGATCTTCCATATATTTCATTTTTTCTTTCAAATTCAACTTCAGATAATATTCTTTCCAATGTATCTTGATATTTTGAAGAAGTTTTTAATTTATATTCAATACCACTACAAATATTTTTAACCTCTTTATCTAAGGCAAATAATGTATCATGTAAATTTCTAAGTTTTTCGTGTTTTTTCATTTTATTTTCATCCTCCTTAAAGTTGTTTATAAAAATAAAATATATAATATATATTAACAAAAAAATATTAATTAAGTTAATTGAATTCTTTTTATCATTTTTGCATTATTAGTTGAATCATCAATTTCTAAAATAATTCCACATAAAATACCATTATTTTCAGAGGGACTAAACTTAATAGGAAGCCCTGTTTTTTCCTTAAAAATTACTTCTTGTGGATTTGCCCCAATTATAGAATCAAGTGGTCCTGTCATTCCCAAATCAGTAATAAAAGCTGTTCCTTTTGGAAGAATTCTTTCATCTGCTGTTTGAACATGTGTATGTGTACCAAAAACTCCTGTTAATTGACCATCATAATTTCAAGCAAAAGCTATTTTTTCAGCACTTGCCTCACCATGAAAATCAACAATATGAATTTCTGCCTTATTTTGTAATAAAATTTGATCCATTATTTCATAGGGATTATTAACATGTTCCATAAAACTTTTACCCATAATATTTGTAATTCTTATAGTTTTATTTTTTATAAAAAACTCATTAGTTCCAAGTCCTGGAAGATAAGAATTCATATTTGCAGGCCTCAGTAAATCATGAGTTTCATTAATAAATTCAAAAGTTTCTCTATTTTTGAAAACATGATTTCCTGTTGTAATTACATTAACTTTTAATTTCTTTAAAAAATCATAATGATTTTTATTAATGCCTTTTCCATGGCTAATATTTTCACCATTAACAACAATAAAATCAATATTTTCCTGTTTAACTAATTTATTTAAATGTTTTTCTAGAATAAGTCTACCTGACTTTGAATAAACATCTCCAACTAATAAAATATTCACTATGTATCTCCCTCTAATTCTAAAATAAATTCTTCTTTTGAAAGTTTATTATTTTTATAGTTTTCAATAATTTCTCTTAATTTATCACTCTTATTTTTTAAAGTTAATTTTTGTTCAAAATCAATTAATAAATTAGAAGTTTTTGAAATACTATCATAAACTGCATTTCTAGATATATTAAATTCTTGTGCTATTTCTTGAAGTGTTAAATCCTCAAAAAAATATAATTCAAAATATTTTTGTTGTTTGTCAGTTAATAAGCTTTTATAAAAATCATATAATTGACCTATCAGAACAGATTTTACTATATCATTATTATTCATTGTCATCTTCTTCCATAAAGTCCTTTGTTAATTCTCATACATATTCATCAACATCAAATTTAACTAAATCATCAACTTTTTCCCCAGTTCCCATTAATTTTACTGGAATATTCAATATATCTTTAATTGCTAAAGCAATCCCACCTTTGCTTGTTCCATCCATTTTTGTAAGTATTATTCCACTTACCTGAGTTGTTTCAGAAAAAGCTTTTGCCTGACTAATACCATTTTGACCAGTTTGAGCATCAATTACAAGTAATCTTTCATGTGGACCATCAGAAACACTTTTTTGAATAATTTTTGTCATTTTTTCTAATTCCTTCATCAAATTTTCTTTATTTTGAAGTCTTCCAGCAGTATCTATAAGCAATAAATCATATTTCTCATCAATCGCTTTTTTTACACCATCATAAACTACACTAGCAGGATCCTTAGAATTATTAAAAGGCTTAATTAAATCAACATTTGTTAATCTTTTTGAACATCATTCCTGTAACTGTTCTACAGCACCTGCTCTGAAAGTATCCGCTGCTGCAATTAATACTTTCTTTCCCATTTTTGAATAAAAATTTGCTAATTTTGCAATACTTGTTGTTTTACCAACTCCATTTACACCAACAATTAAAAAAATATTAATTTTATTTTCCTTAAAGTTCAATTTTGAATTAAACTTCCCAGAATCCAAATAAGCTTCATAAATTTGTTCTGCTAATATTTCTTTAATTTCATTAAAATTATTTTTTGGCTTTATATGTTTTTGAACTCTATTAGAAATTTCTAAAACCATTTTCATTCCCATATCTGTTTTTATTAAAACATTTTCCAATTCCTCAAAAAACTCACTATTTGCACCTTTATATTTTTTACTTAATTTTTTAATATCATCTGAAAAAGTAAGGGTAGTTTTGTGTTCTTTTTTATGTTTTTTAATTTCTTTTTTTGTTTCTCTTTTTGCTTTTAAATTACTTCAAAATCCCATATTTTTTCTCCAATTCTTTAAAATAATTGTATAATAATTTTAATATAAATATAAAGTATTATTTGCAAGTGAGGAAAGAATATGAAAAAAATGTTGCCTGTTCTTCTTTCAATTGGATTAACTGTTACTCCAGTTGTGACAACATCATTTAAAAATGAAAGTAAAGATCAAAATAAATATTTAGATTTTTTAAAATCATATAATGAATACATGTATTTCTTTTATGATAAGAATGAAAATAAAGAAGAATATATAAAAAATAATTTAAAAGCGATATTGACAGAAAATTTTGATAGTAATGAAATCACTAAAAAAATTATTAATGAATTTGATTATGAAATTATTGAATTTAATGAAGATATTGTAAAAATTATTTTTAAAGATAAAAAAGATAATTTTATTTTAAATGAAGAGTTAGAGCTGGAATTTACTCTAATTTTATTTAATTATAATAATATTGACGATTTTAGTTCAGCTTTTCAAATTTATTTAAATTCAAATCCAATTTTATTGGAAAAAAATAATTATTTGCAAATAGAAATTGAAGATATATTAAAAATAAAATTTAAGAAATTATTTGATATTTATGCAAATTCAACACTTTATTTAAATGGAGTAAAGGAATTTTGAGAATTTTTAGATTTTGATTTAATTGAGAATTCATTAAATTTTGATAATTATCTAAACTCTGAATTTTTAACAGGAAAACAATTTAGTTTCAGTTTTTTAAGAGATTCAGTAGTTTTGCCAAAAAACATTTGACAAAAATATATTAATATATCAAAAAATATAAATATAACAAAACAAAATATATTTGAATGAATTTCAAAATATGCATTTTTTAATAATTCAACTCTAGCATATGATAAGGTTTTTAAAATTTTAAGTATCGATAAAAAAATGAATTTTGTAACAATCCAGCTTTCTGAAAATTTATTTTCAGTTCCTAAAATTATTACATTAAAAAATTTAAAATAAAAATAGTTTGATTAATTAAACTATTTTTTTATTTCTAATATATTTACGATTGTTTCTTGTAACTCTTCAAATTTACCAGTTCTAATAAATTGAAGTGTTTCTTCAACATTTATTAAGTGCTCTCCTGCTCTTTCTAAATTTTTCAATTGTCTTACTATTGTAATTATTTTTTTAGAATCATCTTTTGTTTTAGCTTCAAATGTTTTTTCAGCAAGAGTATTACTTAATTCTTGAAATTCTGTTGATAATTGTTTTTCCATTTTTAAAACTTTTATATGTTGATCATTATCATAATTTTCTATTAAAGTTGAGGTAATGTTTAACATACTATTTACTAAATCAAACATTTTCGAAATGTATTCAACTTCAATTGGTTCTGGTCTGTATTTTATTGTAAATGTACAAATATGTTTTGCAACATCAGCAATTCTTTCAATTTCACGACTAATTAAAACTCCTCCAACTGCAAGTCTTAAATCTCCTGCAACCATTTGTTGCTTTGCAATTTTTCATAAAGCCATTTTTGTAAAACTATTTTGCATATCATTTATCATAATGTCACCATCTACAACTTCTTTTGCAAGATCTAAGTTTTGAGATTTAAGCGCTTCAAAAGTATTTGCATATTGTGATTTTGTAGATTCAACTAATCTAATTAATTCTTTTTTTATAGTTTTAATATCACTATCTAATATTTTATTGTAAGACACTTTAACTTCCCCCTATCCAAATCTTCCAGAAATATAGTCTTCTGTTTTTTGATTTTTTGGATTTGTAAATATTTTCTTTGTTCTATCATACTCAATTAATTCTCCTTGTAAGAAGAAAGCTGTATAATCGCTTACTCTTGTTGCTTGAGCCATTGAGTGAGTAACTATTACTATTGTATATTCATTTTTTAATTTAAGTATAAGTTCTTCCACTTTTAAAGTCGCAATTGGATCTAAAGCACTTGTTGGTTCATCCATTAATAATATTTTTGGTCTCATTGCAATTGCTCTTGCAATACATAATCTTTGTTGTTGGCCTCCACTTAAACCTAAAGCAGAATCTTTTAAATAATCTTTTACATCTTCTCAAAGTGCTGCTTTACGAAGTGAATCTTCTACAATTTGATTAAGTGCTTGTTTATCTGAAATCCCTTGATTTCTTGGTCCAAAAGCTACATTATCATAAATTGATATTGGAAATGGATTTGCTTTTTGAAAAACCATACCTACTTCTGTTCTTAATTTTACAACATCGGTTCCAGTTTCATAAATATTTTTTCCATGAAC
The DNA here is from genome assembly GCF_000439435.1 of Spiroplasma taiwanense CT-1. Classification (NCBI taxonomy): domain Bacteria; kingdom Bacillati; phylum Mycoplasmatota; class Mollicutes; order Entomoplasmatales; family Spiroplasmataceae; genus Spiroplasma; species Spiroplasma taiwanense. The sequence continues at coordinate 893,918 of NC_021846.1, forward strand.
ATTTATTTCTCCTTCAATTGCAATATTATCTACCAAATCATTCATTCTATTAATAGATCTTATTAAAGTTGATTTTCCACATCCAGAAGGCCCAATTAATGCAGTAACAGTATTTTCTTTTATTGCCATATTTATATCAAACAAAGCTTGTTTTGCTCCACCATTATAATAAAAATTAAAGTCTTTAACTTCAATAACATTTTCTCTTGCTTTTAAAGGTACTTTTTTATGTTTTGAAAAAATTTTTTCTTCTGATATAAGTTCTAAATCTTCAGTATTATTTGCAATATTCTTATCTAATATTTTTTTGTCAGACATTTTTAATCCCTCTTTTTATCAAAAGTTTTACTAATTTTTTTTATTTTATTACTTTTGGCTTCTATTTTTATTTTTTTTATCACATTAGATCTAACTTTACTATTTTTTCTATAAATTTTTATTCTCTTGTAATTGAATAGATTAATAAAATTTTTTCATCAGATTTTTAATGTTTTTCCAAGACTTATAAATGTCTTTTTATAATTATGATAAAAAACTTTTTTATATCTAATAATTCACAATTGCTTGAAACTAATTTTTTTATAACCTGGTGTTAACTTAATACCAATATACTTACTTAATGCATTTAAACCTAAAACTAATAAAACTGTTACTAATGCTATTTGATATGCCACTCCAAGTGTTTCAGGATCACTTCCTTCTGAAGCCATCATATAAATTTCTGTTGTTAAAGTTGCACCTGAAGAGAAAAAACCTTCTCCTGGCATTCTCACAGCTGTTCCAAGTGTTAAATAAACTGGAGCAGATTCACCAATTATTCTTGCTATTGCAAGAATAATACCTGTAACTAGTCCTTTTGTTGCATTAGGTATTACTACTTTTAATAATACACCTGTTTTTGTCATTCCCATTCCATATGCAGCCTCTTTATAAAGAATTGGAACAGATGTAATAGAATCTTCAAAAGCTGTAATCATAGAAGGCAAAACAACAATTGTCATAGTTAAACTTGCAGCAAAAATTGACATAGGAATTCCCATAGCTACAACAAATAAACTTAAACCAAATACACCAAATACAATACTTGGAGTTGAAGCAAGAACATTAATTGTAAATCTAATAACTTTTGCAAATTTGCTTTCTTTATGAGCATACTCTGCAAGATAAATTGCAACAAATAAAGCTAATGGAATAGCAAATATAGTTGTTGAAAGAATTAACAAAAATGTTGTTAACATTAATGCAAATATTCCAGATCTTTGGCCCTCTATTTCTAAAAATGCATCTAAATTAAATTTTGCAAATCCTTTAATAAAAACTGTTAATAGAATTCAACTTGTAAATCCAATTATTATTGCTGTTGAAGAAATCATAAAAAATTTTAATATTGCACTATGCATTTTTTTAGCAAACCTTTTTTCTGTATAAGTTTCTACTAAAATGTTTAATTTACTTAATTCATAGGTGTAATGTTTATTTTTGAAAGAAGTTTTTTTAGGTTTATGCTTTTTAAAATTTTTAGTCTTATTTTTATTGATATTTCCAATTGCTAAAATAATTAAATTGATTATTATCACTATAAAAAATAAAACTAAACCAATTGCATATAGTGCAGATTCATGAATTGTACCATGATTTTCTAACATTTCTAACCCAATTGTTCCTGCAAGTGTTCTAATTGAAGAGAAGATAAAACCTAAAAAACCATCATCTGTATTTAATCCTTGAGTTGAATTTCCTGCAATTAAAATTACAGCCATTGTTTCTCCAATTATTCTTGCCACACCTGTAATAATAGCTGTAATAATTTTTGGAACTGCAGAAACTAATACAACACTAAATGTTGTTCTTTCCTTTGTCATACCTAAACCAAGAGAAGCATAACGGTGACTTTCAGGAACTGCTTCAATTGCATTAATTGATAATGCTATCATTGTGGGCAAAGCCATAAATGATAATGTTAAACTTGCAGTCATCATATTTCCACTACTTGGAGCTCCCATTAAAACAAATAATGGACCAATTTGATCAAGTGCAAATAATCCAAATACAACTGATGGAATTCCTGCTAACAATTGAATAACTGTTATTACAAATTTTTTTGTATTATTTTTTAAATATTCAGTAATAAACAATGAACTAAATATTGTTAAAGGAATTGCAAATAGTAATGAAATAAAAAGCATTGTTAATGTTGAAAGAATTATTTTTCCTAGTCCATATGAACCATCAACAGCACTTGAAGGAGTTCAATTTTCTGAAAAAATAAACTTAAAGAATGAAAAATTAGAAAATACTGGAACAGATTTATATAAAATAAATCCTACTAAAATAGCTAAAATTAATAAAACAATAGATGTAATAAATATAATTGAAGATTTAGTAGTTATATCTAATTTAGATGTTTTTGCCTTTGGCATTTTTTTGATTAAATTTTTTTCTCTCATAAAATACCTCTATATTTTTTTATCTACTGGAAGCGGGTTAAATTCAAAATTTTTAACCAAACCCTCATCTTTAAATACTTTTTCCGCACTTTCTTTTTGAGAATCATTTGAAGAATCTGTAAGAATAAATTCAAAAAAATCCAATATTTGATTTAAATTATTATAAGTATTAAATATTGCTATAAAAGGTCTCTTAAATTCATAGATATCTTTAATAAATAAATCATTAGTCGATAAGTTTGAATCATTATTTTCAGATGTTCATTCATCCCATTTTCCATTTTCAAATTTTTGCGGTTTGCCATTTTCTCCATAAGCAAGTTTTTTGCCATTAAATCCAGAAAGTTTAACAGTGCTTTCATTTGATAATTGACTTAAAAAGGCATTTGAAACATATCCAATACTTGGTGCTATTGCAATATTTTCAATCATAGATCCATTTGAGTTAACAACATTTGATTTTGGCATACTTTTAATTCCAGTAATATCTGAAAATGCACTCCTAGTACCAGAACCATCTTCTCTAGTGAAAGTTACAATTTTTTTTGATGCAGAACTATTATTTTTTATTTTTTCTAATAAATCTAAATATTTATTTTCATCATTTTTTATTAATTTTAATCCAAATTCTTCTCAAGTATAATTTCCTGCATATATTTCAGATAAATTATCATCTTCTTTTTTTGCAAAATCTACTAAATCATTTAGAGAGGTGTTTGATTGTTCTCCAATTTCATTTCAATATGTAGGAGAATTAAAAATAACACCAATTGCGTCAATTGCAAATTCTAAACCAATATATGAATTATTTTTTTCTTCTTTATTTGCATTATTTATAATATTTGTTTTAATAACATCAAATTCATCTTTATTTTTTACTTCACAACTTTGTGTTTCACAGTCTAATTTTTTAAATTTATGTCCAGTTGATAATGTTTCAGGTTTTATTTTTTTTGAAACAAATCCTGCTGAATACATTGTTTTTTCAACACCACCAACTCCTGCTTGACTTCCAGTGGAATTGTATACAAAGTCTGTTTTACCATTATCAAAATAAATTTTTGTCATTTTTTGCATAAATGGATTAACGCTTGTACTTCCTCCTAAAACAATTGAGTTTTTAGATGCTGTAAAAGATCAAATTCAAAGACTTAATACTATTGTTAAAAAAACCAATAATATCAAACTTATTTTTTTTGTCATGATTTTTCTCCTTAAAAGTATAAGTTATTTTGCATTAGATAATTGTTTTGCTTCAATTAACTTTATTTGTACAAGTTTTGTAACACCTTTTTGTTCCATAGTTGCACCAAATAAAGTATCACAATTTTCCATTGTTCCCATTCTGTGAGTAACTATTAAAAATTGAGTAACATTTGTAAATGTTTTCAAATATTTTGCAAATCTCTCTACATTTGCAATATCTAAAGGTGCTTCAACCTCATCCAAAATTACTAGAGGAATTGGTTTAACTTTTAGTATAGAAAATAAAACTGATAAAGCAACCATAGATTTTTCACCACCACTTAATAAATTCAGATTTGTAATTTTCTTACCAGGTGGTGATATTTTTAGATCAATTCCTGTATTTAAAATATCATTTTCATTTGTATAAATTATTGAAGCTGATCCACCTCCAAATAAAGTTATAAAAGTTTCAGGTAATGCACTATTTACATCTTTTATAATTTTTTTAAATTGAATTATCATTTGTTCATCCATTTCACTAATTGCATCTTTTAAATTATTTATTGAGTCAATTACATCTTGAGTTTGTTCCACATATGTTTGATATCTTGTGTTTTCTTCTTCAAATTCAGCAATTGAATCTAAATTTACGTTTCCAAGATAATTAATTTGAGTTCTTAATTCCTTAATTCTATTTCTAATTTCATCTTCTTCATTTATAACTACTATATTATTTACTTCCAAAGCAGCTTCAAAAGTTAAATCATAATTTTGTGCCAATCTAGAAGTTGAATTTGATTGTTTTTCAAGCAATAATGTTACATCCGAATTTAATCCAGAATATTTATCTTTTAATGAAGATAGCAATTTTCTTTCTTCATCAATATGTCTACTTAAACTATTTTGTCTTTCTGATGTTTTATCTTTTATTGTTCAAATTACATTTATCTGTTGTTGTATTTCATCTTTTGAATTCTGAAGAATTGTTGTTTGTTCAATAATTTTAATTATTTGTTCATCCACTGACTTAAATTCAATTTCATTTCCGTCCAATTCTTTTCCAGTAAGTATTCTATATTCTTCTTTTATTAAAAAGAGTTCCTTTTCTGTTAACTCACTAGCATGTTTACTTGCTCCAATTCAAGACTGAATTTCAGCAAGTTCTTCTCTTAAAATTTCAATTGTATCGCTTAATGATGAAACTTGTTTTGAAAAATTTAATTCCTTTAAATCTAATTCTTCTTTTTGTTTTTCTAATTCAATTATTTGTTCCGAATCATTTATTAATATATTTTTATGCTTACGATTTCCCCCAACTATTGCTCCATGTGGTAGTATCCGTTGCCCATCTAATGTTACAACATTAAATTTTGCATTTGTAATTTTTGAAATTTCTAAAGCATTATCATAACTATCTACAACAATATAATTTGCTACTAAATAATCTAATACTATTTGATATTTTTTTTCCGATTTTATTAATTCATTTGCAAAACCAATAAAACCATTTGATTTTTGTATAATAAATCTTGTTTCATTACTTATATAATTTGGTTTTAAATTGTCAAGAGGTAAAAATGTTGCGTAACCAGCTTTGTTTTTTTTCAAAAATTCAATTGCAATTTTCACATCTACTGCTGTTTTTGTAATTATATTTTGTAAACCGTTTTGCAAAATAACTGACATTGCAATTTCATATTCCTTATTAGTATTAATAACTTCTTGAACTGTACCAATAATCCCTGGTAAGATTTTTTTATTTTCTAAAACATTTTTCACACCTTCAAAAAGATTATCAAATGAATTTTTCCGAGAAATTAAATTATCTAAATTATTTTCTGTTTTAGCAATTTGTTTTTTTAAAATATCTAAACTTTGATTTAATTCAAATCTTTGTTTACTTGAATTATCTAAAAGATCTCTTTTCTTAATTTTATCCAATAATAATTTAGATAATTTTTTTTCCTCTGCTTCTAAATTAATTTCCAATTCTTTTGATTTATTTTTTAATTCGGCAATTTTAAATTCCTTATTATCAATATCAATTTTAGTTTTTTTTGCTTCGAGAGTAATTCTTGAAACTTTTAGTTCACTAATTTTTTCAACAATTTTTGTAAATTCTCTATTTAATTTTGAAAACTCTTTATCATGCGAAAGATTTGACTTAGAAATAGAAGTAAATTCTTCTGATGTTTTATTAATTGATTTTTCAAGTGAACTAATTTCTGTTTTAAGTTCAGATTTTTGTTCACTTAGTTCTAATATTCTTTTTTTATACAATTTTATATCATTAACTAAAACTGCAACTTCAATATTTTTTAGTTCATTGAACATTTCTTGATATGAGATTGCTTTTTTTGACTGCTTCTTCAAATTTGGAAGTTTTCTTTCAATTTCATTTATAATGTCATTTAATCTATCTAAGTTTTCTTGTGTTCTAATTAATTTTCTAACAGCTTCTTCTTTTCTTTTTTTATACATTGCAACACCAGCAGCTTCATCAAAAATTTTTCTTCTTTCCTCAGGTTTTGATTCAACAAAATGACTTATTGATCCCTGAGAAATAATAGCTAAACTTGATTTAGTTAAACCAGTTTCTAAAGCAATTTCTTGAATATCTTTTAATCTAACTTTGCTCTTGTTAATATAATATTCAGATTCCTTAGTTAGTTTAAAAAATTTTCTTGTAATTGATACTTCATTATAATCTAATGTGCTAAATGCTCTATTAGTATTGTCAAAAACAAGAGTTACTTCAGCAATATTCAATCCTTTTCTATCACTGCTTCCAGCAAAAACTATATCTTCCATTGAATCTCCACGTAGTGATTTATATGATTGTTCACCTAACGCTCACATAATAGCATCATTTATATTTGATTTACCGCTACCATTTGGCCCAACAATTCCTGTCATTGAATATTGAAAGTCTAAATTTATTGGTTCTGCAAAAGATTTAAAACCAAAAACTTCTATTTTTTTTAAAAAAATCATTTTATTTTCCTCTTGTTTTTGCATATAGCCGTCCTATATAACTTAAATACATTATATATATTTTTTGAAAATTGTAAAATTTACATAACTAAAAAAACCCCATTTTTAAAGGGCAATTTTAGTTTTTAAAAGTTTTTTTAATTTTTGATAAAGCACTTTTTGCAGCTGCTTGTTCAGCCTGTTTTTTATTTGTTCCTTGACCTGTTCCAAAAACCATTTCATCGAGAATTACATTAACTGTAAATAAATTTTGATTATTCTCCTCTTTTTCCTGAGAAATAGTTTTATAGGATAATTCCGTTCTCATTTCAATTTGAATTAATTCTTGTAATTCTGATTTATAATCATGAGAATCATCTAAATAAAAATTCATAATATCACAAGAAAAAATTGTTTTTTCTAATCAAATCTTCAATATTTCATCACCCTGATCTAAATAAATTGCTGCTGTAATTGATTCAAAAATATCAGAAAGAATTGAATCTTTTTCATATCCTTTTGATTCTCGTTCACCAACTCCAAGTCTAATAAAATTGGTTAAGCCAAATTTTCTTGATAAACTTGCTAATGTTTCTTTACGAACTATTGAACTTCTATATTTTGTCAATACTCCTTCATTTGATTGAGGATATTTTCTATACAAAAACTCACTTACCTTCATTTGTAAAATAGCATCTCCCAAAAATTCTAATCTCTGGTAATTTTTACTTAATCTATTCTCATTAGAATAAGAATTATGTGTAAAAGCTTCATTAAAATAACTTAAATCATTTATAGTAATTGAAAATTTTAAAAAAAAATCTCTAATATTCACTATTTTTCTAAAGCCTCTTTAATTTTATTAACTACATCATTTTTTATTGCATTATAAGTCATTTTTAAAGTTGCGTAAAAAGCAACTTTATCACTTGAACCATGAGATTTAAAAGCAATTTTGTTTACTCCCAATAAAATTGCTCCTGCATGATTTTTATAATCAAATTTTGCAGAAACTTCCTTAAATGCTTTTCTTAGTCTTAATGCAGCCAATTTTCTAAAAATGTTTTTTGTAAGTGCTGTTTTTATTTCTTTTAATAAAATTTTTCCCATACCTTCTGCTGCTTTTAAAGCAATATTTCCTGTATAACCATCAGTAACAACAATATCAACATCACCACTAGCAATATACCTAGGTTCAATATTTCCAATAAAGTTAATATTTTTATTTTCATCCATAAGTTTATAAGCGTTTTGATGCATTTCAAATCCCTTAGATTTTTCTTCACCAATATTCAATAAAGCCACTTTTGGATTATCTACATTATTTATTAACTTTGAATAAGCTGATGCCATAATAGCAAAATTTTGTAAATCCTCTGGATCACATTCCAAATTTGCACCAACATCTAGCAATAAAGTAACTTTTCCAGAAACTACCGTTGGTATAACCGGCATAAAACCAGGTCTTTTAATTCCGGGAATTTCTTTCAAAATAAAGTGACACCCTGCAATAAATGGAGCAGTAGCACCCGCAGTTGTAATTGCATCTACTTTATCGCTTTCTAGCAATTCAATTGCTCGAACCATACTAGAGTCCTTTTTTCTTCTAATTTCTAATATTCCATCAGTCATATTTATAACTTCTGTTGTATTAAAAAATTCAATTTGTTCTGGATTATATTTTTTTGTTGCTAAAACTGATTTCAACTTTTCTTCATTTCCTACAAAGATAATTTTTAAATCCTTTTGCTCACCTAAAAGTTTAATAGCAGCATCAACTGCTGGAATTAAACCATTATCCGAACCCATAACATCAAATGCTATTTTTTTAAAATTCATATTTTTTACTCCATTCTATTGAAATTATATATTATTTAAAAAATAAAGAAAAATACAAAAAATAAACCTATCTATTTATTTTTTGTATTTTTCTTTATTTTCTTGTTGTCTGATACTTCCTTTTTCACAACATGGACATTTTTTTGTTAAACATATTTGGCAATTTATGCACCTGAAGGAACTTTGGCACCCATGAAAAGAACCACTGCAAACTCTACAAGTATAACAATTGTGTGCTCCCCCCGGACAACAAACATCAGGCGAATTTTGTGTATTTTGTTTAGGTAATGGCATAATTAAAACCTCCCATTTTTAAATATAAAATCATTATACACTATTAACTTACTAATAAAGTCAATGGTCTTTTTTTAATTTGGAACATCGCCGCTAATCACCCTATATAAATAATTGCTCCTAGAACAATTAGAGAAACAAATGGAATTCAAGGTAAAGAAGGAACTAATATTAATATTTTAAATTGTTCTCAAACAATTGCTTGAATAATATATCAAATCATAACTGAGGCTAAGAATGCAAATACAAAACTAATAAAAGCTCCCGTTATATATTTTCCCATTACCATTCAATTTATTTGTCTATTTGAATATCCCAATGATCTCATAATTGTAATTATATTAATAGAATCTGAAATAATAATATTCATAATTACCACTAATAAAATTGTTAATAATACAATGTCAATTAAAATATACATTAACATAGAATTTGTTAATTTACTTATTAATTCATCAATTACAGATTTTAAAATAGGTAATGAAATAACACCGGGTTCCATAAAGAAATTAATATCTTTTGGAGCATTTATATTTTCCTTCATTTCCCTAATAATTTCTTCAAATCCGGTTAATGCAGGAATTTGTGAAATATCAAGATTCCTTACGAAAATATCTAATATATTTCCAACTCAAGGTTCTTTAACAGATGAAGCAAAACTAAATGTATCTTTTAAGTTTTTAAAACTATTAATTGATCCTCCAATATCAGCAAAATCAATTTTACCTTCACTGGCTAATTTTGTACTATTTATTTCATTGAAATAGTATTTTGAGTCTTTATCACTTAAATTTTTTCCAATTTTATCAATAGTAACTTTATAATCTACATAAACATTTTGAAGCATTGTATCATTTAAATTAATTGCAACAATTTTTATTTTTTGTTTTAAACCTTTATTACCAATATTAATTTCAAAAGTGTCTCCAATATTTTTATTAATTAATCTAGAAAGTCTAAAAGAAATAATTCCATTAATATAGTCATCATTCACTTCAGTTAGTTCTTTAAAATTTTCATCGTTCACTCCTGAAAAATTAATTATTTTTTTAAGATCTCCCCCATATTTTGATGTTGTGTCAAATAATTTTAAAATAGATTCATCGATGTCAACCTCACTGTTTCCTAAAATATAAAATGGTAAAACTTGCATTAACGCTTCTTTTTGGCCTTCAAATAAAACACTATTTATACTTATAAAAGGATTAATATTTTCTTTAGTCATGAAAAATGTTTGAACTAAAGTTTTTAAAGTATCACTAATGTTTAAATCTACAAGAGGAGTATCTTTTTTGCTCATTTTATTAGTATTAAAACTTGACAGTAATGATTCTTTATATTCTTCAATATTTGTACAATCAATTACTGTTTCACTTGGTGTTGAAACACACAAATATTGTGCAATATCATTTAAATAAAGACCTTTTAAAGTTTCAGGTTTAATTAAAATTAAAGAAGTTTCTGAAATTGGAGAGTTTTTTAATTCTTCTAAAAATTTTAAAATATTTTCAAAATTAGAATTAATCAAATCATCTTTTAATCCTGCCAATTTTTGCTGACCTTCTTCTAAAGGTAATAATAACATTGCAAAATTTAGTACAATACTAGAAAGACTATTTATTTGTTGGCTATTTGATGAATTTTTATTAATTTCTGTTTTAAGTTCTGCTGCTGCATTAATTAAATTTGATGCAAGAGAAGTATAATAATAGTCATCATTTTTATTTAATGAGTTTTGATCAACGTAGTCTTTTATTGAATTAAATCCTTCTTCGTTAACATTTACAAAATCTAAATGATAATCTGGTTTAGTTATATTTTTAGATAAACCATCTTTTTTAATATCCATATTAGTTGCACTTTTAAAATTATAAAGATGATTAGTTTCTGGTGAATAAATATTATATGCACCATCAATCATATTTTCAATTATTGGCATAGTTCTTAATTGTAAAGTAAATAAAAATGAACTAAAAGCAAATAATCCCATAATCAATGCAAATTTACCCTTTCCTGTAGAAACAAAAGCGTGTTGCATTCTAAAAGTGAAACCAAAATTTTTATTTTTTAAAATTTTTAAAATTAGTCAATTAAAGAAAAAATATATTAATGCTGGTCAAAATATTATTTTTAAAATTAAAATTAGTCAATCAAAATTAGATTTCTTTGGGCCTGAGCTTAATAACGCAAGAGCACCTTCAGATAAATATTTAAATATTGATAAGTAACTAAATAATGAAAAAATCAATGGAACTCCAATAATTAAAATAAATAAGAATAAAACATTAGAATAAATAATTTGATAATCAAAAATTACATAAGTATTAAATTGCTTTGTTGCCGAATCAATTTGAAAGGGCATTGATAATAAATAACCAATTGCTATTGCAATTATCATTGTTATAAATGTCTTAACTGCAAATATTCAAGTTAATTCACTAGTTTTATACCCAAGTGATTTAAATACCCCCAATTGTCTTCTTGTATTATTTATTTCTTTTTTTAGAACAAATAATATAAAGAAGAACGCTAAAATAAATAGTATTCCTCCAATTACAGCATAAATTCAAGTTATTATATATAAATTAGTCAAATTTTTAATTACTGAATGACTTGTCATTTCTTTAAAAACAGCTGAACCAGAATTAAAGATTAATGGAAAATCATCAGATGAAGATTCGGTTAAAATTTCATTTATTGAAATATCTAAATTATAATTATTAACGTAAGTTTCTGATCAAAATCTAAATCTTTTACCTGATGCAGTTGACTGCTCTCAAGAAGGATTTTTCTCTTCATTTAAAAAAATGTTCTTAAATGAATAATTTTCGTTTGATTTGAAGAAGTCATCTGTAGTAAAAATTTGAGCATAATTATCAATAGAATCGGAAAATGAAGAAAAACCTATTGGAGATAAAGTTGAATATTTAATTCCAATTCCTACAATTTTAAATTCATAATTTTCAGATATTTTAATATTATCTCCTATTGATAGATTCTGTTTTTTCATAAAGGCATCATTTAAAATTATTTCATTATTTTCTGTCGGTAATCTACCTTCTTGTAAAACAAGATTATTTAAATTTTGTGAATTCTGAATTAAAGATCCAACAGATGAAATAAAATATAAATACTGTTTATTAGTTGCTGAATCTCTAAAGTTTTTTGAAACATTATTAAAATTTGAATAATTAAAATTTGAATTACCTTCAAATGATGATAGCTGCGAAATTATTTGATCAATTATATAGCTATTTAAACTTCTATTATTTGAATTTAGAATTTCTATTGCTGTTGGAGTAAATATTTCATTAATTTTTAATTTATTCTCTTCTCCATCTTCATTGATTGATAAAATTAATTCTTTTGAATCGTGATAAATTTTGTATGAATTAAATAGTGATGATACCAAACTATTTTTTTCGCTTTTTTTATAATTTTCTTCACAATTTGTTTCATTAGAGTCATTACATGATTCTTCTATTTCAACTTTGAGTGATTCTAAATATTTATTAATTGCATCAATTGATTTTTCAGAAAATCAGCCTTCTATAGGAAAATCAATTTTAATTTCTTTATCTTTCACTTTTGTTATGACAACACTACCATTTATTTGATTTTCTGGAGTAAAAAATTTTTCAATAAAATCTTCACTTAATTTTCCATCTGTTTGGCGTTGCTCCTGTCAGGTTGAAGTCTCTCTTTTTATAGACGACGCCTTAAGTGATAATTGTAAGGGAGTTGCAAGCATACCCATTATAAGCATAGTAAAAATAATTAAAAAAATAATTGTTCCTAAAGTTTCAACTCAGGATTTAATAAAAAGTTTAATGTAAGATTTAAATATATTGTTCATTATTCCCTTTCTATTTAATTTTAAAAATCATAAAACTAAAATTATAAATCATTTTTTAAACGGCAAGAAGTACAATATTAACAATTTAAAACTTTAATTATATTAAACTATTCTTTATTACCCAAAAATTGATTACTAATATATTAAATTGTAAAAATAAAATTACATAAAAAATAAATCTACAAATTAAATCAAAATTATTTAAGTAAACTTATAAATATCATTTCATTTAACACTTATCTTTTTCAAAGTCATTATACATTATTATTAAAAATAAAAAAACTAATTTTATAAATTAGTTTTTTTATTTTTATTCAATTCCTATAATAAATGCATAGACTTCTTGTCCACCATCAATAACCTCATACTCAATATCATGATTTTCATCAAGGTGTTTTCTTAAATCACTAACATCTTTGAAACTTGCATCAGTTCCAGTAAAAATTGTTAATATTTCTGTTTTTGAAGAAATTAATTTTGATAAAGCTCTTGAAAATATTTCTTGTAATATTTTAGCCGAAATTACTACTTTTCTATCAACTGACATCATTCATTCATTTTCTTTTATTTTTACTCCATCAATAGTTGCATCTCTTGCTGCTTTGTTTATTGCAACAGAAATAACATTTTTGAGTGCTTTTGAAATATTTGTTTCATTTTTTTTGATACTTTCATCTGAGTCTAAATTTAAATATGCTGTAATACCCTGCGGAATTGTTTTTGTTTCAATAACTACAACCTTTGACATTTTCTCTAAATCTTTTGCTTGTTTTGCAGCAAGTAAAACATTACTGTCATTTGGAAAAATATATACTGTTTTTGCATTTACTTTTTCAATTGCCTTTAAAAAATCATTAGTTGAAGGATTCATTTTTGGCCCACCATCAATTACAAAATCAATACTTAATTCATTTTTAAAATAATCAACCATCCCTTTTGATCTTACAACTGAAATTGTTGCAACATCATTTAATAAAGTTCTTTGTTTTTGAGCTGCTTTTTGGGCTTCACTTACATCATTTTCATCTAACACATGTTTTTCTGCTTGAATATTCATATTTTCAACTTTAATTGTTTTAAATTCACCAAATTGTTGCAAGTAAGTTAAAACTTGCCCAGGAATTAAAGCGTGCGTATGAACTTTTAAAATATCTCCATCCATTACTGCAACAATTGAAGTATTTCCATATTGTTCAAAAGTACTTCTAACTGTATCAATTTTCAATTTATCAATTAATTCTTCATTTAGCATAACGATTGCTTCAGTACAATATCCAAATTCATCTTCTATTGCTAACTGAATGTTACCACCAGTATTTTCTTCTAATTTTTTTAATCTTGTTATTGGTTTTGAATTTTTAATAAAGTATTGCATTCCTTCAAAAAATTTAACTAAACCATAACCACCGCTATCAACTACTCCAACCTCTTTAAGAGGAGCTAATAATTCAGGTGTATTATTAAGAGAAACAGTTGATGCTTCAACTACTTTATTTCAAAAAGTAAGTTGATCAATTTCTTCAACTATTGAATTAATAAAATCACTTGTTTCTCTAATTACGGTAAGAATTGTTCCTTCTACTGGTTTCATAACAGCTGCATATGCAACTTCTTTTGCTTTTGTAAAAGCTAATTTTCAAGTTTCAAGATTTAAATTCTCTTTTTCTTTCATAGCATTTGAAAAACCTTTAATAATCTGTGAAAAAATTACTCCTGAATTACCTCGAGCTCCCATTATAAGACCTCTTGAAAATTTTGACATTAAGTCACCAATTTTATCAAATTCAGTTTTTTCAATTTCTCCAAAACCATTACTGCACGTTAAATTCATATTTGTACCTGTATCACCATCTGGAACAGGAAAAACATTTAATTTATCAATATGAGGATAATTATTGTAAATACAATTTACCCCACTAGTTATCATGCCCTTCAATATTTTTGCATCTTTCATAGTATATTGTCACCTTCTAATTTTGTTTTTCTATTATTCCATTGAAAATAAAAAATAATAAAAAATTGCAAATATTATTTTGCCAGAAAATTTTAACAAAGCAATTGATATTTTATTAAATAACTATTAAATCATCGACTGCAATGTCAACTATACAATTTTGCATAAAGTTAGATTCTTTTTCTAACTCATACTTTACACGTGTTTGAACTTCATTGACAACGTCTCGTATGTTAACACCATTAATTAAAATAATATGAATTTTTACTTTAAATGTTGTATCTAAATCAACAACCTCAACAGCTTTAGAAATATCTTCAGTTTTTAATTCTTCTTTTGTTTTTGCAGTGAAATTTGCAAAAGAAATAACACCAGGTACAGTAACAACAGAATTTTTAATTACATCTAATAATTTTTGCTCTATCACGTAAAACCTCCGTTAAAACTGTTTAAGTTCATTTATATTATTTTAGGAAACAACGAAATCATGAATATCATGTTTCAAACTAATACAAAAATATTTTACACCATTGTAATTAAGAATAATACTACTTAATATCAAAAAAAGAAATTATATATATTTCTTAAAAATAAATTTGTAATAATTATTGTATTTTAAAACTAATTATTATATTATTACTAAGTCCGAGGTGAATTAATATGGCAAGAAAAGACGGTTTAACAGGCAAAGGACCATTATCTGGTAATTCAAGATCACATGCTATGAATGCCAATAAAAGAAAATGAAACCTTAACCTACAAAAAGTTCAGGTTATGGATGAAAATGGTAAAGTTATGACTTTAAAAGTTTCAGCAAGAACTCTAAGAACTTTGAAAAAAAATAATCAATTAGCAAAATAAAATATTCGACATCTAAGATAATGTTTTTTTATTCTCTTAGATGTTTTTTTCTAATAAATTATTTATATATATTTTGTTTTAAATTATATTTATATATAATAATAATGCATTTGCCCTCTTGGCGAAATTGGTAGACGCAGCAGACTCAAAATCTGCCGAGTAATCGTGTCGGTTCGAGTCCGACAGAGGGTACCATTTTGAAAAAAAATAAAAAATTCCTTTTTTAGGAATTTTTTATTTTGTCATGATTACAATTAATTCTTTATCTAAAGTTATTATTGCATTTTTATAAGGAATAAAACAATTAGAAAAAGCTCTAGTAGAGTAAGCTATTAAAAATAAATCATCTACTTCATACTTTAAATTTTTAATAGAAATTTTTAAATTTTCTTTTGCAAAAAAAGATACATATGTAAATTCTTGAAAATTATTAAAATTTAAAATATTTTTTCCTGGATTTAACTTAAATATAATTGAATCATCATTTAAAATTGTTAAATTATAATTAAAAACATACTCTAAAATACTTAAATTCATATCATATCTTTTTGATGGATTAACTATCATAGTAATATCATCATATTTTCTTTTCTTTAGTTCTTCTAAAGCAGAAATTCCATCTAAATAATATTTTTCTGGATTTAATTCTATATATTCTTTAGTTTTTAATTTTATTAATTCTTTTTCTGCTTTTGATACTTGATCGAAATCAGAAATGGCTAAATCTATATTAATATTTTGCTTAATTAATTCTAAACAACCTCTCTCAACTCCAACAATAAAATAATTTTTCTCAAAGTTTTTTAAATCAATATTCGTTGGGGAAATAATTATTAAAGCTTTAGTCACTTTTTAGTTTTTTAACTCTTTCTTCTAAATTTAAAATATTTCCCCCCACAAGATAACTTCCTGCAACAATTATATCTACTCCTTCCAATTGAACTAATTTATATGTTGTTTCATTAATTCCACCATCAACTTGAATTGAAAAAACTAAATTATTATTATCTCTATAATTTTTAAGAAATCTCAATTTTTCTAAACTCTTAGTAATAAAAGATTGACCACCAAATCCTGGATAAACACTCATTATAAGAACATTATCAAGTTTATTTAAATATTTTAGAATTACTTCAACATTTGTATCTGGATTTATTGCAATTGAAGATCTCAATTTTTTGTTTATGCAAAATGAAATAAACTCCTCTATTTGTTCTGGTGTTAATGATTCAAAATGCATTGTTAATTGTTGAATGTTTTTAAATATAAATGAATTTAAATAATCTTCCATTTTGAAATTTTCTATTTTCACCATTAAGTGAACATCAATTTTAAAGTTAAACTTATTTGTTATATCTTCTAAAATTTTTGTTCCAAAACTAAGATTTGGAACAAAATTATAATCCATAACATCATAATGAATTCATTCAATTCCTGCTTTTTCTAATTTTTCCAATTCTTTACCTAAATTTAAAAAATTTGCTGTCAAAATACTTGGTGCTACAATAAATTTTTGCATTAATATTTTCTCCTTAATTGTTCATTTTCTAATTCCAATTGTATTTTTATATAATCCTCATAAATAAATTTTGGAAACTTATTATTTTTTACATCTTCAATTAACTGACAACCTGGTGTGTTATTTACGTGAATACAATTATTAAATTTACATTTATTTAAGATTTTTTTAAAATAAGTCAAACTCGTTGCAAGCATAGCAGGTGTCATTTCTTTAAACTCAAAAGAAGAAAATCCTGGTGTGTCTCCAATTAAACCATCCTTATAAATAAATAATTCATTTTTGGTGGTTGTATGTTTTCCTCTATTTAATGATTTCGAAATTTCTTGAGTCTTTTCAAAAATATTTGGAATAATATGATTTAACGTTGTTGATTTACCTGTACCAGTTTGTCCAGTAAATACAGAAACTTTTTTTTCCAAAGATAATATGAATTTTTTTCATTCTAAATCAGTTTCAATCATATTATTAATCAAATAAATTTCATAACCAATGTCTTCATATTTTCTAGCAAGATTTAGATATTCATCATTAATATCTACTAAATCAACTTTTGTAAAAGCCAATACAGGTTTTAATTCCAATGATTCAACAAAACATAAATATTTATTTAATGTATATGTATTAAGAATTGGTTCTTTAACTGAAGTTATTATAACAACCTGATCTATATTTGAAATTCTTGGTCTATATAATTCATTTTTTCTTTTTAAAATTTCAAAAATAATACCCTTAAAATCGTTAGTATCTAATATTTCAAATGTAACAAAGTCACCTGTTGTTGGTTTTTGATTATTATGTCTTAATTTTCCTTTTGATTTGCACTCATATACTTGTTTTTCAAATAAAACATAAGCATACTCACTAATTATTTTTAATATAATTCCTGTTTTTAACATTTAGATAAAAACCAAGACAGCAACTAAAATCAAAATCAAAAATAAAAATATCAAAGTAAAAGAAAATGAAAAAGCACTTTTTGCAATAACAGGCAATTTATCATATGTTGTGCCAACTTTAATTGTTTTTTGACCCTCTTTCATATTTAAAGTTACCTTTTTATGGTAATTGTATGGTTTTGGCGAATCTGTTTGTTTAACTTTTAATAAATCTCTTTTCACTTCATCAACTGATTCATATCTATATAATGGTTCTTTTTCAATCATTTTCAAAATTATATTTTCTAAACTTTGAGGAATTGAAGGGTTTATTAGTTTTGGAAGTGTTGGTGTTTCTTTCAGATGTTTTAAAGCAATTCCATTAGCTTCCTTATGTATAAATGGGGCAATTCCTGTTGAAAATTCATATAACATTATTCCTAATGAATAAATATCACTTTTAGGTGTAGCTTTTTGAGCAGCTATAATTTCAGGAGGCATATATTTTGGAGTTCCTATTGCTTTTTCTGTTTCTGTAGATCTATCTTCCATTACAGAAATACCAAAATCTCCCAATTTAACTTCCCCACTTTGGGTAAGTAATACATTATCTGGTTTTATATCTCTGTGAATAATTTTTAATTTATGTGCCTCAGAAAGAGCATCACAAATTTTTGAAAAATAATATTTTAATTCTCTTAATGTCATTGCTCCAAAATTTTGATATTTATCTTTTAAAGTGCCTCCTTCGACACATTCTAAAATAATATACCATTCATCTCCAGATTGAATTACATCAAAAAGTTTAACAACATTTGGGTTTAAACCTAATTTCGCAAATGCTTCTTTTTCTACTTCAAATCTTTCTTGACCCACAGGTTTTAGAACAATTTCGGGGGCTAAAATTTTAACAGCAACAATTGTTTTAGTGTAAATATCAAAAGCTTTAAAAACAGAAGCCATTCCACCTTTTCCAATTGCTTCAATTAATTCATATCTATCAGCTAAAATTTGACCTTTTTCATATTGTTTCATGTTAGAAACCCCCTTTCTCTTAATATAATAACAAAAAAAGCAAAGTAATTACTCTGCCTCTATAATTAAAATTGATAAATTATCTGTTGATATATTATCTTTTGCGTCTTCAACTATTAAATTAGCTTTTTCCTTTAATTTTATTTTCTTATTTGATAATGTTGCAACTGTTATATCTTGATCAATATAATCATGAACACCGTCTGTTGTTAACATATAAATTCCCTCTTGTTTTTCAATAAAATATGTATCAACTCTTAGTGTTTTTTGAGGTCCTAAGGCGCTTGTTAAGACTTTTCAAAAAGTTAGTTCATTTGCTTTTTCATATAAACTAGACATTTGAATATCTTTTCTTTCTGCTTCAGGAGTAGAATTTCATAAATTTTGGTCTTGTGTTATTTGAAACAAAGAATTATTAACTAATTTATAGGTTCTTGAATCTCCAATATTAATAACAAAACCTCCAATTTTAGTAAATAAAATTGCAGTTAATGTTGTTCCCATATCCTTTGTTTCAAATCTGTCGTTAGAATATTCTATCATTTCATTTAATATTTCATTAATACAATTTCTTAGTCATCTATTAATTTCTTTTTGATTCATATCAAAGAAATTTTGTTTTTTAAATAATTCAACAAATTTTTCAACAGCTAATTTTGAAGCTATTTCACCAAATGCATGCCCCCCCATACCATCACAAACTATTCCAAAAGCCTCACCGTTTTTATTAACAAAAAAATCTAAAAAATCTTGATTTGCTTTTCTATAATTTCCAATATCTGTTAAAGTTGCATATTTAAATTTCATTTTTTATAATTCCTTCTCTTTTTGCTCTTAATTGACCACAAGCTGCATCAATGTCTGCACCAAATTCTTTTCGAACTATTGCATTTATACCTTGTTTTTTTAAAATTTTAAAAAACTGATCAATTTTTGTTGATTGTTTATATGGATTTTCTTCTACTTCATTATATGGTATTAAATTAACATAACCATTAATTCCCTTAATTATTTTTGATAACTCCACTGCATGTTCAGGTAAATCATTGACATCTTCAATAAGAATATATTCAAAAGTAACTCTTCTATTAGTCTTATCAATGTAATACCTAACTGAATCCAATAATTGTTCAATTGGAAATGCCTTATTAATTGGCATCATTTTATTTCTTACATCATTATTTGGGGCATGAAGTGAAATTGCCAAATTAATTTGAGTCATTAAATCTGCAAATTGCCTTATTTTTGGAACAATGCCACAAGTTGAAATTGTAATGTGTCTTGCACCAATTTCAAAACCATTTTTATCGTTAATTATTCTCACAAATTTTAAAACATTATCAAAGTTATCAAAAGGTTCACCAATTCCCATAACCACAATATGACTTACTCTTGAACATTTATTATTTAAATCATTTTTATATTTTTCTTTTAAATATAAATTCATTGCATAAATTTGTCTTACTATTTCATCAGTTGACAAGTTTCTCTCTGTTTTTATTAATCCTGAAGCACAAAACTTACAAGCCATTTTACATCCAACCTGTGTAGTAACACAAACAGATTGTCCATACTTTTGCGGCATTAAAACAGTTTCAATAGTTCTTTTGTCATCTAACATAAATAAAATTTTAATAGTACCATCTTTTGATTCTTCTACAACTAAATCCTTTAAAAGATTAACAGTAAAATTTTGCTTTAAAAATTCTCTTAATGATTTATTTAAATTAGACATATTATCAAAATTAGTTTCCAACTTTAAATATAATCAATCAAATATTTGCTTCGCTGAAAATTTCTTAAAATCATTCTCTAATAAGGTTGCTTCCAATTCTTCAATTGTATAGTTAAAAATACTTTTTTGTTCCATGTGAAAATACTCCATTTTTTATTTTATCATACAAAGTAATTTAAAATATAATCTAAAAATAAAGTTAATTTTTTTTAACCTTTTTAATTAAAGATAATATTATTGCTACTACTAATCCCCCAATTGGAATAATTAATAAAATTAATCACTTACTTCAATCATTATTTTTTATTTGTTCATTATTTAAATTTTCATTATTTTCTGAATTTGAATTATTATCATTTTCAGAATCATTTGAATTATCATCTGTTTAATTAATTTCTTGTTTTAGTTCAGGATTATTTTCACAATTTGAAGTACAATTTTGTTGTTCCTCTTGAGATTCATTATTATTAATTAAGTTAAGAATTACTTTTTCACCCTTATTTGAAAATAACTCAATTTTTGCATTAAATAATGATTTTGTATTGAATTTAAAAACATAATTTTCTTTTTCAGTTTTTAGTGTTAAATTTTTAGAATAATTTACAACATTAAACTCCGATTTTAAAAACTCTATTTTATTGTTAATTTTTAAATCCTTAGTTACTTCTTTAAAATTTTCAAAAGTATAGATTGTCAAATTGTAATTTTTGTTTTTATATTGAAGATTTATTTCGTATTTTCCCGGAATATGGGACAAATAATTAATTTCATGTTCAGTTACAAATAGAGAAATATTTGAATTAATTGAATTTATTTTAATTTCTTCAAATTCTATGTTTTTTCAATTTATAATTTTTATTTGCCCTTGATTTTTAGATAAATTAATGGCTGTTTGATTTTCAAATATTATATCAGAGCTATTTTTCTTTATATTTACTTGAACTTTTATAGATTTTTTTGTTTCTTGTGAAAATACCTCAAAACTATATTTTCCTATTTTTGTACTATATATTTTCAAAATAAGTGTAGAGAAAACTATATTTATTAATTACTGATAAATTTGAAATATGATCAGTATTAATATCAATTGATCCAATATTTCCTTTTTCAATTTCAATAAAATTTTTTGATAAAGAAAAATCATTTTGATTATCAATTACAGTTACTTTTATTAATTTTATTTCTGATGCATCAATTGAATTAAATGAAATAAAACCTTCTCCTACTTTATTGGCAAAAACTTTAAATTCATCAATACCCATTTTTTTAATTTCAATATTTGAAGAATTGCTAATTTTTAAATTTCTAAAATCTTTTCCATTTGAAATTAAAATTATGTCTGACTCTCCGATATTAAGATTAATTTTATCTTTTGAAGAAATAATATCTTTAAAATTAAATTTGTCATCATTTATTTTTTCTTCCTTTATTACTTTATAAATATTCAGTTCATAATTTTTTTTGAAATGGGTAAAATTTACATTTGAAAAAGTGAGCATCTTCTGATTTTCACTTGCTATTTTAGAAGTTGGAATTATTCAAGCAGAAAATTTTAATTCTGCATTATTTTCTAAATTAATACTGTATTCAAAAGTAGCTCTTTTCCCATTTCTGAAATTAATTAATTCATTTGTATTTGCAAAATTAAATTGATTGAAATAAATATTTTTTTTCTATTTGATATCTTTTAGATATAAAGTAGTAAATCTTTTTATGAATTTCATCTAAATTTCTAATTCCTGAAATTAAAGATATGTTTTTGTTTTTTGTCTCACTATATTTTTTAGTTACAATAATTTTTACTTTTATATTATCTTTAATAATTTTTTTAGTACTAAAATCTTGAAATCTAAAATTTATAATTTTAGATTTTTTTGTAAAATCAAATTCAATGGAATAATAATTTATTACAACATCTACATTTTTATCTTTATTAATTTTATAGTCATCTCTTAATTTTAGTAATAATTTTTCTAAATAATAAACTTAATCAACATCATTAAAATTTATATACATTTCATATTCATTTGACTTATTATCTTTTTTCTGTAAATCACCTTTTTTACTTTGAAAATTCATTTTGGTTTTAGTTAAAATAAGTCCACCTTTTAATTCACAACCAAAGTCTTCACCGACTTTTCTGTAATTTGCAACAGGATCATAATAGAATTCTTCTTCAATTGCCCCAGTTAAAGTTAGCGCATTTATTCCTTGATGGAATCTAGTTACTACTAAATTTAATTTTGTATATATAAATAAATCATTTCATTTATCATGAAATGAATATTCCTGTTGAATTTCTTTTGATTTTTGCCTTAGTTTTAAATTAACTTTAAAACTATAACTCTTTTGCATTAAATTCATTCTTGGAGTTCCAAAATATTCATTATCTCCTACAAGATCTCTTTCAGAAATATTTTTAAATGTAAACTCCAAAGCTGAATCATATCAATAATCATCATAATTTTTTAATTCTAATCTTTCAGTTAATAAAACTTCTTCAATTGACTTTTTATAATAAGAACCCTGCGATCCAGACTTTTGTTTTTCTTTTTTAACAACATTTGAAGGGTTTTTTATTACGTAATACGGTTCAGTTATATACTCATTATTTTCAATATTTTCCTTGCTAATGTTTTTCACTAATTGATGATTAACACTTAAACTATTAGAAAAAAATGAAAACTGAGTCAAACTAAGAAAAGTTAATAATACTTTCAGTATAAAACTCATTTTTTTACCTCCATTAGTAATATCGATAGGAAATAAAAAAAATTATTTTTTTCTTAATCTGCAAATATAAAATCCATCAGTATTATATTCATCGCCAAATAAGATGACTTCTTTTTCTAAAACTAAATCTAAGTGTTTTTTAATAAATTTAGAAATTTGATATTCATTTTCATCTTTATTTATTGTACAAGTTGAATAAACTAAAAAAGAATTTTTTTTCATGCACTTATATGCTTTTTCTAATAACAGACTTTGAGTATTTAATAAAGTTTTGACCTCTTCATTTGAATATTTTTTAAGTTTTATTTCTGGTTTATGTTGAATAACTCCATATCCTGAGCAAGGAGCATCTAATAAAATATAATCATATTTTTTTTCATCAATATTTAAAGCATCATTACAATTTAATTCTACATTAGTTAACCCAAGTCTATTAATATTTGAAAGTATTAGTGATATTTTTTTACTATTAATTTCAAAAGCAGTTATTTTACCAGTATTTTGCATTAACTGACCAATATGTGTTAATTTTCCACCAGGTGCACTACACATATCAAGAACTGAACTATTTTTTTGTGGATCTAAAATAACTGATGCAAGTCCACTTGCTTGGTCTTGGATTGTAACCAAACCCTTTTCAAAAATTTCATGATGAATAATGTTTTTATCCAATAGATAAAATCCTGACATTAATTTTGAAGGTTCTAAATTTAAATCCACTAAATATTTTTCTTCAAAAGACTCAATAGAAATTTTTAAAGTATTAACTCTTATTGTTATTTTTGATTGTTGAATTGATTTTCTAATAAAATTTAAGGCTTTTTCCTTTGAATAATCTTTTTCAATTTTTTTAAATAATCAAAATGGAAAACCAGCTTCTAAGGGAATTTTATTTTGATTATTTTTAATAATTACCTCTCAATAATTTTTTTCATATAATTTTTTAGAAACTTTATTTACTAATGAAACTAAATTTGAATTTATATTTTTTGCAATTTTTACAGCTTCATTTACAACATAATACATTTCTGCATTTAAAAATTTATATTGATATAAATTCATTCACAATAATATTTGAATTTTAAAATCTGTTTTATTTGCATCAATTAATTTATTAGTAACATATTCCAAATAAATCTTGTATTGAATTGTTCCATAAACTAATTTAAAAATAAAAGCTATATCTTTTTTTGAAATAAGTTCATTTTTTATTAATTTATTTAAAAGTTTATTTGAAAATTCATTATTTTTAAAAACTTTAAATAAAATATTTAATGCTTCTTGTCTTGTATTCATTATTTATTAAAATGATCTTGTTCAATACTGAAGAAATTAACATCAATCATAAAATGTTCCAAAATTGAATTTACAAATTCACTATCTTCTAAAACTGATAATTGCTCACTTGCTAAAACGTGAGAATAAATTTTATTAGTCAAAAGATCTACTAAATATTTTTTAAAATCAAAATCTTTGTCAATTTCAGTTTCTCCAACTTTAATAACATTTTCTTTTCAATTTTGCACAAAAAAATGATATTGTTCACCTATAATTCTAAAAACATCTTTTTTAAGTTTTTCAAATTTACTTGTCATTGGATCTTTTTCTAAAGTTCCTTCTTTTAGTAAAACTTCTTTAACTTTTGCAACAGCGTTATCAACACTATCAATTTCAATAACATATTGATATTTGTGCTTTAATGGAATTTCTAATAATGCTTTATCTAGTCTTTGTTTAATAATGTCTTCTTTTTCTGTACCACGTTTTCTTAATCTTTGTTCCAATGATTTTAAACTTGGGGGCATTAAAAAAATTGAAATTAAATTTTCAGATTTTTCTTTTTTTAAAACTTGAGTTGCTCCAATAACTTCAATTTCTAAAATAACATTTTCACCCTTTTCAATTTTGTCATAAACAACTTTTCTTGGGGTTCCATAAAAATTACCAATAAATTCAGCATGTTCAATTAATTCATTATGTTGTATTGCATCATTAAAAACTTCTTTACTTACAAAGAAATAATTTACACCATCAACTTCTCCTGGTCTTGGATGTCTTGTTGTCATTGAGATAGACTGTACAAGATTTAAACTTTTATCTTGAGCCAATTCTTTATTAATTGTTCCCTTACCAACACCTGAAGGTCCAGATAAAATAATAATTTTGCCTTTTTTAATCATAAATATTTTCCTTTTCCAATCTTAGTAGATATAAATGTTTATTTTTATAATTTTTATATTTTAAGTTTTTCAAAAAATCCAATTTAGATAAATCAAGATTTGATTCAGATTCCATTATTAATATACCATAATTGTTAAGTAATCTATTTTCATAAATATAATTAAAAAAATCATAATAATACTCAACTTTTGCAAATGGTGGATCAAAAAAAATTAAATCCATTTTTTTATTTGTATTTTTAAATCATTTCAATACTTTTTTATAATCATAATTTAATAATTCATAATTTTGTTTATCAATCCCTTTTAAGTTTTGTTCAATTATTTTTAGTGCTGGTTTAAAGTGATCATTAATATATGCAAATTTTATTCCTCTGGATAATGCCTCAATTGATAATGCTCCACTTCCTCCAAATAAATCTAAACAAACTTTATTTTCATAAATAAAATAATTATCTAGTATATTAAACATATCTTCTTTAACTCTTGCAGTTGTTGGTCTTGTATTCATTCCCTCTAACGAAACAAGTTTTCTTCCCCTATATTTCCCACTAATAATTTTCATATTTTCAATTCCTGTTCTTTTTTTCATTATACAAAAATAAATATTATATAATCAAATAAGAGGTATTATTCTATGAAACTAGATTTAGAAAAAGATTTAATGCAAAATGAAATTCCTACTAATAAATGATTATGGAAAGAAACTCAACCAGAAGTTATTAGAAATAAATCAATTGATGTTAAATTACCCTTAAGTCAAAAAAATGAATTAATAATAAGAAAGTTGATTGATTTTGTAAGATATAGTCAAGATCCTGACTTAAATAAAAAAGAAAATCAAGACTATTTAAGACCTGCTGTTGGTCTTGCAGCACCACAAATTGGCAGTAATACAAATATGTTTTTTGCAAGATTTGAATGAGATGTTGAAACTGGAGATGTTGAAGAGTTTGCAATGATAAATCCAAAAATAACTGCAAAAAGTGATCAAATTGCATTTTTAGAAGGTGGAGAAGGTTGTTTAAGTGTTGATAAAGATATAAAAGGTGTTGTTCCAAGAAGTTATAAAATTCAAATTGAAGCTTATGAATGATTAAGCAAACAAAAAGTAGATTTAACTTTAAGAGGTTATCATGCAATTGTTTTTCAACATGAAATTGAACATAATCAAGGTAAGCTCTATCATGATAAAATTAATAAAGATAGTCCAAATTTTATTGACGAAAATTGAATTGCTATTTAAAAGATATTTTTAATATCTTTTTTTATTTTTAAAAATGTTTTTTTAATTAATTTTTGTTAAAATATTAAAAATTAAATCTTTTAAAATTATTTTGAAAATAATAATAGAACGAAATTAATATAATAAAACTTGTTTTTTTATAATTTTAAGAATGGTTTTTTATGGTGTTTATTAAGGAGAAAATATGGAAGATAAAAACAAGCAAACTGCCAAGCAACCTAGTGGTCTTGTAGCAGAACTTGATGCAAAAATTGAAATTAAAAAATTAGCAAGTTATAAAGTTCAAGAAAAGAAGAAAATTTCAAATGCACCTTACCCTACAAAGGTTTTTGCTTTGGGTGGTCTTGAAGAAGTTGGAAAAAATACTTATTGTATAGAATATGATGATGAATTAATAATGATTGATGCTGGTGTTAAATTTCCAGATGCAACACAATTGGGAGTAAGTGCTGTTATCCCAGATTTTAGTTATTTGGTTGAAAATAATTCAAAAGTAAAAGCATTATTTATTACTCACGGTCATGAAGATCATATTGGGGGAATTCCCTATCTACTTCAACAAGTAGAAATACCTGTAATTTATGCTCCAGAATTAGCTGCTGCATTAATTAAAGATAGATTAAAAGAATACAAATTACAAAATAAAACTGTTGTTAGAGAATATGTGGAAAACGATATTTATGCTTCAAAACATTTTAATATTCAATTTTCTGCAGTTAATCACTCAATACCAGATGCATTTGGAATTTATGTACAAACTCCAAACGGTTCAATTTTTTCAACAGGAGATTATAAATTTGACTGAACACCCCTTGGTCATTCTGCAAATGTTCAAAGACTTGCACAATGAGGAAATGATGGAATTGAGTTATTAATGGCTGATTCAACTAATGCAGAAGTTGAAGGTTATACTTTGGGTGAAAGAAAAGTTATTCAAAATATTGACACTCACTTTTTAAAGGCAAAAGGAAGAATTATTATCGCTTCTTTTGCTTCAAATGTTCACAGATTACAACACATTATAGAACTTGCAAATAAATATGGAAGAAGTATTGTTGTAATTGGAAGAAGTATTGAAAGAATTATTAAAATAATTAGACAAATGGGACATTTAAATATAAATGATAAGATGTTTATTAAACCAACAGAAATTGAAAATTTCCCCAAAAATCAAATAATGATTTTATGTACTGGTAGTCAAGGAGAGCCAATGGCTGCTCTTTCAAGAATATCAAGAATGGAGCATCAAACTATTAAATTGATTCCTGGAGATACAGTAATAATGTCATCCTCTCCAATTCCTGGAAATAGAGCTGATGTTGAAAATGTTATTAATAAATTAACAAAAATTGGTGCAACTGTTATTGAAAATAGTCTTGATAACAAAATTCATACCTCAGGTCACGCAAGTCAAGAAGAACAAAAATTATTATTTACATTATTAAAACCAAGATGCTTTATGCCAATGCATGGTGAGTATCGTATGTTGAAAATCCACGGTGAAACTGCTGTTTCAGTAAATGTAAAACCACATAATGTCTTTGTGGTTGCAAATGGAGATCAAATATTATTACATAACGGTAATGCTGAGCTTGGTAAAAGAGTACCCGCAGATGCTATCTTTATTGATGGAAAAGACATGACAGGTAAAGCTAGCAATGTTATTCGTGAAAGAAATATATTGAGTAGAGATGGCTTAATGGCTGTAATTATTTCAATTGATTCTCAAACAAATAAATTATCTGCACCCCCAAGAATTGTTTCAAGAGGAAGTTTTTATGTAAGAGATAGCGGTAATGTTATTGCCGAATCAATTAACATAGTTACAAATGCTGTAAATGATGTTTTAAAATCTCAAAAACCTACTTTTGGAGCAATTAAAAACGCAATTAAAGAGTCTCTTTCTCCTTTTATTTTTAGATATAAAAGAAGAAATCCTCTTATAATTCCAGTGATTTTAAACAAGAAAACAGAGGTTAAATAGAAAAAAATATGAACGCGAAAAAAGAACAGTTGGGGCTATTTTCGATTATATGAATGGGTTTTAGTTTTATAGCAGGAATAACATTTACTGCTAGTTTTTCAACAATTGTTTTAGGTGATGGGCAAGGTGTTGGAATTAATATATTATGAATATTTTTAATTGAAGGTGTTATTGCATTTATGTGTGCATGAGCATTTGGAAAATTAGTTAAATTTCACCCAGAAGCAAATGGTGGAGGAAGCCAGTATGTTAGAACTGCTTTTGGAAAATTTTGAGGACTACTAATGGGATTACTAAATTACTCAGTAATTCCTGTTATTGGAGTTGCTTTAATAGTTACAATGATTAGAGCTAACTTTGGTTCTGATCCACTTCAATTAGTTGGTGAAAATGGAAAATGAGGAGCTTGAGGTAGTTTATATTTAGACGTAATTGCTTTTGGTCTTTACATTTTTGCAGCAACAATTATATTTTTTGGAATCAAAAGATATAAATATGTTGCAATTATAATGGGTTATTTAACTTGAGGAATAACATTATTATTAATGATTTTTGGTCTAACAGTTGGATTTATGAGCATTGCTGATGGAAAATCAAATTTTGATGTTTACATTGAACAGGCAAAATTACTAAATGTTAAATCATTTAGTAACGCATTTACAACTTGTTTCTTTGCTTTTGCAGGTATAGAAACTTTCATAACTACAGGAAAAAATATTAAAAATAGAAGTAAAAATATGCCCATTGCAATTATTGTAATATTGACATTAACAACTCTATTTTACATAGTTTTTACAGTTATAGTTATGATGGCAATTGGAGGAGTTTTTGATCCAAATCCAAATAGTCAAATGTTTACTACATTTAATAGTGAATTTTTAAAGGTTTTTGGTCCATGACTAATAATACTTTGTACTGCATTAATGAGATTTAATTCTTCATTACAAATAACATTATTTGGTGCAACAACTTTAGAGCCACTAGCAAGTCAACATTTTGTTCCTTCTTCATTAAAAAAAGAAAACAAGGATAATGTTCCTGTTAAGGGAGTTATTACAACAATTGGATTATTTTCAATTACAACATTATTATTCTTATTTATTCCCGATATTGTTGAAGGAGTTACAAAAAAACCCTCTCCTTTCAACTATGCAACACTTGCAAGTTCTGCATCAATTATATTAATTGCAATTTATTCAATTATTATTCCTGTTGCACTTGTAAATGGTTTTAAAAAGAAAATAAAAGTTAAAAAATGAGAATATGTTGGTTGAATAACAACATTAATATTTTTGGCATTTACATTTGTATCTTATTTTATTGATTTATTTAATGTCTTTATAAATCCTTATGATTCAGACGGTGATTTTAATCTTCAAGGAGTTATAGCAAACATTTTTCAATTAATTTATTTTGTAACAATTGTTGTTGTTTTAATTATTGTTTACTACTTCTACTATAAAAAACAAATTGCAAAATTAGACCCTAATTCTCAAGAGGCAAAAGAATTAGAAATATATGAGCAAAATTTTAGAATTTTAAGTGAAACTGAAATTGAAGAAATTGAATTAATCCAAAATTCTTTAATAAAAGAAGAAAAAAAGATAGTTTAAATAATAAAAAAATAGTCAATTAGACTATTTTTTTATATTATAATTACTTTAATAAGGAGGGAAAATTATGAAAAAAGTATTGTTTTCTTTAACAGCAACTAGTTTAACTCTTGCAGCTTTTACACCAATTGTTAATAGACAAAATAGAATTGATCCCCCTTTTACTACAATTGAAAAAAGATTTTCATATTCATATAATTTCAATAACTTGGACTTTAATTCATGTAATTGAAACATAAATGCAGAAGGTTTAAAAAGTTGTACACTTAGTACTCCTGAATTTTCTCATGGCTTAGAAGATATGATCAAGGAAATCTATCAATTCGTAATTGCTGAGAAATTTGCAACAAATCAGTATAAAGTTCTTTCTATTTATACAAATTTTAATAATAGAAGTGATTCATTAAGAAATGAATTAGATAATTTTAATGAACTTTTATATATTAATACACCAACAAATACAAATATAGACCAAGTTAAAGTAACAAATCAATCAGTAACATTTGAAAGAACATATGATCCCTATTTTGGTGATAAATTTTATGTAAAAAATGTTATTGCAGAAATTGAAAATCATGAAACTAATATTTCAAAAAAAATAAACCTATATGGAATTCCTTCATATCATGTTTTTAAATCAGTTGATGAATTAAAGACAAATTTTATAAATCACTTTAATTTTGAATTAACTTTAGTTATTGATCTTACATATATTGATGATATATTTAAATCAGAAATAATTTTACCAAATGAAGTTTATTTTCAAGCTCCAATTCAAATAATTAATTGATTTGAAAAAAATGAAAATAAACAAAGAGAAAAAGTACTGGAATATATAAATAAAGAATTAAGTATTTCTTTAAAAAAAATCGATAAAATTAGTAAATTTTATAAAGCAGAATATGATTTTAATAGTAATCAATTTGTTCCGGTTGGAAATAACATAGGAGATAGTCGGGAATTTTATGAAGATCCATACTTCTTTATTGGTGTAACTTCAGAAGATGAATCAATTGGGGAATTCAAAATGTTAATTAAAAATTTAAAAAATTAAAATTAATAAAAATTTATTATTACTTTTTTAATGTATTATTACTTTAAGGAGGTGAATTTAATGAGAAAAATGCCTGGAAAATCATTAGGAACATTAAGATTTTTATTAATCTTAGGTAATGGATTTGGTTTAATTGTTGCTATTGTTGGTTTAATAAGTATGTTAAATTTTACTTTTTCAGAACCAATTTGATTTATCAGTAATGGTACATTAACAACACAACAATGAGCTGGGATATTTGCTTTAATTTCTTTTATTTTAGTTGGTAACATTTATTATTGCTCATTTATAATTCATTTTGTAAGAACTAGTGATGATGCTACATTAATTAATAATAGATGAATAATAGCTCTATTTTCTTTATCTGTTGGTGGATTTATGACACCATATGTTTTATCACAAATGCCAAACATTGGTGTAAAATCAACAATTGATCCAAAGTTTACTATTTCTAAAGGATATGGTGGTAATGCTTTAATTGCAGGTTCATTAACAATAGGTCTGTACTTTTTAATGCTTAATGCATTAAAATTACCAGTCCAATTTGATTTGGTAAGTCAAATAGTATGAATTGCTTTTGGAATTATCATACTTTGAGGGGCAATAAACCTAATGTTATTTGCAACACCAAATGCTAAAACTACTTGAGAAAATAAAAAAGGAATATATGGATTAATGAATTTTATTGCAGTAATTAATACAATTTATGCAACATTTATTTTATTAATTCAAATTATTCTTTCAATATTATCAATTATTTCAATAATTGCAGAAATGTTTGATAGAAGAAATGGATTCTTTGGAGCTATTTTAACAAGTATGTATGGTGCAATGAGAATTGCAATGCAATTGTTCATAATTTACACAATAAATAAAACAATTAAAGGTCTATGATCAAAACAAGGCGAATTTGAATATGGAGTATATTCAAATTTAGCTGAAAAACAAAGACAATATGAAATGTCATAAAAAATAATTTATAAGCATAACTAAAATCAACAAAACCCATGTAATTTAATACATGGGTTTTTAATTTTTATGAAATAAAAGTTATTAAATTTGTATTTGAATCTTTTACCATTAGTAAATCCTTTTCTAAAAGCAATATTCTAAAATAAAAAGCATCGGTAAATAAAATTTCTTCTTCAGTTATAATATTTTTTAATATTGTCTTATTTTCATTTTTAAAAGATATTAATATATTATTCTTATTTAAATAGCAAATTTTTTTAAATGAATTACTTTCATTAAGTACTTTTAAAAATTTAAAATCCTTATTATAAAGTTCAATATTTTCATTAACATTATGAATTACATAAAATTCTTCAAATTCTACTAAATTATTTAACTTAATTTCAATATTTTTTATAATATTTAAATTTTTATCAACTATTAGGTATTTTTGATTTTTTTTAATTAAAAGATTTTGATTAAAAAATTTTACAATTATTTGAAATTCTTCTAATTTTAATACTTCATTAAAAATAGAAGTAAATACTTGATTGTTTATTACAAAACTTATATAAGAAATGTCATCTAAAACAATAAAATTTTGAATATAATTGTTTGAATTATAAATTATTTCAATTTCTGTTTGCGAAGATAATTTTAAATTTGAAAATAAAGGATTTGGATGTGCTAGAAAACTTCTATTTAAATCCCCCTTTATTTTTAAATTTTCCTTTAATACATTTAAATTAATTTTACATAGAGAATTATTCATGTTTGAAGTATCAGTGTCTGTAAAGTACAAATTATTTTGTGAAATAAAAAAGTTACTTATTCACTGACTATTTTCTATTTTTCTAAATTTTAATTTCAATTTAATCACCTTTAAAAAGTATAACGTATTCTTAAAAAAATTCTCTTTATAAACTTTTTAACAAAAATTAATTAAAAAAATATTTATTAATAAAAATAATTTATTTTTTTAGTAAAATGCTTGATTTTTTTGATTTTTACTTTTAAAAAAAAAAATGTTATATAATTATTTTAAGTTGGCTATGCCAACAGGAGGAATAAAAAGAAATAAAAAAACTATTAAGATTATTAGCTTCAACTGCACTAGTTGCAACAACTAGTGCAACTGTTGTTGCTTGTGGAGATGAAACCGGAGATACTGTAACTCAAAAAGATTTAGCAACAATTACAGGAACTAACTTAAATATTACAGTAAGTGATAATTTACAAGCAACTGCAGAAACTGTTGCAATTGAAAAAATTAAAACTGTTTAAAGTGTTGATGTTGTAAAAACTACAGATGTAACTTTTACTTTTACAGCTGCAACAACTTCAGCAGCTGGATCAATAACAGTTAGTGCTGTTTCAACAAGTACTTTAGTTAAAGGAACAGTTACATTTAATTGAGCTGTTTTAGGCGGAGAAGAAACTGAAACTCAAAAAGATTTAGCAACAATTACAGGAGATGACTTAACTATCACAGTAAGTGATAATGCACAAGCAACTGCAGAAACTGTTGCAATTGAAAAAATTAAAACTGTTTTAAGTGTTGATGTTGTAAAAACTACAGATGTAACTTTTACTTTTACAGCTGCAACAACTTCAGCAGCTGGATCAATAACAGTTAGTGCTGTTTCAACAAGTACTTTAGTTAAAGGAACAGTTACATTTAATTGAGCCGAGCTAAGTGGAGAAGAAGAAATTGTATTAAAAGATTTAGGTGAAGATTTAACTGAACTTCTACTTGGAGAAATCGCAAATAAAGAAAATGAAACAATTTTAAAGGCTGTAAAAGAAATAAATCCTAATGTTGATACTACTCAATTAGAAGTGGCAAGTATTGTTGGCAATAGAGCAACAATTTCTGTAAAAGAAAATTCAACAGTTTACAATTGAACAACTATTGATGTAGCATTTACATTACCAGGAGAAACTGAATACTTTTACTTTTATATAAAATACTAATATAAAAAAATGATACAAATATGTATCATTTTTTTTTATATATTTTGAATACTTTCTACACCTGGAAGTTCTTTACCTTCCAGGTATTCAAGAGAAGCTCCTCCTCCTGTTGAAATATGTGTAAATTTATCTTTAAACCCCAATTGAATTGCAGCAGCAGCAGAGTCTCCTCCTCCAATTAAAGTAAATGAATTATTTAAGTTTGCTATTGCTTCACAAACTCCAACTGTTCCTTTTTTAAAGTTTTCAAATTCAAATACTCCCATTGGACCATTTCATGCAACTGTTTTTGCATCTTTTAAAATACTTTGGAATAATTCAATTGATTTTGGACCAATGTCTAATCCCATTACATCATCAGGTAAATCTATAGAAGAAATTGTTCCAGAAGTATCTTTAAAATCAGTATTATTAGCTGAATCTACTGGTAGAATTATTTTTCCATTTGATTTTTCAAGATATTGTTTTGCTAAGGCAACTTTATCTTCTTCACAAAGTGATTTTCCAATATTATGACCTTGTGCTTTAAAGAAAGTATATGCCATACCTCCCCCAATTATAATTTTGTCTGCTTTTGTTAAAAGATTATCAATTACTCCAATTTTATCTGAAACTTTTGCTCCACCAATTATTGCTACAAATGGATGTTCTGGA
Source organism: Spiroplasma taiwanense CT-1 (assembly GCF_000439435.1). Lineage (NCBI taxonomy): Bacteria > Bacillati > Mycoplasmatota > Mollicutes > Entomoplasmatales > Spiroplasmataceae > Spiroplasma > Spiroplasma taiwanense. The sequence goes on from NC_021846.1 coordinate 928,886, forward strand.
TTATCAATACCTTTTGATAACATTTCTAATTCTTTTTGAACTAAAAATCCAACACAACTTTGAGAAATATTTAGTGCAATTCCAACATTTGAAGCATGAGCTCTATGAGCAGTACCAAATGCATCATTTACAAATATATCTCCTAAACTTGCTCAATATTTTCCTAATTCAGGATTATTTTTTGATTCATATTTAACAACTTCATTATCTTTAACATCTTCAAAACGAGTATTTTCAACAAGTAAAATATCTCCTTCTTTTAAATTTTTTATTGAAGTTTCTAATTCTGTTCCTCTTGTTTGTGCAACAAATTTTACTGATCTTTTTGCTAATTCTTCTAGTCTCTTTGCAATTGGTGCAAGAGATTTTTTTGACTTATCTGCCTCTTCTTTTATTCTACTTAAATGAGAAAATAATACTATTTTTGCATTATTTTCAACTAAGTAATTAATTGTTGGCAATGCAGCGTTAATACGGTTGTCATCTGTAATAACACCATCCTTTAATGGTACATTAAAGTCAACTCTAACAAGCACTGTTTTTCCAGATATTTGTATATCATTTAAAGTTTTTTTCATTTTGCTAATCTCCTTTATACATATTTATTTTAAAGTATTTTTAATAATAAAATCTAGGTAATAGAAGAAATTATTTGGATTTTCTTTATGAAAATTAGTAATTTCTTGATTTTTTATTAAAATATTTCTATTTGTTTTATAAAGTTTTTTTCAAGGTGTTTGTTCATGACAAATCACTACAATATCTCAGGACTTTAATTTTAATAAAAAAGTAATAATTTATTTTTTTATTTTCACTTGAATAAAGGCTTGAAAAACGATTATAAGTGCTTTTATCAAAAGAAAGTGATACATTATTTGCAGAAAACATAGTATGCTTTTTTCAAAGTCTATAAATAACAGGTCCTCATCTTCAAGTTTCAAAATTAATATCTGCAATTTTTTTCTCAAATAATAAAAAATAAGAATATACAATATATATTATTTTTTGAATTTGAATTTGTGTAATTTTTTCAATTACATTTAAAATGAAATTTAAATATTCATTTTTAGTATAAAAAAACATATTTCACCTCAATAAAAATATCGATTAAAAATATGTTTAAATTAAAATTTTTAAAATTATAAACTTAACATGTATTTAATTGTACGGATGAATTGTGATGTAAATGAATTTTCATTATCGTATCATGAAAATACTTTAATTAATTGTTTTCCATCAACTTCCATAACTTTTGTTAAAGTAGCATCAAAAATTGTTCCAAATGTTGATGATACTATATCTTGTGAAACGATTGGTTGTTCACAGTAATCCATAGCTAAAGCTAAGTCTGCATCTTTTTTAATTGCATTTTTCATTGAAGCATTAATTTCTTCAACTGTAACTTTTTTTTCTAATTCAACTGTTAAGTCAACAATTGAACCTGTAATTGTTGGAACACGTAATGCTAAACCATCAAGTTTTCCATTTAATTTTGGTAAAACTTTACCAACAGCTGCAGCTGCTCCTGTTTTACTTGGAACAATGTTTCAAGCAGCAGCACGTCCACGACGTAAGTCTTCGTGTGCTAAGTCTAATAAACGTTGGTCATTAGTAACTGCATGAATTGTATTCATTAATCCTTTTACAATTCCAAAATCTTCATCTAAGATTTTTACAATTGGTGATAAACAGTTTGTTGTACATGATGCTGCAGAAACAATAAGATCGTTTGCTTTAATTTCCTTATGGTTAACACCAAATACTATTGTTTTTAAATCCCCTGTTGCTGGTGCTGAGATAATAACTTTTTTTGCCCCGGCATCAATATGAGCTTGTGATTTTTCTTTTGATGCATAGAAACCTGTACATTCAACAACAAGATCAATTCCTAATTTACCTCATGGTAAATCAGCTGCATTTCTTTCTGCCAAAATTTTAATTTCTTTTCCATCAACTATGATAGCTCCATCTTTTGATTGAATTTTTCCAGACATAAATCTTCCATGTGCTGAATCAAATTCTAATAAGTATGCTAATGTTTTAGCATCTCCTAAGTCGTTAATTGCTACAACTTCTACTTCTTTTGATAAGAATAATTGTCTAAATGCTAGACGACCAATTCTTCCAAAACCATTAATTGCGATTTTTTTCATATGTATCGTTTCCTTTCACGATTTAATTTTATACTTTTTAACATTGCTTTTTTTAAAATGTTAATAATAAAATTTTCTATTTTTTTTAATTCTATTTACAAAATTGGAGATTTTTCCATTAATATCTTTTATTTTTACCTTGAATTTCAATTGAATTTGTTAATCCTTTAATTCTTTCTGTAAACCTTAATGTTTTTAATTGATCAAATTTAATTTGATCTTTTTCTCTAATTTTTTTATTTAAATAAAACTTTTGTAACTGTTCAATTGAAAAATTTGATGTAAAATGGGTTAACAAGTTATTTTCTAATCTGTAGTTTAATAAGCCAAATAATAATTCATCTCTACTTCAATCACTTACTAATTCAGCTCCAATGTCATCTAATATTAATACTTCAACATTAGAACATGTATCAAAAAATTTAGAGTATTGCATTGGTTCTGAAATATTAAAATTATTTTTCATAATTTTAATTAATTTATTAACAGTAACAAAAATAACTTTTTTATCATTTTTTGCATAAGTATTGGCAAGCATTTTCATTAAATACGTTTTACCAATTCCAGGTTCCCCATACAAATAAAAGCCTTTTTTTGAATTGGAAAAAAAACTTTTGTTGAATTGTTTTAAAAAAACAATAACAGATTTATCTAATTCATTTTGATCAACACTTTTAATGTATTCATCAATTGTTTTAATACTTGATATTTCATCATAATCTGCAAATAATATATTTTTAAATAATTTAAAATCTTGATTTTCATATATTCAATGATTACAATTTTTACTTGAAATATAAAAAGAATTATTTTTATAAATTAATTTTTGTTGAACTCCTTTTATAATTTGCTTACACTTTTCTAAATTTTCATTTTTTTGACAATATACATATTCATTTAAAAATCTTGAAAGAATAAACTTTTCTCTTTCAAGAATTGAGTCTCTAATTTGATATTTTTCAATTAACTGTTTAAGTCCCGAGTTTAATTTAAGTTCTTCAACTGAGTAAATTTTCATTTTAATTTTTCCCTCAAATTAGAGGTTCATTTGAATTGTTATCTTCAATTTTTATTTCATATGTTTTTTTTGTTGAAGCTTCTTGTCATTGAATTTGTGATTCATAATTATTTTTTTGTGATTTATTTTTTACAAAAGCTTTTTTATGTGCAATTTTTAAGTAGTGCATTGCTTCATCTGCTGTTTTAATATTATTTTCAATCATTGTTTGTGCAATTTTATAAAGATAATTTGCGATTATTGCTTTATCATTTTTAAAATAAGAAAATTCCAAAAGACAATTTATTACACTATTTCTAAGTTTATATTTATTTTGTAGAGTATCTATAATTTCTATTTGCGAATTTGTTAAACTTGTAATATTTAGTAAAGCAAGTAAATATTGTTTACTATCAATTGTTTCCATTTCTTTTATCTTTTTATTTGTTTGGTTTTTAATATATTGTTTACTATCAAATTCCACAGGCATAGTGTCAAGTTCATTATTATCAAATAACAAATTTGTAACCTGACTGTAAAATTCAGACTTAGAAAATGAAAAAATATCCGGCTTATATATTTTTCTAATTATCTCCTTAATTTGAAATTGACTTATATTATAACATCCAAAAACTTCTTCAATTATTTCTTTCACTTCGTGATTTTTATCACTAATGATAATTTTTTCTTTTTTTAGTGAATCTAGCAATACTGAATAATCTAATCCTTTTAATAAGGCATTTGTTCTTCTTGGTTTTGCTTCTAAAAATTTAGCATCATCATTATTTTTTAAATTTTTAAATTCATCAAATACTTCTAAAAATTTACTTGACGTATCTGAATAACCGCTTTCAGTTGAATAATCACCTTCATCTCTAAAAATAAATCGAGTAAATTCATATTCATCTTTTCCTATTTTTTTTTGCAAAGCATTATTAAAAATATTATTTTTAAAAAATGAAACTGGATCTAAAGGAGAAAAAATATTAAAAACCTTAGACATAGTTTTTAAGTTAACTAAAGTTTGAATTAAACCCATTGCTTCAAGTTTTCTAATATAATTTTTTAAATTTTCCAAAGACAAACCTGTAAGTTTTAAAAGTCTTGATTCATTAAATTCTATTTTTTTAAAACCATGCATAATTGATTCTTCACAAATCAAGCTTTGATAAATAGATATTGCTTTTAAACCTAAAATTGGTTGATATAAATAAGTTAATACTTTATTATTTGAACTATCGATAATATTCTTTAAGATAATTCTATATTTAAAAATACTCATAGCAACCTCCATATATTCCAAAATAATAATAAAAAAAAAATAAAAAAAAAGATATATTTTTAATTTTTTTTTAAAAAATTATAAAAAAATGTTTATTTAAAGATATAAAAAACCCCATAAATAATGGGGTTTTTAAAGTTATTCACATATTAAAACAAAAATTGGCAATTTGAGCAAAAATATGTACCTCTTCCATTAACTTTGATTTTATCAATAATAGTTTTACAATCATAACATTTTTTACCTTTTCTAGTATGAACTTTTAACTCATTTTGAAATTTTCCATCAATTCCTTGTTCTGGTTGATAGGTATCAATAGTTGAGCCCCCTAATTCTATAGACCTATTTAAAACTTTTACAGATGCTTCAAAAATTTTTTCATAATTTTCTAAATTTAAATTTAAAGCTCTTGATTCTGGATGAATTTTTGAGTGAAATAGTATTTCATCAGCATATATATTACCAATTCCTGAAATTTTTGTTTGATCTAATAAAACAGTTTTTATATATTTACTTGATTTAGACATAACATTAAAAAAGTATTGACCATCAATATCTTTTTGAAAAGGTTCGGGACCAACTTTATTTATTGGATTTTGTTGCAAATATCCATCAAAATTTTGCAAATGAAAAGTTCCAAATTTTCGAGTGTCATGATATACCAAAAAAGAATTATTACTTAATTCAAAAATAGCTTCAATGTGTTTTTGATTTAAAAAAATAAGATTTTCGTAAATAAATCATTTACCTTCCATTCTTAAATGACTTATTAATACTTTATCTTGAAAATGAAAAATAATATGTTTTGCAATTCTAGTAATATTATCAATTTTTCTTTCTTTTAAAATATTTTCAAAATCCTTAATTTCAATATTAGTCTTAATTAAATTTGGATATGTAATTTTTACATTTTTAATTGTTAAACCTTTAATTCTTTTATTTAAAGATCTAACAACAGTTTCAACTTCTGGTAATTCTGGCATACTTAATCTCCTATTTTAATTCAAATCAACTTTTTCCTTTTGAAAAATTAATTTCTAAATCAATTTTTGCAACTCTATTTTTATTTACTATCTTTAACAAATTATTGTATGAATTTTGCATAATTTCAATTACATTTTTTTTAATTTCCTCTGCTTCATTATCACTAACTAAAATAATAACCTCATCGTGAATTTGAGCAACCATTTTTGAATCGAAATTGTTTTCTTTAAAATAGTTTTCAATGTCAATCATAGCTACTTTTAAAATATCTGCTGCTGTACCTTGAATTGGAGCATTAACAGCTGCTCTTTCCCCAAACTGTTTTACCATATAATTTGAATTTTTTAATTCATAAATATATCTTCTCCTATTAGCCATTGTCTCCACATAACTATTTTGATATGCAAATTCAGTAACTATTCTTTTAAAATCTAATATTTTTGGAAAGGCTTCATAATATGATTTTATATAAGATTTTGCTTCAAAAATTGGTATTTTAAGGTCTTTGGCAAGCCCAAAATCGCTTAAACCATATAAAATACCAAAATTAAATACTTTTGCTACTCTCCTTTGTTCTGGATTAACTTTTTCATCTTCTTTTAAATTAAAAATACTTCTTGCAGCTTCAGAATGAATATCTCTTTTTAAACTAAAAATTTCAATTAATTTATCTTCATTAACTATATCACCAAGAACTCTTAATTCTATTTGAGAATAATCAAAGCTAAAAAAACTATATCCTTTTTGAGATATAAATATTTTTCTAACATTTTTTTGTTCTTCATCTCTTACAGAAATATTTTGAATATTTGGATAACTTGAACTTAATCTTCCTGTATTTGTAAGAGTCTGATTAAAAATTGTATGAACTTTATTATCAGAATGAATAAATTTTTCAAATCCTTTTAAATACGTTGAATATAGTTTACTATATTTTCTAAAAGATATAATTTTAGAAATAACAGGATGCTTATCTTCTAGTAATTCTAATGTTTCTTTATCTGTGCTTCCTTTATTATAATCTGGTAATTTTAAATTTAAATATAAAAGTTCTTTTAATTGTTTTGGCGAAGCTAAATTAAAGTCTTGGGAGATATAATCATTTAAATCATTTTTAATTTCATTCTCTAAATTTATAAGTAACTCTAAAATATTTTTAGTTTGAATATCTAATTCTGTTTTATCAATTAAAATACCTTCTAATTCCATTTTTAATAAAACTTTTGAAAATGGCAATTCAATTTTTTCATATAATTCATATTGCTTATTTTCAATTAAAATATTTATTACTTTTTGTTCTAATTCTTTTATAAGAAGAACTTTTTGAATTAAAAATTCATGTTTTATTTTTTGATCAATTAACTTTGTTTTTTTTACACCTTTTCCAAATACTTCATCAAATGTTTTTATTTCAATAGTTGAATTAATTAAAGCGACATGAGATTCAAAATTTGATTTCACATTAGAATTTATAATATAACATCCAAGCATCATATCATAAGTAAAATTAGTTTCATTTATTTTATATCCCATTTTTGTAAGTGTGACAATTGTTTTTTTTAAGTCATAAGTTTTAAATATTGAATTAGAAAGAAAGTTTTGAAATTCTTCATCAATAAAAACCTCATTTCAATTAAAAATATTTATTTCATCTGTTAAATTTAATTCATAATAAAAGTTACCTTTACTATTTGAAATTGAAATTCCTATAGCATCACCCAAGTGATAGTTTTCTTGAAAAGTTTCTAAATAAATTCAATTAATTGCATCTTGAAAGTTTTGATCTCATTTTTTCAAAACTTTAAAAACAATTTTTTCTGGTTCTAAGTCTTGTTGATTAGAAGCAAATTTTTTTATTAAAGAATTCATTTCATATTTTACAAAAAATTTTTTCATACCTTCATAATCAAAACTATATTGTCTAAAATTTAAATTTTCAATTTCAATATCAGAAACAATTGTTGCAATTTCTTTTGACAAAAAAGCATTTTTTTTATCAGCTACTAATTTTTGCTGTTTTGCACCAGTGATTTTATCAATATTATCATAAATATCTTCAAGGGAATTAAATTGTTGTAGCAATTCTTTTGCAGTTTTTTCTCCAATTCCTGCAACTCCTTTAATATTATCAGATGTATCTCCTCTTAAACCCTTATAGTCAATAACTTGTTCGGGTTTTATCCCCCATTTTTCAAAAAGTTTTTGCTTATCAATTATTGAAATATCACTTGTACCTGTTTGAGGAGATAAAACAAATGTATTATCTGATATAAGTTGATACATATCTTGATCACTTGTTAAAATGTGAACAATAGCTTCATTATCTTTATTTTCAATAATCCTTGTTAAAGTACCTATAATGTCATCTGCTTCATAAAAATCAAGTTCATATCAATCTATTTTTGCAGATGTTAAAAATTCCCTAACAATAGGAAACTGCTCTATTAATTCAATAGGAGTTTTCTGTCTTTTTCCTTTATAGTCTTCTAATTTGTCATGTCTAAAGGTTTTTTTTCCTTTATCAAATGCAATTTTTATATCAAAGTAATCATTTTTTAATGCTATATTCATTAGCATATTTATAAAAGAATACACTGCATTTGTTGGAATTCCACTTTTTGTTGTTAAGGTTGCTCTACCAAAAGAACTAAAAAAAGCTCTAAAGATAAGTGCATTTCCATCAACTAATAAATATTTTTTTGCCATATTTTTTCACCATTATTTTTATAATAACAAAAAAAGAGATATAAAAATTTTAATTATATTTCTTTAATTATGTCAATAAGCACTGCAGTTGTCTTACTATTAAAAGTTTGCGTTTTTATTTTTATAATTAAATTTTTTCCAATATTTAACTTTGTTTTTATTTTTTCATATAATGAAGAAAATATTGTAACAATCATATTTCCTGTTTCATCTAATATTTCAATAAAACACATTTCGTTACCGTTTTTGTCCCTTTTTGTAATTATGTTTTCTATATTAATCAAAACATCAACAACTAAACCATCTACTTTCACTGAATTTAGTGTTTTTAATTTTTCTTTATGCACAATTTTTTTTCTAATTATTGATAAAGGGTGAGCTGACACAAAGAAACCTAAATATTCCTTTTCATAACTAACAATTTCTTCAGGTTTATCTTTTTTTTGTTGTAAATCTAAAACTAAATCCTTAACTTTTAAATATTTAAAACTTGCACTTAAATTAAATATTTGTTCTTGATATTCTATTAAATCTCTTCTAGAAAAACCATAGAAATCAAATGCTCCAGAATAAACTAACGCAATATATTTTTGGGATGTTAATCCTTTATCCTTTATATTTGAAATTAATTCTAAAATATTATTAAAAGCATTTTTATTTTTCTTAAATAAAGTTTTTAAATTTCGTAAAAATTCAGGACCAATGTGTTTTATTACTGATAATGGAATATTTATCATATTATTATGATAAATATATAAACTATTTGGGTTTTTTATAGTTGGAGGATTAACTAAAAAACCTGAAGCTTTTACTTCATTTAAATACTGCATAGTTTTAACTTCATTTCTAATTGATCCATTAAGTAATGAACAATAAAATATTTCTTTATAATTTGCTTTTAAATATGCAAGTCAATAACTAATTATTGAATAAGCTATTGCATGAGACTTATTAAAACCATATGAAGCAAATTTTTCAATATACGTTCATAATTCATTTGCCTTATTTTCAGAATAACCGTTTTTTATTGCAGCATCAATAAATTCATTTTTAAATTTTTTCATTAATTCATAATCTTTTTTACCAATTGCTCTTCTAACAATATCTGCTCTACTCAAACTCATTAAAGCTACTCTTTGCAGCATTTTCAAAATCTGTTCTTGATAAACAATAATTCCATGTGTTGTTTTTAAAATATCAATTAAATTTTTATCAATTGAATAATCATGATTCTGGTCATTTCTTCTTTTAATAAATAATGGGATGTTTTCCTGTGGCCCTGGTCTATAAAGTGCACTTGTTAATGCAATATCTTCAACTGAGTTAACTTTCATTTGAATTAGAACATCTGTCATTCCTGCAGATTCCAATTGAAAAATTCCGCTTGTATCTCCTTGAGCAAGTAAACTAAATGTTTTCTTATCATTTAATTGTATATCTTCAAGATTCAAATCAATTTTTCTTGAAATTTTTATATTCTTAATAATTTCTTGAATTATTGATAAATTTCTAAGTCCTAAAATATCTGTTTTAATTAAACCAATGTTTTCCAAAAAATTCATTGAAAATTGTGTTTGAGAAATACCATTAATTCCAATTTTTGTTGGTACTACTTCATGCATTAAAACATCACAAAAAACCACACCAGCAGCATGTGTTCCTGTCTGTCTTGGTAGTCCTATAATTTTTTCAGAAATATCAAAAACTTGTGGGTATTTCTCTTTATATTTTTTTAAAATCTCGCTATCCTTTAAAGCTAATTGTAAGTCTTTTACATTTTTTTCATTAATTTGTTTTGTCATATGATTTATATCTTCTAAAGGAATATCAAAAATTCTACCACAATCTCTTAAAGCATTTTTTATACCAATTGTTTGAAATGTTGTAATTGTTGCAAAATGGTCTTTTCCATATTTATTAAATAGATACTCCAAAATTTCTTCTCTTCTATCATCTTGAAAATCTATATCAATATCAGGCATTGTTACTCTATCTATATTTAAAAATCTTTCAAAAATCAAATCTCATTTAATTGGATCTAATTTTGTTATTTTTAGTAAAAAAGCAACTAAACTTCCTGCCGCTGAACCTCTACCTGGTCCATATAAAATTTTTAGTCTATTTGCTTCTTCAACCATATCATGGACTATTAAAAAGTAATCTTCAAAACCCATTTTTTCAATAACATTTAATTCTAAATGTAATCTTTTCAGATAAATTTGTGAATCTAAATTTGAATATTTTGATAAATATTCTTGTAAAAAATCTACACATATAATTTTCAAATAAGATGTTGAAGGCATTTTTTTAGCATTTGGATATTTTAAAAAATGTTTTTTATTATCAAAAATTACTTCTTCATCAATTTGTTCTACTATTTTTGAAATATTATCAATATGCAAATTTAAATTAATATATTTTTCAACTTTTTGTTTTTTAAAAAAGTAATTTTTATTTATAGTTTCCAATTCATTTAAAAGTTTTCCTTGTTTTATTGCAATTAAACTTTTAAAAGCCACATATTCATTTTCATATAAAAAATTAATTTCTTGTGCAAAAACTACATTCTTGTATTTATTAAAAAATACGTAATTTATATTATCTATCCCAATAAAAAAACTATCTTCTTTAATTTTTTTATAAAATTGTTCTAAGTATTTATCAACATTTTCTATTGAAAAAATTGAAATAATTATTAAATCATCATTTATCTCTTTTCAAAAAATATCTTCAAGTTCAGAAATATTATTTGTTTCATTTTTAGACAAAAAAGAACTAAAAAAACTTAATTTTTTAAAGCCGCTATTATTTTTAGCAAATAGAATTACATTTCCAAATGATAATTGAAAGTTTAAACCAATAATTGGTTTAATATTGTTGTTTTTTGCCAACTCACTAAACTCAGCTGCTCCATACATTGTATTTTTATCAGAATAAAAAGCAAAATTAAAGTTATTATTTTTAATAAAATTAATATAATCTTCTAATTTAATTGTAGAATTTAAAAAATTATAGCAACTTTGTATATTAACTAAATTAGCATATTCCATAAAAAGCACCTCACTTAAAATATTTTACAACAGATTTTAAATAAAAAAACACTATCAGTATAACTGATAGTGCCATAAGCATATCTTAAAATCAACAATCTTTTATCTATAGTTCTAATTTGTCAGCAACATTTGTTGAAGACAAATTAATTATAATAAATTTTTCTGCATTTTTCAAAAAAAGTTGAATTTAAATAAAATTATTTTCTATGTTCCATAATTAAGTCATATGCGTTGTTAATCATAGTCATCTGTGCTTGAGCTTCTAAATCATTTGGATTTTTATCTGGATGATATTTTTTTGCTAATTCAATATATCTTTTTTTAATATCTTTAGTACTAGCATTTGTCGGCAAATTTAGTACTTTAAATGCTTCTTCCAGTTGTGAAGGAGCACTTCTACTAGATTCATCGTATCTTGAACTAAATCCCTCTTCTTGTTCAAAACCTTCATCAAAAGTTCTTTGGCCCCTATTATTATAAGAGCTTCTATTTCTAAAACCAGAAAATATTAGTTCAATAATTCAAAAAATAAACATGTAATATAAAATTCTTAATATAACTCTCACTAATTCATCCATAAACTCAACTCCTTAAACTACTAAAAATATAAATAATGATATTATTAATAATAATATAATAATATATACTGTTAATTTATATAAAAAGAAATTTATTTTTTTCTTTGGTTTTACAATATTAGGAATTTCTGGCTTTTTATCTTTTTTTGTTTGCGATTTAATTTCTGCAATTGTTAATGAATCCCCTTCATATTCTTCAATTTCAAATTCTGAATCAATAGCTAGTGTTTCACTATCGATTATATTTCCATTATAAACTCCAAATTTATTTTCCTGTTTTTTGTTCTTCTTTTTAATTTTCAATTAAATCACCTTCATTTCAAATATATTTTTTTATCATTTTATCTAATGTATAATTGATCATCTCATTTAATAAAAGATTTTTTTCCTGTTCAATAGCAATAAAAGATCTTGGTTTAGTAACTGGATTTTTTGGTACATACATTGAACAAACATCATCAAATGGAAGAATAGATATCTCATATGTATTTATTTTTTTTGATATTTCAATAATTTCTTCTTTATCAAAAGTTAAAACAGGTCTTAAGATTGAAATATTTGAAACTTCATTGATTACATTAATAGATTCAATTGTTTGACTTGCAACTTGTCCAAGAGATTCTCCTGTGATAATTGCCTTTGCTTTAATTGATTGGCAAAGTAAATTCCCAATTCTAATAAAAATTCTTCTCATAATTGTAATTCGATATGATTCCTCTTTAATATGCATTAATTCCTTTAAAATCATTGAAAAATCACAGATATATAATGTAAAATTTGATTGATTATATTTTCTAATTTTTTTCACTAATTCAAAAACTTTATCTAATGCCTCTTTTGAGGTATGAGGTGGAGTCATAAAGTGTAAAAAGTCTACTTGCATTCCTCTTTTTAAAGCTAAATAGCTTGCAACTGGTGAATCAATTCCCCCACTTAATAAAGTCAGTCCTTTACCACTAACTCCAACTGGAAGTCCTTTTGATCCTGCAATTTTTTTTGTAAAAATAAACGCACCTGAATTTTTAATAATGACTGTAATTTTATTTTTTGGAGAATGAACATCCACCTTTAAATTATCAGTATTTTTTAATATATTTGAAGCAATTGCAATCTTCAAATCTTGTGAAGTAACTGAAAAGCTCTTATCTTTTCTTTCGACTTCAACTTTAAATGTTCCTGAATTAAATTTTTTTGCCAATTGTAAAGTTTTTTCTAAAATTTTCTCTTCATTTTTTTCAATAATTTCAATTATTGAAAAAGAATATATTCCAAAAATATTTTTTAAAATTTCACAAATTTCTTCAATATTATCAGCATTTTTAATTTCCAAAACTAAACTATTATGATCTTTTATATATATTATAGATTCCTTGTATTTTCTAAGTTTATATTTAATATTTTGAATTAACTTATTTATAAAAATGTTTTTATTATTACCCTTTAAAGTTAATTCCCCATATCTTACTAAAATATTTGTCATTAATTATTTCCTTTTTATCTTTTATTTATTTTTTTTATATCTCCAAGTATTGGTAATGAATAACCTAGCAATTGGTCAAAATTTCTTTGTCTAAAAAAATCTTCACAAGTTAAAATAACTTTTTCAATTTCCTTATTGAAACCAACATATCTTTCAAGATATACAATTATTTCTTGTGAAATATAATCTAAAAAAATTGTATCATTTAAATCACTAACTATTCTTCACGTTTTTTGAGAATATTCTTCAATTTCATTTGCTAATATTTCTTTTTCCTTTTCTGATTCAATTTTTGTTAAATTTTCCTTTGAAAATTTAGATAATTTAAAATACAATTCTTGAATTGGTTCAATAAATTTTTCAAGTTCTCTAATTGATTTATATTGATTAATTTTTACATCACATTGGTTCAAAGTAGTTTGAATAAAAATTATTTGATTAATAATGGATTCAATATTAGTATTTTTGCTTTCAATTGCTTTTGCTGATTTTTCGAGCATTGTTATATTTTTTAAAAGTTGTTCCATTACGACTAAAAGTTCTTCTCTAGTTTTAAATAAGTCTAATTCTTTTCCATTTATCTCTAAATCAATACTTGAAAAAATAAAATCAGCTTTTTCTTTTGTTTTTAAATATTCAGCTCTTGCAGCTTCAAAATCACTTTTTTCTCTTGTAGGGTATTTTGACATTGATTCCATATTTTTAAATACTCTTTCAATTTGTCTTGTTGAATTTGATACTAAATCAAACTCACTTCTAATATCTTCAATTTTATTTTCAAAAAAAGCTTTTAAATTATCTTCATGTTCAACCATCTTTTTAAAATTTTCAATATAAACAAAAACTTGTTTTAAAGATTTATTAGCCTTTTTAAATTGCAATTTTAATAATTCATTATTTATTTTCACTCTTAATTTATCAACTTCTAGTTCCAATTCTGCATATTTTCTAGCATTTCTTGGTAATTTTCTTTCAACTAATCCAAATGTAACATGTTTATTTTTTAATTCACTCATCAATTGGGGAACCAAAGTTGTAATTGTAGAAATTACATATGGAATTGAGTCTAATAACTCAATTAAAAAAATTAATGCTTGATCAATTTTTAACAGACAATCCCAACTTTCTTTATATTTTCCATCATCTAATTCTAAATAAAAATCAGAAAATAATTTTTCAATCGAATCAATTGTTCTTCCTAATTTTTCTTGATCAATTCTAATATCCTTAAAAGTTGTCATTATTACTTCATCTTTTAACATTCTGAATAACTCTTTTTGAAATGTCAAAGAATCTCTTTGAATATATTCAATTTCAAGTGCACTTAATGTTTCAATAAAAATCTGATGAACATTTTGATTTATTTTTAAAAGTTGGTCATAAATAACTCTAAATTTATTTAAATTACCAATATTTGGAAAAGTATTTTTTTTCTTTTCAAGTAATGAAACTAATTCAATAAAACACTTACATAATTCTTTTTCAAATAATAATTCATATTTTGTTCGTCAAATCATTAACTCATTTTCTAAATTATTTGTTTCTTCAAAGATTATTGATATTCTTTGTAATCTATATCTTAATGGTGATTTTTTTAAATCATCTATTAAATCAATTGATTTTGCAATTGTTTGTAATATTTTTCTATATATATTTATAAGTATAAGAATTATTATAGCAATTCCTAAACAAACAAAAAAGATAGCCAAGCTAACTATATTACTCGTATTATTTAATAAATTATTTAAATCTCAATTTAGAAACATGAATACAACCCCTATAAAATTAAGATAATTATAACACATCAACCAATAATGGTGTTTTTTTTAAATTATCTAATTTTTTTATTAATAAATGATATATAATTATTTTTGGTTAATCTGCAAATAAACATAATAAAAAAATTAGTCTATAAATTATTTTAATAGTAACCTGAGCAGAAAAATGGCGAAATATAGACTTCCTTTATTAGAGTTTATCTTTAATATGAGATTTTCCAAATAATAAATTATAATGAAAGGTTTAAAAATATGTCAAGATATACAGAATCTGTTTTTAAAAAAGCAAGAAGATATGGATTTTCAATCTTAGAAACAGGAAAAGAATTTTCAAAAGGTAAAAAAAGAACAACTGCACCAGGTCAACACGGATCAAGAAGAACAAAATTATCTGGTTATGGTCAACAAATGCAAGAAAAACAAAAAGTTAAATTCATGTATGGTTTAACTGAAAGACAATTTAGAAATACTTATGCAAAAGCAAAAAAAATTCATGGAATTACTGGTACTAACTTTTTACAACAATTAGAATCTAGATTAGATAATATAGTTTATAGAATGGGATTATCTTTAACAAGACAAGGGGCTAGACAATTAGTATCTCATGGACATATATTAGTTAATGGTAAAAAATTAGATATTCCTTCATATACTGTAAAAGTTGGTGAACAAATATCAGTTAAAGAAAAAATGCATAAAAATGATAAATTAGTTGAAGCATTAGCTTCTAACGCTTCAACAGTTGAATTTGTAAAATTTGATAAATCAAAAATGATAGGTTCTTTTGTTAGATTACCAGAAAGAAAAGAATTAAATCAAGAAATTAACGAAGCTTTAATAGTTGAATGATATAACCGTTTAATTAAATAATAAAAAAATCGCATATGCGATTTTTTTATTATTTAATTTTAATAAGATATTATTTTCGAATTACAGTTTGTTTTGAAAAATCAATAATCATTGATGGGCTATTTTTTAACTCTCCATCTCAATAAACTTTAAAAATTTTATTGCTGAAGTTTTCTAATTCATCTTTTTGTGTTAAAAAATCAAAACCTGTTTTATTAACACTTGTTGAAAAAATTGGTCCTGTTTTATCAATAATTTTTTTTAAATCTTTTCTTTTAATCATTCTTAATGCAATGTTTTTATTTGGATTTTTTTTCAAGCTTATAATCTGAGTTATAGGTCTTAAATCTAAAAAATTATTTTCTATTTCATTATTAAGCAATATCATTTTTTTTGCCTGCTTTAAATTTGAAATTAGTATAATTAATTTTTTATTATTAGGTGACATTTTTATTGAATTTATTAAAATTTCATTTTCCTTTGAAATAACTGCGCTTATTCCGTAAATTGTGTCTGTAGGAATTATTAAAACTTTTTGATTTTTTAAATTTTTTATTATTTCTTTAATTTCACTTCTATTTAACATTATTTTCTCTTTCTTTGATAATTATACACTCCATTAAGAACCATTGATTTTGGCGCTCATTTTGTAAAACTTTTAAATATTTTGTTTCTATTTCCTATAATTATATAATCCTTCGTTTTAGTTTTTAAACCCTTTAAAAGACTTTTTTTTGCATAAGATTCTATATTCATAAATTTCGAATTATTTTTATATTTTGCTTCCTTTTGATTACTACTTCTATTTCAAAAATCAGTTTTTAATGGTCCAGGAGAAATTGTAATTACTCTAACATTTGATTTTGTTTTTTTAAGTTCAGTGTTAATTGCAATTCCTAAATTTAGAACATATGCTTTTGATGCAGCATAACTGGAAAAAACTGGTGCTGGTGAAAAAGCAGCAATTGATCCAATATTTAAAACTCTTCCCCTATTTTGATTTTCAAATTTTTGAACAAATAATTTTGTAAGAATGTGCAAAGCTTTTATATTTAAATCAATCATATTTAATTCTTTTTCTAAATCTGTTTGCTTAAAATATCCCCAAACACCAAAACCTGCATTATTAATTAATAAATCAACATTAAATTTTTCTGTTTTATTATAAAGCTCATTTACATTATTAATATTACTAATATCTAAATTTCAAGCCTCAATGATTAATTCTGGATAATGTTTCTTTAATACTTCAAGGCTCTTTGTGTCTCTTGCAATTGCAATTATATTATAACCCATTCTTAATAAATACTTACAATACTCATAACCTAAACCTTTGCTGGCTCCTGTAACAATCGCAAATGTATTTTTTGCTAATTTATTTTTTGTCATCACTTGTTCCTCTTTCAGTAGATATGTTAAAAAGCATTTTCCTATTTAAATAGATATAAATAGCTGCAGAAATTATAGATAAAATCACTGTAATGTACATTGGTATCATAATTAATTGATTAATTCCTCCATATTCTCCCAAATTACTTAAATTTTTAAAAGTTCCTAATCCAATAAAAAATAAAAGACTTAGTCCAATCATTTCAAAAGTTGCTTTATATTTTCCCATTTTATTTGCTGCCATAACATAAGAGGAATTTGCAAGCACTTGTCTTACAACATCAATTAGAAAATCTCTACATATTAATATTACACACATTCAAACCGGAATTAATGGTATTTGTCCACATGCAAAAACAATTAATACAGAATTTGTAAGTAATTTATCTGCAATTGAATCAAAAAATTTACCAAAATTTGTAACCATATTGTATTTTCTTGCAATATAACCATCTAACATATCTGTTAAACTTGCAATTATAAATAAAATACCAGCAATTAAATATGCAATAGATAATTCATAGTTTTCTCCAATTTTTATGTTGTTATTAAATACTTGATAGAAATTTGGAGATAATAATAGTAAAATAATAATAATTGGTATCAAAATAATTCTGACCATTGTGATTTTATTTGCTAAATTCATTTTAGACCTCTTTTCAATACTTATTTATTATAATACATAATATATTAACTAAGTATTTGTTTTACCCAATATGATAACATTTTAAAATAGGAGAAATTCATGAACAAATTTATTTCAGAAAAAATATATATAACTCTTGACGAAAGTGGAAAATTGAATCAAAATGATATCGATAATTATTTTATTGTGGGTGGGTTTTTTACTCAGATAAAGAAATTGTAAAAACGAAAATAAAACAAATTGAACAGGATATTAAAAATAAATATAATATTCCTAAAAATTTTGAATTAAAAGGTAATAAATCAGATGATATGGCTACAATTGATTTTATAAATGAAGTTTTTAGTGAAATTAAAGATTTAATAGTACCTATTTTTTCTGTAGTATCTAGAAATGAATTAGTTGAACATTTTACAATTAATGAAATGTTAGCATATGATTTCTTTGTAAATAACTTATTAAGTTTTTATTCAAAATTATTTAATTTTGAAAATTATTGTAAAACAATCTATATTTTAATGGACGAAAGAAATTTAAAAAAAACAGATTTAAATCAATTAGAAAATTTATTAAAAACTAATTTTATAGAAAAGCAATTTAATATTTACACTTATTACTTATCAAGTAAAATGACTGATGTGATTCGTTTTGCAGATATTTTAGATCATGTTGTTTATACTTTCTATAATAATCCTGACTCAGAAAAAAATTACTTATATCAAAATAAAATTAAAAAGGAAATCTTAGAAAAATTAAAAAAGGAACAATTTATTATCCCTTTAAAAAATCTTATTTTAAGACATTAGAATATTTTTATAATAATGAAAAAAATCTTAAATAAGATTTTTTTTAAACTCTTATTGCACTTGGAACATATTGTCATTCTTTGACAACATTTGTATATATTTCAACATCTACAATTAAACCCATAAATTCAGCATTTGCACTTGATAATTTAACAACATCATGGACTCAACCATATTCATCAATAAGTGCATTATAATCAACAAAATAATCTGGTTTTAATATTACATTTTGTCTAATTAAAATTTCCCTAGTTAAACCCAAAATTTCACCAATATCTTCACATAATGTTATTTTTTTTAATAGTACTAACAAATCTTTTATTTCGTTTTTAGTAATTAATCTTTCTGGAAGATTTTCAAATTTACTCAGTATTCTTTGCGCATAAGCTGCAATTTTTCTAACAACAAATTTATCATTCATATTAATTTTTGTTGATTCAAAACTATTAGAGTCTTTTAAAAATTTAATTTTTTCAAAAGCTGCTTTCACTTTTTTAAAAGCCTCGTTTGCAGCAGAAAGTATTATTTCTGTACTTGCAAAAATTTTAGTATCAAATTTTTTTAACGCTAATTGTGATTGATTGTCTTGTCTTAAAGTATTAATATTTTGAACAATTTTATCAATTAAAAATAAACTATTAATGTCAATATTACTAATAACATCTTCTGAATTAATTTTTAATAACCTATCATTTATTTTAATATTTAAAAGACAATCATTATTAAAATAATTTAACAAATCTTCAATTGTATTTTTCAAAGTAATATTTAAATTCATTTTAGAATCCTTTAAGAAATCAATTCAACTACAGAATAATTTCTTTTTCCCTTTCTAACTATTATATAACTATCCACTGTTAAATACTCTTTATCAATTTTTGTATTTTGTGAAAAATCATTTGTATTATTAATTCAAATTGCACCTTCATTTATTAATTCTCTTGCTTCTCTTTTTGAAGTTACAATATTTGATTGAACTAAAAAATCTACTAATTCAAGTGAAGTTGTAACTTTTGTAACAACCAAAGAATTAACTATTGAAAGTAATTCCTTTTTTTTAAGTTCTTGTATATTACCACTAAATAATGATTCTGTAATTTTTTTTGATTTTTCTAAACCATTTTCACCATGAACAAATTTTGTTACTTCTTCGGCTAATGTTTTTTGCATTAATCTTTTAAAAGGTTCTTGTTTATGTTTTTCAATTAAAATCTCTATTTCATCTATTGAAAGAGTTGTTAGAAAATTTAAAAGGTTTTCACAATCTTCATCATTCTGATTAATAAAAAATTGATAAAATTGATATTCTGAAGTTTTATTTTTATCTAATCAAATCGAACCTGACTCAGTTTTTCCAAATTTTACACCATCTTTTTTCGTTAATAAATTCATAGTTATTCCACAAGCTTTTGAGTTTTCTCTACCAATTTTACTCGAAATATAGTCAATACCACTTGTTATATTTCCTCATTGATCTGAGCCACCAATTTGAACTCAACATTTATAATCTTCATATAGTCTATAAAAATCATATCCTTGAAGCATTGTATATGAAAATTCTGTAATACTCAATCCTTTTTCAATTCTAGTAGCTATATTTTCCTTTGCTAATAAATAAGCCAAATTAAAATCTTTACCAATATCTCGTAAAAAATCAATTAATGACATTTTTGAAAGTCAATCACTATTGTTTACAACTTTTATATCTGGTATTAAAAAAGAAAGTTGTTTTTGAATTGATTTCACATTATTTTCAACTTCATTTAAACTTAATAAGTTTCTTTCCTGACTTTTAAAACTAGGATCCCCAATCATTCCTGTTCCACCACCAAGAATTGCTATTGGAGAAAAACCATAATCATTAAATCTTTTTAAATTCAAAATTTGAATTAAATGACCTACATGTAAAGAATCTGCAGTTGGATCAAATCCACAATAAATTGCTGCATTTTCTTTTTGAGCATTCAATATTTTTTCTTCATTTGTAAACTGTTTTAATAATTTTCTTTCTTTTAATTCTTCTAAAATGCTCTTCATTTCTATTTCTCCTTATTAATTTTTTTGTTTTTTGGAATCTTCTACCTCATATACATCGTCACTCATACTAACTGAAACATCTTTTACTTTTGAATAAACTTCATCAGCCTTATCAATAATATCAACGGTAATTAATGCTAGATCCTTAGCAATAATTTTCATATTATCAGACTTTGCCAATTCCGAACCAATTTTTATTGAAGCTTGACCTAATTTTTGAAGTGCCTTGTAAGCTATTTCTTTAGTTTTTGCAGAATCTAATTCATTACTTGCTTCTCTTATGTTTGCCAATTTAATTTCAATGTTTGCAGCAACTTCATCTGACTCATCATTCTGTGATTTTTCTCAAGTTTCTTCTACTGCTGAAATAAATTTTTTTAATTGAGGTCTATATTTTTTTAAATAATCAACAAAATCTGCTCTAATTTCTACTCCTCTTTTTGGTGCTAAAAGCATACCTAAAAATAATCATGAGCCTATTTTTAATAATTTAAACATAATCAAGTTTCCTCCAATTAATCTTCTGAATTTGCAAATTCTCTCAATTTATCAACTAATTTATAAATAATATCTTTATTTTTTGTTGCAACTTTTACTCATGATTTTACATTTCTTTTTGCAAAAGCATCAAAAATATCAACATAATTTGTTACTCTTGCTACAGTATCAACAGTTGCATTCAACATTTCTGACTTATATGTTAAATCTTCAAAAAAGTAATCAACTTTTTTTGCAGCAATTCCCACTTTTCTCAAAGTAATAATTGTATATAGAGTTAAAATAATTGCTAATGCAAGTAAAATTGTAATCATAATTGTTTGAGTAGTTTCTACACTGCTATTTGCTAATAATATAACTGATATATTCATAAATAATTCTCCTAGTAATCATAATCATTATACAACACTATAATATCTTAATATAAAAAAACTTGATAATTAATCATCATCAAGCCCCAATCTTTCTTTTCAAGATTTAACTTCCCTTGGTGATTCTTTTTTTGAATCACTTTTTATTTGATTAGATCAAGCCATATCTCTATTTTTTCTCATTTCAATAATTCTTCTTGCTCTTTCAGTTTCTGCATTGTATGCATTGTTATAGATATGTTTTCTTCTTTGTTGAAGAGAAATATTTGCCTCACCTAAAACAATTGTATCAATATCATCTTGAATTTTTTCTAATGCTGAAAAGTACTCATCTTGAAGTTCCAATGTTTTTTCTAGTTCATCCTCTTTATTCTTATCTAAAAGGTTTGATATTTTTTTGCTTGTTTTATAAATTAATTTTGTAAGTTTTTGTTCTTCTTTAACTAATTTTTTTTCTAGCATTTTATTTTGAATTTCTATATCTTTAAATTCCTGTTTAACATTTGAAACTGTTTCTTCAATTTCCTTTTTTTGTTCTTCTGTAAAAGGTAAATTTTTTCTTTTACGAGGTTTAATAATTTCAGAATTTGATTCTAGATCTAAATTTGTATTTTTTCTTTTTGGTATAAAAAAGTTACTAGATTCAGAGTTTTTCCCCATAATTTCATTACTTTTTTTAATTTCATCTAATCTTTTTTTAGCCTGCTCATTTTGATTATTTTTAGTTTGTAATGAATCAACATTATTCTGGTTTTCATTATTCATTACTATCACCTACTTTATTTTTTGTTTTTTGTAATCTTCTTGGTTTAATAAGATTAGCTGTATATTCACTATTTTCCTGAAGAACTTTATCAAATTCTTTTAATTTTTTTAGCAAAAACTTTTCTTTTTTAACTTCATTATCAATATTATTCAAATTCAGTCCTTGAATAGTCTCTTCTGCTTCCTGATCTAAGTACTTTTTTTTAATATCCACAATTTGATTAATTTTTTCTTTAACCTCTTGCTCTAAAAAAAGAATTTTACTTTTATGTTGTTTATTTAAATTCTTTAAATTTTCACTAATATCAATTGTTTTATCTTGATTCATTTTAAATATTCCTGAAGTTTTATCAGAATTATCTTTTTGACTATTTCTTGCTTCTTGTGCTTCACGAGTAAGTCTTTTTGCTCTTTCTAAATCAGATTCTATTATTTTTGTTGAATGTTCTTCATGAAATGCTTTTGCTCTTTCACTATAGTTAACGCCTTTATTTTGAATTTTTGTAACATCTGTATACAATTCAACATCAACTCCACCCGTTTTCTTTAATTCTTCAATTTTTTGAAGTTTTGCAATTACTGGATCGTTTTCAATTACTTCATTTTGAATTATTTGTGATTTTTCTCTTGCACCATTAATAATTGATCCTAATACTCCTTCAACACTAGTTTTTTTCAATTCGCCTATTTTTTCTCTTAAATTCTTAAGTTTTTCTGAAGCTTCACTTGAAGTATTAACTTCCAGTTCCATATTTTTCTCTTCTACAAAACTTTGAATTTTAATAGACTTTGAATTTACATCATCTGTAAAAATAGGTTCCATATTTAATATAGGATCATCATTATATGTTCAATGATTTGGCGATCTTGATTCTTCTTGAGAATTAACAATTGCAGATTGAATTTTTTTCTTCTTTTTAAAAATCGCCATTATATTTACCTCAAATTCTAAAACTATACTAATATTTTATACTTTTTATTCTTTTAGAGTTAATGTTTTCTCTACCAAATTTTGATTGTTTTTCTCCATTAATTAAAACAATATCTCCTGTAAAACTAATTTTATTCTTTGTAATTGCTTCACCAACCCCATATATATCTACAGGAGTGTTTTCTTTTTCAAATCATGCAATTTTTTTCTCATCAAAGCCAGATGAAACAATTATTTTAACTTTTTCAAATCCATTCACATCAAGTTTTTCTCTTAATAATTTTATTAATGTTGGATTAACTCCATGTAATTCATCTGAAATTTCTTTTAAATTCATTAATGATTTATCTACTAACCCTTGAGAAGTATCTAGTCTTATAGCTCAAATTTTATCTTTAAATTCACTACAAACAGCTAAAGCATCTTTTATACAATCATTGTTATAATCAACTAAAACAACTAAGTTATTATTTGGGAAAACTTTGTTGTAAGCTTCTGTTGCTGCAATTAAATCACCATTAAATGATGCAATTAATGAGTGAGGCATTGTGCCGTTTAAAACTGGTTTTTCGTCTAAAAACTCAAATGATGCTGATGTAACAAAATTCTTTATTCCCCCAACATAAGAAGCATAGCCATCGATTTGCTGATTTAAAAAATAATCCATTCTATCATTCATGTTTAAAACAATTTTATTATTCGCAACACTTTTGATTTTTGAACAGTTTGTAGCTATTGTTGAAGCCCTTGACAAAATACCGTCAAATAAACCTTCAAAATGAGCAAATTCTTGGTATTTACCTGTAATTTTTAAAACTGGTTCTAAACTATTTACAATATCTCCATCATTTAATCCTTGAACCATTAAATTTTTATTATTTGATAAACTTAAAATTTCTTTGATAATTTCAATTCCACAAAGAACTATATTTTCTTTTCTTTGAAATCATTGCATTGTAATTATTTGATCTTTCTTGAATTTCAAAAGAATTTCTTTAGTTTTTTTAAAATAATCTGCAGAGTAATAATCCTCAAAAACTCTTTGATCAATATTAAATCTTCATTTTTTTATATTATTTCTCATATTGATCTTCCTATTTTAGAATCGTCTATTTTTAATTCCAAAATCCCTTCTGTATTAAAGTTAGAATTAGTGATTTCTAATTCTTTTGCTGAGCATAACATCCCATATGAATCAAAACCTTTTAATTTTCCTTGATTAATTCGCATTCCATTAGGCATCCATGATCCTATAGTTGCTAAAACTGTTAACATTTCTTTTTTTACATTATCAGCGCCACAAACAATTTGAATTACTTCTTTACCGGTGTTTATTTTACACAATGATAAGTGTGTATTTTGTATTTTTTCAAAATCAATTATTTTAACAATAATAAATTGATTTTCAAATTTAAAATTTTTAAAATATTTTTGCAAAATAGGATATGCAATTTCTTTTAACTTTGAGTCTTCTAAATTAAATTTTTTATTTTCTAACTTTATTTCAAAAACATTAAAACCCACTATTTCATCACCATTAAATAAAATTTCAACATTCTCTTCCCTTTTAGTGCTAGTAATATTTTTTTGCTCCATAGATATAATTAATGTATTAAATTGTTTTACATATTTTAAAAATAATTTCATTTTTTAAATCTCCTTTTTTATTGGAATAATACTAAAACAATTATATAATAATATAAGTATTATATATAGAGGAGGAAAAATGAAAATAGCAATTTTAATTGATTCTTCTGCTGGAATTAAAAATATTAATGAATATAAAGATTTATTTTTAGTTCCATTGATGATTACAAAAGAAAATGGAGAGCAAATTGCAGATGATCAAAATTTATTAGAAGATGAATTTTATGAATTAAATAATTTACAAGTATTAAAAACATCTCAAACAATTACTGGCAATATGCTAGAAAAATGAGATAACTTATTAAAAGAATACGATCAAGTTGTATGTCTTTTAATTTCTAAAGGACTTTCAGGACAATACAATACATTTAAAATGTTTTCAAAAGAAGAAGAATATAATCAAAAAGTATTTGTTATAGATACAAATGGAGTTAGCATTATTATAAAAAGGCAAATTGAAATAGTAAATAAATTAATTGAACAAAATAAAAATGGACAAGAAATTTTAGATATTATGGAAGAAAAATATAATAATTTTAAAGGATATATTATTCCAAAATCATTAAATCAATTAGTACGTGGGGGAAGAATAAGTAAAGCTGCTGCAGGGCTTGCAAAAATACTAAAAATTACACCAATACTAAAATATGATGGAACTATAGATAAACAAGGAAAAACAAGAACATTCAAAAAAGCTGTTGAAGAAGCAATTTCTCTACTTAGAAGTAGTTCAAATTTAGAAATAATTGATGTTGCTTATTCAAAATCAAGTGATGAAATAATTAATTTAGTAAAGGAAATAATTGAAAAATCTGGATTAAAAATTGGTTTATTTGAAAAAATACCAAATGTTGTAACATGTCATACAGGGGAAGAAACTTTTGCTTTCTTACCAATGATTGATATCTAAAAGGGAGAAAAATTAATGAAAATAGCTATCATAACTGATTCAGCAAGTGGAATAAATAATTTTAAAGATTATAAAGATTTATTTTTAGTTCCATTGATGATTACAAAAGAAAATGGAGAGCAAATTGCAGATGACGAAAATTTTACTGCAGATGAATTTTATGATTTAAACGATAAACAGTTATTGAAAACTTCTCAATCAATTCCAGGAATAATGATGGAAAAATGAGATAACTTATTAAAAAAATATGATCAAGTTGTATGCCTTTTAATTTCTAAGGGACTTTCAGGACAATACAATACTTGTAAAATGCTTTCACAAGAAAAGGAATATCTTGGGAAAGTATTTGTTGTTGATACAAATGGAGTTAGCATTATTTTAAAAATGCAAATTCAAATGGCTTATGATTTAATAGACCAAGGAAAAAATGGACAAGAAATTGAAGAATACATTGAGAAAAACAATCAAAATTTTGAAGTCTATATTATTCCAAAATCATTAGATCAATTAGTACGTGGGGGAAGAATAAGTAAAGCTGCTGCAGGGCTTGCAAAAATACTAAAAATTACACCAATACTAAAATATGATGGAACTATAGATAAACAAGGAAAAACAAGAACATTCAAAAAAGCAATTGAAGAAGTAATCAAATTACTTCAAGAAAATAATAAAAATAGTGAATATATCGATATTGCTTTTTCTAGAACAAGTGAAGAAGTAATTAAACAAGTAAGAGAAATAGTTGAATCAAGTTCGTTTAAAACTAGATTATGAGATGAAATACCAAACACTGTTACTTGTCACACAGGTAAAGAAACGTTTGCTATTGGGGTTTGAAAAAAATAATATTAATATAGATAGGTGATAAAATATGAAAATTGGAATTTTAGTTGATAGTTCAGCTGGAATAATTGAAAAAAATATTGAATCTAAAATTATTAAAGTTATACCACTACATTTAATTGTTGAGGATAAGGATGATTTTTTTGATACAGCTGAAAATATTGAAAATAATAACTTAATAGATATATTAAAAGCAAATAAGAAGACTTCAACTTCTCAAGCTTCTCCAGGAGAATTAATGAATAAATACGATGAAATGTTAAAAGAATTTGACCATATAATTCATTTAACAATTCCATCAAATTTATCTGGAATGCATGAAACTGCGGTTATGGTTTCAAAAGATGATGAGTATATGGGTAAAGTTACAGTAATAAAACATAGTTTAGCTGCAAATACAGTAAAGTATTTGGCTTTTAAATACAATGAAATGATTAATAATGGTGAAAGAGAACCAAGTAAATTCCAACAAGAAGCTGATTTATGAAAAGATGGTACTTTTATTAGTATAATTCCTGGTGATTTTCAAAAATTAGCTAAAGGTGGTAGAGCAAAATCGCTTTTAGTAACTATTTTAAAAATGATTAAAACAAAGGTTGCAATTCACTGATTAGAAAAACCAAAAAAACTTGGTTTAGGAAGAACATATGGTGCAGTTTTAGAAAAAATTTATTTTCCACTTTCAAATGAAATGAAAAATTCATATGAATTATTAATTGTATATCTAAATGAAGCATCGATTAAAGTTACTGATCAAGTTAAAAATTTCTTTAATGAAAAAAAGGTTTCTTTTACAATTGAAGAAATTCCTACAGTTTTCCCGTGACATGCTGGAGTAGATACAATTGGTATTATTGCAATTGAAAAATCATTAATGCCTAAAAATAAATAAAAAACCATTATATTTTTATAACAAAAATATAATGGTTTTTTTCTTCTAAATGGCAAGGGTAGCAGGACTTGAACCCACGACACTCGGATTTGGAGTCCGATGTTCTACCAACTGAACTATACCCCTATAAAAAAATGCCCTATTTTTTACTGGGCACAAATATAAATCTCAAATTTGGCAGGGGTAGCAGGACTTGAACCCACGACACTCGGATTTGAAGTCCGATGTTCTACCAACTGAACTATACCCCTATAAATACTTACTAATTATAACATTAGTAAGTTATTTTAATTTATAAAATGAGAAGTTTTTTTACTTTTTACATGATTCACATATACCATGCAATTCAAGTTTAAAATGTTCTAATTGCATTTTTTTAGATTCTAATATTTTTGAATATTCTAAAAATAAGTCACTTGCTAATGATGGGCTTTCCAAATCTTCCAATTTACCACAAATATCACAAGTAATATGTATTAACTGCTTCGAAATTGCCTCATACATGATTTGCTTTCCATTCATAGTATTTGCAAATAATAAGTGCATTTCCAAAAATAAGTCTATATTATTATAAATTGACATAACATTAACAGTTCCTAAATCTTTTTCAACAATTGATATTAATTCATTTATTGTGAAGTGTTTTGTTGTAGCAATTGCCTTTAACATAGAAAGTCTAACATCAGTTAATTTTATTTTTTTAGACTTAAATAGTTCCAAATATTCTGTAATTTTATTTTCTATTTCCATATTATTTCTTTAAATTTTCAATTACATTTAAAAGATCGCCCACAACTTTAATTGACATTAATTCATCATCTGAAATAGTTATATTTAATTTTTCTTCTAAAAGAACAATCATATCCATTAAATCTAATGAATCAAGTCCCATTGTTTTAAAATCTGTTGCATTTGTAATAGACCCTTTTGCACCTTTTTTCATAAGTGCTGATTTAATTTCTTCAAAATAATTCATATAATCACCTTAAATTATTATATAATAATTTAAGGTAAAATTTCAAATGTATTTTGCATGATTTTTCAAATACTTTATAGAAATTTTCTTAGGAAATTCTTGATCATCAAAGCTGAAAAGTAATTTTACATTGATATTTAATGGTCCTAAATTTTGAAATTCTACTAGAAAGTAGTATTTAAATTCAGGTAAATTAAAATAAGGCTTAGATTTAAAAAAATTTACTATGTACATTCTTTGTTCTAATTTAAAATTTATGTTCAAATTTTCTTTTGCAAAAAATTTTAAATTATTGCATCAACTTCATTATTTCCTGAATTTTCTGGTTTCTGTTCATCTGATGGTTTATTTGGTTTTATTGAACCATCTTGACCTAAACTGTTTTCATCAGTTGGTTTTTATTTAACAACAGTTTGATTTATATCAATAGATTGAGTTTTTATATATTTATATAAATAAATAGAAATGGGAATGAATGCAGATATTAATAAAATTAGTAAAAAAAATATCTTAAGTATTTTTTCTTTTTCTAAATAAATTCAATTATTTTAACTTTATTATTAATACCAATTTTTATTAATTCATCAATATTATATTCAATTACTACATTATTAAAAAGCTTTTCTGAAAAATTTAAATTGTTTATTTTATAACTATCTATATATTTATCTGATACAGAATAATTAATATTAATTAAATTTGAATTATAATTTATTTTTCTATTAAAAATAACATTTCCTTTATTTAGAGGGTTAAATAAAATTCCTTTAACTCCATTTAAACTTTCTTTTACAACATTTTTTGTATGAGAATATTCCGTTTGAGTTATGGATGAAACTTCATAATTTACATTTTTTATTAAAACTTGATCTTCGATTTTTTTAAGTGCATAATATTTTTTCGCTTCACTATTTAATATAATTGATGGTTCAGATTCAAAATTGATTGTTTGATTTAAACCTTTTATATATAAATTAAGAAAAGTTGAAAATTTTTTGCCAAATAATTTTTCGTCTGTAGTTTCTCATTTTTTATACTTTGTTTGAATTATAACTTTTGGATCTATTAGATTTATTTCCTTTTTAACAAAAGTAAAGTCAATTTTTTCTCTTAAAATATTATAATAAAATAAATTTTGAGTTTGATTAAAGTCATTTTGAAAAACTCCAAATATTTTATTTCCTATTTCTAATCCATATTGATCAGAGTTTTTTGTATACTCCGTAATATTATTTCTATTTATTTCAATTAACCCAGTTGTTGTATGATCTTTCAATTTATTACCAATAATATTGTAGCTAGCAGTGTATAAGATTTTTAATTCATTATATGGTTCAATCATTTGAGCAGAAATTTTTAATTAATATATTTTATATTCTAGAATAATTAAAACGTCATATTTTTATATTTTAATAGTTTCAGTTCCATTTACTGTTTTCATATAAAATTTGATTGCACCACTTTTTAAAGTTACATTGGTTTTAAATGGAAAAATACTTGAGTTTTGAATTTCTTTAAAATAGTCAAAACCATTTTTTCTTGATAAATTTGGTCTAACAAATAATCTAAAATATTCTTTCTTATTTAAAGTTACCTTATCATTTATGAAAATGACATCCAAATTTAATTTATAATTATCAACCTCACTGACCTTTAAAGAATCTTTTATATTGAAATTATCCTTAAGGACAATTTCATTTTGCATACTAATATCAACTATATTTATCACCTCATAGTAAATATCGACAAAAAAAGAAAATAAAAAAACTTATTAAAAATAAGTTTAATTTCTTTAATGGGGCGTATAAAGGGAATTGAACCCTCGAGTGCCGGAACCACAATCCGGAGCGTTAACCACTTCGCCATATACGCCATGTTGTGTTAAGCACTCTAATATTATACTAAAAAAAATAATTTTGAAATAAAAAATATTAATATTTAATTGTTAAAAAACTTTGTGATATTTTACTTCACAAAGTTTTTTTTGTATTTTTTTAAGAAACTGTTAAAATTTCTGGTTTTTCAAGTATTTCTTTTACTTTTGCTAAAAACCTTCCCGCTTCTGCTGCATCAATTATTCTTTGATCAACAGTTAAACTAATATTCATAATTGCTTTAATTGCCAATTTCTCATTTTCAACAACTACAGGTTTTTTTACAATCTTTCCAACACCAATTACAGATGCATTGGGATAAAAAATTGTGGGTGTTGCTTGAATTGCTCCAATATTTCCATAATTTGCAATTGTAATAGTACTTCCCTCTGTTTCATAGTTATAAATTTCACCAGCTCTTAATCTTTGAGTCATTTCTCTAATATCCATTGCAACTTCCTTAATAGATAATTTTTCCACAAATTTTAAAACTGGTATTATTAATCCTTCACTTGTTTCAGTTGCCAAACCGATATTGTGATATTTTTTAATTATAACTTCATTGGTTTCAGGGTCATAACTAGAATTTAATTTTGGGTAACTTTCAAGTGCTATTGATATAGCTTTTGAAATAAATGAAATTGTTGTGAATTTTATATGATTTTGAGTTTGTTTTAACATATGTTTTAATTTTAAAATTGAACTCATATCAATTTCTGTTGAAATTGTTAATGGAGGAATATAATTTTGACTTAAAATCATTGATTTAACAGCAGCATTTCTATTCTTATTAATCTTTTCTCTTTTTACAATTTTATTTTCATCACTTGATTCAAAATTTAAATAACCAATTGTTGTATCAGGACTAACCTTTTCAAAATTTACTTTCTTCAAATCATTTTCAAACTTTAAATTTTCTTTTTTATCTAACTCCAAATTTAATTCTTCTTTTAATTCTTCTTCTTTTTGTTTTAATAATTCTTTATATTTCTCTAATTCTTTTTCTTTTAAATTAAGTTTCAACTGTTTTTGATTATCCAAATCTCTTTTAATTTTTTCTTCTAAAATTTTTTGTTGTATTAATTCTTTTTCTAACAATTCTTTCTCCAATGAATCATGTTGTTTTCATAATGATGATTTAATTTCAAGTTCTTTTAAAAGTTGATTTTCCTTTTGCTCTTTTAGTGTTTTTTCTAATAATTCTTTTGCAAAATAGTTTATTTCGTCTTTTATAGTACTTTTTAATTCTCCAACACTTGGTTCTCTTTTTGGATTAATATTTTGCATCATAGTTTGCATTAACATATATTGCATCATTTGACCAAAAGTATCTGTTCCAGCATTAAAATTAGAACTTTGGTTTAATTTTGATGTTGCTTGATTTAATTGATTTTGCTCTTTTAATGTTTTTTGCAAATCATTAATTTGCTCTTTTAAATATTTTATTGTCTCCATTGCAATATCTGCATTTGCAATTTCTTTTAATTCTTTATCTTGCTTCAAAATTTCATCTCTTATTTCTTTTTTAACTGATTTAGAAGTTTTTTGTGCTAATTTTTTTTCTTCTTGAATATTTTCTTCCTCAAGTGAATCAACTTCCATGCTATCATCATTATTTTTTTTAAAGCTTCTGGTTTTTAATAATTCTTGAGTTTCTTCTTCAATTTGTTTATCATTATTATACTCAGTATATAATTCTGATTCTCTTAATCAACTTTCAAATTCCTTTTTACCTTTTGGTGTTTCATTATATGGAACGTATTGAATTTTTCCAGTAGTTACATTTTGATAAGGAACTTCACGCAAAAATTCATCCGGAACTCCTCCTCTTTCTAGTGCTTTATAAAATAAAGAATTATGATCCTCTTCAATACCTCTTTCAACTGCTTTTCTTCTTTCATTAAGAAAATTTTTCTCATCTCTTGTTTTCATAATATCTCAACGTTTTTTATTATCATATAAATTTGAAAGTCTTGAATCTGCATATGTCTTATTTTTTTTATCATTTATTTCATTCATTATTTGTAATGGTTTCTTTTTTGGAAAAGTAAATCCACTATAAGGGCTTAAATCATTTTCATCAATAACTATTGAGTCATCATCATCGCTATATTTTGCAAATGAATTTGAATAATCTTTTTTATTAGTTCAATTTTTTTCTTTCATATCTTCCATCCCTTCATCCTTGATCTCTTCAAATTTTTTTTGACTATCAAGTATTGCATTTTGTTTTGTAGCAATTATATCTCTTTCAAGTACGCTCGGATCTCCATTTGCTTGATTTAATTTTTCAATTCTTGATTGAATAATGTTTCTCATTATCAGTGGTCTACCCTTTTCATCAGTTTTTGACATTGCATTTATTTCTTGATCTGCTTCTTCAATTTCTTTAAAATTATTTTCCTCTAGTAGTTTTTCTTTTCTTGCTTGAACTAGTTGTCTAAATTTGCTTATTCCACTTGAATTTTCTTTAGAAAATAAATTTGCTCCATCATTTTCAGTTACTGGTTTATTTACTAATTTTTCTATTTCTTCTTCTGAAAGATTACCTGTATTTTTTAGTTGTGGAGCATTTTTAATTGATTCTTTAATGTTTGCTCTCATTTGAGCAAATCTATCTTCTGAATTTGTTAAATCTCCCATTTCTATATCCCTCTTTTCTTGATCTTCAAAGTTTTGAGTTGAATCTATAATATCATCTCTTGTTGATGAAAAAAGAGTTTTAGCTTGATTATATCTATCATACAAAACAGCTCCTGAAAATGAATCAGCACCTGTTTCCACTTCTTGAAAAGTTTTCTGACTATTTTTAGAAATAAAAACATCATCTTGAGTAAGCTCATCTGAACCTATTCTTTTAATTTTAATCCTTTTAAATTTGGCAATTTCTTTATCTCCAATTGCAATATTTGCAATAATACTTCCATTTTTGATTGCAGTATTTAATTGAATAGTTTTTGTAATTACACCATTATAGTTTGATTTAATTTTTAAATTTGAACCATCCTCTAATTCTACTAGAGCAAAGTCTTCTCCAAATGATATTTTATCTCCCTTAAAAAGTCACTCTTTTAAAATACCCTTTGTAGGCAAGTTTCTAGCTCTTAAATGTACCATCTGCAATCACCTCATTATTTTATATCATCTATTATTATATAAAAAATAAAGGTAAATTAACACCTTTATTAGTCAACATATTTAGATTTAGTTACGATTACACCATTTTTAACTAATTTTTTATATCTCTCAGCTTCTCTTAAATTTTCTTTAATTATAAACCTATCTTTATAATTTACAGAAGCAATAAGTCTTTTAATCTCACTTTTTCTGGTTTTTCTATTTATGACATTTTGTTTTAAATATGCTCTTCTAATTTTTTCTTCTAAATCTTTTTTCTTTCTTCATTTTTTTAATTCAAGTATTTTCAAATCTTTTGGCAAATTTTCAATTGTTTTTTTAAAAACTTTAAATTTAGATTTTTTATGAATTTTTTCTTTTTTGAATTCATTTTTAAATTTAATTTGATTAAATTTTCTATTTTTATTTCTATAGTCATGCTCCTCTTTTGTTATTAGTTTTCCATTAATATCATGCCATTTATAAAACTTATCGTTATTGAAATTTAAGTAGAAAAATTGAAATGAAATAACTAATGTTGTAATTCCAATAAATGCCATAATAAATGTAAACACTAATAAAGTCATAGAAGTATCCATATTTGATTCATAAATTTTTCCATTAGCACTTAAAGTATAATTATGAATATTTAAAAACCAATATGGATATCACATTTGACTAGTAAAATGAACATTATTTTTTATAACACCACTAGTTGAATTTCAGACATTTGTTCAAAAATCTGAATTTGGATTTGAATAGATGTAATTATAAAAATCAGGTGAAAAAATATCAAATCTAATTTCTCCTCTTATCATTACAAAAATTAAATATGCAAATGGATAGAAACAAGTAAGGGGTAATGCAAATTTTGAATACTTTCTTTTTGAGTGATAACAGTCACCACAAGAAACTAAAAAATAGCCAATCATAATTGAAGGTATAAGTAAATGAAGTACAATTGTAGATATTCAATTTGCCTTATTATATGTACCAATTTCATTTGCTGAAGCTAACAAACCAAATCAGAATACAATCATAGTCAATGTTATATAGACTGTCATTGCCAATTCAATACCAAATGCAGGTTTTGTATTATAAATTTTTTTCATAAATAGAGCAACTACCAAATAAATTACAACTGCATAATTTGATTGAGTTGTAAAATATGCATAATAAATGCTAAATCTTTCCATTAATGGAATACCTAATAAATTTCTTTTTGGAATATAGATTTGTAATAAAAAATCAAAAATCAAAAAAAATACTAATGCTATTAATACCATTAATTTTATTGAAAACTCTAAATTCTTGTTTATTTTCAAATATCTCACCCTAACTCTAATTATTAAGATTTATTATATCAAAAAAAGTAACCCCAAAAATAGGGTTACTTTTAAAAATAGTTTAAATTTTTAAAATAAAAATCTTTTTATTTTAAAAATTTAATAGTTTCTTTACAAATCATTAATTCCTCATTTGTTCTAATTTTGTAAACAGGTATTTTAGATAAAGGTGATGAAATTTCCAAATAATCATCATATTTACTATTATTTTTTTGGTCTTCTATTGATAAATTTAATAAGTTACACTTATTTACAACCATTTTTCTTATAATTGATGAATTTTCACCAATTCCTGCTGTAAATACTATTGCATCAATTTTCTCATTAATTTGATTTGTAAATTTTACAATAAAATCAGCAACTATTTGAGAATACATTTCCATTGCAAGTTTTGCTCTTTTTTCTCCCTTATTTGCTTTTTCTGAAATATCTCTCATATCACTTCCTACACCACTTATTCCATGTAATCCTGATTGCTTATTTAATTCATCTGTAATTTCAAAAATATCTTTATTCAATTCTTTTCCAACGTATTGAAGAATTGAAGGATCAATATCACCACTTCTTGTTCCCATCATTAAACCTGCTAATGGAGTTAATCCCATTGTTGTATTATATGATTTTCCATTTTTAATACCGCAAATACTTGCCCCATTACCTAAATGACATACTATTAAATTTAAATTATCTTTATTTTTTGAAAAAATTTCTTGTGCCTTTACAGTTATATAATCATAACTAATTCCGTGAAACCCATATTTTCTTACTTTTAAATCTTCAAATCAATTATAGGGTACAGGATACATATAACTAATTTCGGGCATTGTTTGGTGGAAAGAAGTATCAAAACAACCTACTAATTTTGCATCACTTAAGTTTTCCTCAAAAGCATTAATTGAGGTAAGCGCTCCTGGATTATGTAATGGTGCTAATCTAATATTTTCCTCTATTGTTTTTTTAATATCTTTTGTAAGTTCTACTGTATTTACAATGTTTTCACCACCATGTACAATTCTAAAACCAATGCCTTTAATGTCTTCTGGTTTAGAAATTACTTTTAATTCAGTAAATCTTTTTAAAATTGATTTAACTGCATCTAAATGATTTTCCATTTTATCTTCATAAGTATTTTTAATTCCATTAAGTTCAATTGTCAATTTTCCATCAACCGAAATTCTTTCTGCTAAACCTTCTACTTGTGAAATTGGATTTTGCTTATCTTCTATTGAAAAAAGTTTAAATTTTATTGAACTACTACCTGCATTTACAACTAATATCATTATTTCTGTTCCTCACTTGTCATTGCTGAAAAAATTGTTACTATTGATGTTTGAAAAATATCTTCTAAAGTTGCTCCTCTAGAAAGATCATTTACTGGTTTATTTAAACCCAAAATAAATGGTCCTGCTGCTTGAAAACCTCCAAGTCTTTGAGCAATTTTATACCCGATATTTCCTGCATTTAAATCAGGAAATACAAATACATCAGGTGATACTTTTGTAATTTTTGAATTTGGATATTTTTTATCTCTCACGCTCTTATCAAAAGCAGTATCAAATTGCATTTCTCCATCAAACAAAATATTATCATATGTTTTTGAATTTAAATTTTTTAATGCATTTTGAACTTTATCTACTGAGGGACCCATTCCACTTCCAATAGATGAGTAGCTTAAAAGTGCCACTTGAACATTTTTTTCATTTAAATTTTTTGCAAAACTTGCAGCCATTGATGCAATTTCTGCAAGTTGTTCTGAATTTGGGTCTACATTAAAAGCACAGTCTGTAAATACATAACTTTCACTTTCTCTTGACATTAAAAATACTGATGACGCAATTGAATAATTTGGATTTGTTTTAATAATTTGTAATGCAGGTCTTAAAGTATCTGCAGTTGTATATTCTAATCCACAAACCATTGCATCAGCCAAATTTAACTTCATCATCATTACACCAAAATAATTTCTTTGTTCAATTAATTTTTTTGCATCACTTTCGTTTAATTTTCCTTTTCGTACTTCCAAAATTTTATCGAGCATTTTTGATTTATCAAAATCACTAATTGAAATTGCTTCAATATTTGAATTTAAATTTTGAGGTATTTCATCTTTTGAATTAAACAGTAAGATAACTTTGGCTAAATCTTTTTCCACTAACATTTTAGCATTTTCTAAAATCTTCTCTTGTTTTCCTTCAGCAAAAACAATAGTTATTTTTTTACTTGATTCTTTAATTTTATTTTCTAATTCTTTTATTGTTCACATT
Organism: Spiroplasma taiwanense CT-1; assembly: GCF_000439435.1. Lineage (NCBI taxonomy): Bacteria > Bacillati > Mycoplasmatota > Mollicutes > Entomoplasmatales > Spiroplasmataceae > Spiroplasma > Spiroplasma taiwanense. The sequence goes on from NC_021846.1 coordinate 966,058, forward strand.
AATTTTTTCCATCCTTTTTATAATTTTCTATTTCTTTTAAAAAAGTTGATGATACTTTTCTACTTCCTAGATCGGAAATAAAAAAAACAGTTTCTAATTCTGGATATATCAATTTGTTTCCATCATATAATTGTATTTCATAATCTAAAGTATCAATATCTCTAATTCCCCTAATTAAATAATTTATATTTCTTTCTTTTGCAAAATCAGCTGTAAGCTGATTTATATTTAAAGCAATCTTTTTATTGTTGATATTTTTAGTCATTTTTTCAATTAAATCTACTCTTGCTTGCAAATCTGGTTCAAGGTCCTTATTAATATTTTTAGTTACTACAATGATAATCTCATCAAAAAGTTTAGATGCTTTTTTTAAAATATTTAAATGACCCTCATGAAAAGGATTAAAGCTCCCTGGATAGATAGCTCTTTTCATACTTCCTCCTTTATTGACTATGTATATATTTTATAATTTTTTTATGGAAAAATTTTTTTTATTAAATTTTTTATGTAAAATGATAATGTTTAGGGAGTGATAATAATGAAAATATTATTAATTGATGTTGGCAATACAACAATTGATTTTAGAATTTGAGATAAAGAAAAAAATAGTATTGAAAAAATAATTAGACCATTAACAAACGACCCAACTTTTAAAAGGTCAAATGCATTGAAAAATTATTTTTTTGAAAATAATATTAAATTTAATGAAATTGTATATGTTTCAGTTGTTCCAGAATGAAATGATATTTTAAGAGCTTTTGCAGCTAGTATGAAAGTTACAATTTATAATATTAGACAAGATTTTATAATTAATAATTCCTTATTTAAGCTTGACAATATTAGCTCATTGGGAGCAGATTTTATTGCAAATTTTTATGCTGTTCTTCCAAATAATTCAAAACTTGCTGTAATTTCAATGGGAACTGCTTCAACAATAACTTTAATTGAAGATAACTATCTATTAGGTACTATAATTTGTCCAGGTATTGGTTCATCTTTAAAGGGTTTAATATCAAATGCAGCGCTACTTGCTGATTTTGAATATGAAAAATCTGACAAAGAAATTGGAAAAAATACTGTCGATTCAATAAATATTGGGACATATAATAGTCATTACTTAATGCTTAAAGCTATAGTAAGAGAACTAAAAGTTAATAACGTTATTTTTACTGGAGGATATAGCAACCTTTTTAAAGAAGAAATTAAAAGAGATAATTTTATCTTTAAAGAGGACTTAATTTTCAGAGGTTTAATTGCTTTATACAACATCAAAATAGAATCATTATAAAAGAAAAAAATGAGTTAAATACTCATTTTTTTCTTTTATATTATATTTAATAAGCAGTTTTAAACTATTGAATTGCTTCTTTTGCTACACTAAATACCTCTTTTAATTGATTACATGAATTTGTAAGCCCTGCTAATTCTTCTTTTGATAAATTTCATTCAATAATTTGCTCAATTCCATTTGCTCCTACAATACAAGGAACACTTATATAAAGATCTGAGTTTCCATATTGTCCTGATAAATAAGCTCCAACCATTAATGATGATTTTTCATCATTTAAAACTGATTTAACAATTCTTGTTAAACAAGCCCCAATCCCATAAAATGTTGCCCTTTTTTTCTCTATTATTTTATATGCCATATGAACAGCTTCAGATTTAACTTCATCTAATTCTTGTTTAGTAATTTTACCCTCATCTAAATATTCTTGAATTGTTTTTCCCATAACAACTGATCTACTTCAAATTGCCACTGATGAATCCCCATGTTCTCCTAAAAGATAAGCTTTTACAGATCTTGGATTAACTTTTAATTTTTCTCCCAATAATTTTCTTAATCTTGAAGAATCTAAAGTTGTTCCTGAAGAAATAACTTTGGAATTATCAAATCCTGTAACTACTTGATAAACATGTGTAAGTACATCAACAGGATTTGATGCAATAACTGTTATTCCATTAAATCCAGAATTTTTTATTTCAGTTGCAATTCCTTTCATTATTCTTGCATTATCTGCAACCATTTCTAATCTAGTTTCTCCTGGTTTTTGAGGTCTACCCGCTGTTATAACAATAACATCAGCATCCTTACAATCTGAATATTCTCCAACTTTAATACTACTAAATGGATTTGGCAATACAGCATGTGCATCAGTTAAATCCATTACATTTCCTTCAGCAACATCTCTAAATACGTCGATTAAAACATAATTTTGTGCTAATCCTTGATTAATAGCTGAGTATATGAAACTAGTTCCTACAGCTCCACAACCAACTAAAACTACTTTTTTACCGTTAATCATAATTTTAAATCTCCTATTCTACAAAAAAATATTAACACATATATAAAACCAATATTGTTAAAAAAATTCTGCAAAAATTTTTCATAAAAGAAAATTTTTTAAAAAATAAAAAAACACCCATAAATGGGTGTCATATGCGCATATGATAATATATTAACGTTTTGAGAATTGTGGTGCTCTACGTGCTCCATAAAGTCCATATTTTTTACGTTCTTTAACACGAGCATCACGAGTTAATAAACCTTTTGTTCTTAATTCAGGTTTGTAATCTTTGCTTGCTTCCAATAAAGCTCTTGCAATTCCAAGGCGTGCAGCTCCTGCTTGCCCTGTGAAACCTCCACCTTTAACAGTTATTTTAATTGAAAAGTCTGCTTTTGTTCCTGTTGCTTCTAAAGGTTGTTCCATATCTTGAACTAAAGTTGCATATGGAAAAAACTCTAAAGCTGGTTTTCCATTAACAATAATTTCACCTTGTCCTGGAGTTAAAATTACTTGAGCTACTGAAGATTTTCTTCTTCCAGTACCTCTATACATAACAGTGTTCTTTTTAGTAGCCATTATTTATTTTCTCCTTTTTTAGTGTTTATTAACAATAATTCTGGATTTTGTGCTTGATGTGGGTGCTCAGCACCTGCATAAACATGCAATGCACGATATTGATTTGATCCTTGTACATTTTTTGGCAACATTAATCTAACAGCCCTTTCAATAATTCTTTCAGGGAACAATTTACGTTGTGTTTGAACGTTTCTTGATTTTAATCCCCCTGGATGCATTGAGTGGTGGTAATAGTTTTTATCAGCTTCTTTTTTTCCTGATAAAACTACTTTTTCTGCATTAATTACAATAACATGATCTCCATTATTTATATGTGGAGTGAATGTAGGTTTATGTTTTCCTCTTAAAATGATAGCAATTTCTGTAGATATTCTACCCAAAGTTGCTCCATTTGCGTCAACTACATATCATTTTTTAGAAATATCTGCTGTTTTAATAAGTGTAGTTTGTTTCATGTGCTTTTTCTCCTTCGCTTCCGGGGCTTGTGAGTAAGCAAATATATTATACAATATTTTTATTAATATTAGGAAAAATAAAAAAGTAGTTAATTAAAACTACTTTTAAGATTAATCGTTTATTTTTAAAGCTTCTAGAGGGTTTATTTTTTGAATATTTGCTCATCCTGCTAGAAAACTTAGAGTATATACTCCTAAAATAATCAAAAAGACACTAACTGGTATTCATCATACAAATGAAACTGGTAATACTCAAACTGTTGTTAAAGCAAGTAAATCAATTGCTCAAACAAATATAAATCACCCAGTTATGAATCCAATTATAAATGTAAATATAATTGGTAATACATACATACCTAAAATTTGTCTTACAATATATTTATTTGAATAACCAAGTATTTTCATTGTTGCAATAAATTCCTTATTCTCATAAATAATTAACCCTGTTGTAAGAAGAATAATTGTTATTGAAACAATTAATGCAATTACCATAAACATTATCATAGTCATATTAACAATTTCTGTAATTTGGCCTAAAATTTGTCTAGTTTTTTCTAAAGGCATCATTGTTGATAATGAACCAATTCCTAAACCTTCAACATATTCACTGATAGTTCCATCATCTTTATTAGCTGAGTATGTTCCATTTAACCCTCTTGAACTATAATCACCAAATCTTTGAGAAGTTGAAAATCCTTTAGTTAAATCTAGAAATTCTTGATTTGGTGAATTTTTATAATTAAATACAGGATATAAATTATTAAATAAATCATTAATTTTATTTAATTCTTCTTGATTTTCCCCACTATTTAGTTTTTCAAAAAAATTATCATAATCAGTAATATTATCTATAATTGTTGGATCACCACCAATTGCACTTTTTAATTCTGGCAATTTTGCTCATTCTTTCATAAAATAGTTTTCAAAATATCATTTAATAATTTTATCATAGCTCATAATTTTATTTGCATTTTGATTTAAAACTCAACCTTGGGCTTTTCCATATCCCTTTTGAATTCCAACAATTTTAAATTTGTTAGAACTATCTTTATTTTGAAAAATATAAGTTTCTCCACCTAAAACACTCTGATGAATTTGAGTAGTATTTGTTGAAGAAGATGCATTTGACCCTGATATACTTTTATTTCCATATTTAATTGAATTAACATCTCCAAAAATTGGATTATCAACAAAACTTTTTCCACTACTTGAATAGTAAGTTCTACTTGATTGTGATCGATATTCTTCAAAAGCAACTTGATTATTTTTTGAAAAATTATCATCCAAATTCAATACTTCATCATTTTGAATAACTTCATCCTTAATAACTTCTAAGTTAATAACATCATCAACTTTATAACCACTTTTTGTTGCAAGCGTCTCATTGATAATTATTGGAATCAAATTATCTTCTTCAATATTATTTTCATATAAATTTTGATTTAATTTTTCTCCTGTTTCCGAACGTAAGTCTAATAAATTTGTATCTGGATTTATTCCATAAATTTTTGCACTTTCTAAAATTTTTTTTCTATTTTGAAAATTTATATTAAAAAATGTCCCTATTTCTTCTGTATTCGGATCATAAGGTACTAAATTAAATGAAATATTGTATTTTTCATTATTTTCGTATGCTGTTTTTATATATTGTTGGACAAAATATGGTGCTCTTGAATATGCTGTTTCTAATATTACAGCCCCTAATCTATTTTGAAATGTTGCTGTATATCACATTATCAATGCTTGATTTAATTCTAAGACTTTATTTTGATCTTCGATTTCTTCAATTGAAATGTTTTTAATATCAATACCATAAAAATCTATTTCCGCCATTTTTGTTTTTTCATTTAATATTGGTTTAAAATTTTGATTTTCTTCTGAAATAAGATCTTCAATATTTCCATTTAATCATAATTTTTTAACTATTTCTGTTTTAAACATAGAATCAATTGTTTTTCCAGAATCTCATTTTCAGTCTAATCAATTTTCTTCCTTTTGAGTAAAACTTGGATTAAATTGTAAAGAAATACCTGATGTATATTTTTTATAAAATCATAATAAGGAATTTGCCAGCTCTTTTTCTGTTTGTACAGATTGTATTTCTGTTTTAAAAAGACCATAATCAATTCATTGATTTAATAAAGTGGCTAGTCCAATATTATTTATAATATTATCCTCCATATAAACTTTATCTAAATTCTTTAAAAAATCGATTGATAAATTTTTTCAGTTTAGATAACTCATAACACTTCATGGTTCAGGGCCACCATTGTGTTCTTCTTGATCTCCATAAATATCATATGTATAAAATTGAGAATTAATATCTCCATTAATAATTTGATTAATTATTTTTTCCACATCAATTTCAGTAGTTGTTCCATTATTAATGACTGGTGCAGCTGTTTTTCCCGTAACTTTCTTTTCACCACTATATGTTTGAACATATTTTTCTTCATTATATCCTCAATCATCGTTTTCAAAATTAAGATTATATGTTCTATAAAATGATAATGGATTTGATGCAATTGGTTGAGTATATTCAATTTGGTTTTTGAAATTCAATCCATTAAAAGTTTCTGTCATATTATCTTTTAAAACTTTTGGAGCAACTATTGTTGTTGTAAGCATAATTGTTCCTAAAAACATTGTTATTGAAACTCCAAATAATTTTCCTAAAGAAGTAGTTAAAAGAGCAGTTCTTAATTTTGAATTAAAATTACCTCTTGAAAATCCCCTTTTAATAGCTAAACCAAATTTTGAAATACCTCTATCTGCATTTCCTTTTAATAGGTTAAGTGTACTATTTTTAATTGTATAATATGCCATTATAATTGCTGTTATTGTTAATATTAATCAAATAGCAATTATTGATACAATTAATGAAATTACTTCAAAAGTAAATCCTGTAAAAGCTATATTAAAGTATTTTGAAAAAACACCAACTATTGTACCTCCAATAAAAATTGAAATAATATATCCTAATATAGAACCAATTATAGCAACAATTAAAGGAGCTGCAATAAAGTTATTTACAATTTCACGTTTTTTATAACCAAGAGATTTTAAACAACCAATTTGTCTTTTCATATTATCAATTTGTTTTCTTGTTATTAAAATAATTGTAAATAATGAAATTACTAAAATAATTATTAATAGTAAAGTTGCTGCAATATTGTAAGCATTTATAACTGATTTAAATGTAAGAGTTCTTGAGTGAAATCTATAATTTTGATCATCACTTTTAAAAAAGAAAGTAATTTCTTTTTTAATTTTTCCATAATATTTAAAATCAGTATTTAAATTTTCAATTTGCTCTTCTGTAATATTAGATGAATTAAATTTTAATGAGTAATATGTTTCTTTATCAGAATCAGAAGAAACTACAATTACGGAGTTTCTATTATCAAAATTGTAAATATTATCATTAGAATAATTTTGCTCATAAAGAGACAATCCAAATAATTGAGGGTCAATATACATTATTGCTTCAGTATCAACATTTGGAATTACAGTTGTGCTATCAATTATTGGAGTCACAAAATCAGATGAAGATCCAAATCCTATTACTTTGAATCAATTCATTCCTGAATATTCAGAATTTTCAATATCATAAAAGGATTCTCAACTCTCCATTTTTTCTGCAATATTTTTATCACTTTTAACAAGTAATTGATCTCCATATTGATCCTTTTGAACACGAATTATATCCCCAACAGATAATTTATTTGCTAATGCAAATGATTCCCCAACAATTATTTCCCTTTTTGATTTTTCTTTTTCAGCTGAAAAATTTTCTCCTTTTGATACAACCAGTTTATCCACTGCTTTTTTATCATTTTGATTTGTTTTTGCCAAAATTTTAATAACTAAAGAGCTATTCGCCATTTTTATATCAGAAAATGTTCTAGCTTCAGTTCTTGATCAATTAAATTTATAATTTTGCGCCATTTTATTTAAAACTCATTGTTGATAAACTTCTTGACTTTCAATATTTAAGTTAAATTCATCAGGTTTTTCAAGTCTCGTTGTAGTTTGATCAATATCCATAACAACATTTCGAACATTTGAGTTAGTATTTAAGTATTCATAGGCATCAATTACTCTTGTAGAAGTTGAAGAAAGCAACGAAGTTATCATTGAAACTAACATTACTAAAGATGATAATCCTATTAATTGAGATGGGCTACGTCAGGCAGTTTTGAATGCATTTTTTAAAAGCAATCTTATTCCTCTCATATTATTCTCCTCTATTTTTTATAATAATATTTTCCTATAAAATTCAAAAAAAAATTTATATTTGATTTAAAAAAATCTTTCAAAAAAAAAAATCTTATTGCGAATATGTTTTATCCTTTTTAATAAGATATTTTTTTCAAGTCAGCTAGTAATTAACTGTTATAATTTAACTTTCCCTTATTTACCAATGGTATTATTCAAAAAAGATAAAGCTATAACAAGAATTTACGAATTTGGTGTATATAAGTTCTAAAATAACTGACTTATTATTATAATAAACTATTTTTTACTAATAATCTATTTTTTTTAAAGTTAAACCCTCAGGATTTGCAATAAATGGAAGTTTTTGCCTCTTTAATTCTAAAGTATCTTTAATATCTTTTAAAGTTATCTTATCTCTTGAATAAGCTAAACAAGCTCCCATAATCATTCTAATTTGATATCTTATAAATCCTTTTGCTTGAAAAGTTATGTTTAGTTTATTTTTAAATGTTTCTAAATTCAAAAAATCAATTGTTCTTATTGTTTCAATCATTTCTAATTCTTGTTTTTTAAGCCCTGAAAAATTCAAAAAATTATGTTTTCCTATAAATAAATCTAAGGCTTCTTTTAATTTAAAAACATTTATTTCATAATTTGCAAAAAAATAAAATCTATTCTCAAAAACATTTGTTTCTTTTAACTTAATTACATAAATATAAGTTTTTTTTCTACAATTTCTAACTCTAAAATCCTTATTTATCTCTTTTATTTTTTTTATTGTAATACCTAAAGGTAATGTTTTATTTAAAGCAGATAAAAAACCTAAAATATTAGGTTTAAAATTTAATTCAACTCATGCTTTTTGATCTTTTGCATGTACTCCTGAATCAGTTTTAGAAGCACCAACAATTCTAAATTTAGAATTTCTTGCAACTTTTGAAATTGCTTTTTCAATTTCTCCTTGAATAGTCGGTTGATTTTTTTGTTTTGCTCATCCATAAAAGTCTGTTCCATCATATTCAATTGTAAATAAATAGTAATTCATCAAATTTTATACTTTTAAAATTGCATCAATTCTAGGTATTTGAATATTATGTAAAGTTGGAATATATGGATAACAATATAATGTAACTATTACTGCCATGCATATTGTAAAAATAATAACATCTAAAAATCTAAATTTCACTTGTCTATATCTTGTTCTTTTTGCATGTGGATCATAACCTCTTGAATCCATTGCATAAGCTAAATCTTCTGCTTTTTGAAAAGCAGAAACAAGTAAAGGAATAATTAAAGAAGTTAGTGATTTAACTTTATCTTTTATTTTTCCATTATGAAAATCTATACCTCTTGAGGATTGTGCTTTCATAATTCTTCCTGCTTCATCAATCAAAGTGGGAATCATTCTTAATGCAATTGAAATAATTGTAGAAAAAATATAAACAGGAATTCCAATTAACTTTAAAGGTCATAATAGATCTTCAATTGCTAATGTTAACTCTAATGGTTGAGTTGTCCCTGTTAAAATTGTTGTTAGAGTAATCATTAAGAAAATTCTAATTGACATATAAATAGCAGAATATGCTGCTTTTTCTGAAAAATAAAATATTTTTCAATTAAATACATAACCAAATCCTGCAACTTGTCCGTCAACCATATTTTCCATATTTGGTTTTAACATCAATACATTAATAATAATTAAAACAATAAATATAAATGTAATTGGAATAAAAAGTTTAATAAGCATTTTAAAGCTTAATCTACTAATTGAAAACATTGCAAAAATTAGTGAACCTGCAAGTATTTGTCCAGTAAAGCCTATTGGAAAAAATACAACAACAATTAATGCAATAATCATAAATAATTTTAATCTTGGATCCATTTTATGAATTATTGAATTATATGGCATATATCTACCAAAAACCATTCTCATATTATAATTCCTCCTTCTTATTTAAGTTTAGACTTAACTGCTTGAGCAAGTTCTTCAACTGTTCTAAATTCAATTTTTGTTATATCTAAGTCTTTTTCTTTTAATTTATGTGCTAATTTATATAATTTTGGTGGTTCAATTTCAATTTTTTCTAACAATTCCTTATTTGAAAAAATTTCAAAAGGAGTTCCAACAGATATTACTTTTCCCTTATGCATAACAATTACTTCATCTGCAATTTGTAAGACATGATCCATATTATGAGTAACTATAATAATTCTCTTACCTTTTTCTTTATTTAATTTATAAAATAAATTCATAAAATCTTCTTCACCTTGAGGGTCTAATCCTCCTGTTGGTTCATCAAGGACTAAAGTATTACCATCCATTGCAATTATTCCTGCAATAGCTACACGTCTTTTTTGACCACCACTTAAATCAAAAGGGCTTCTCTTTGCATAATCTTCTGGTAAGTCTACTGTTTTCAATAAATCACGAACTTTTGCTAAACTTTGTTCCTTATTTGCTCCTAAATTAATTGGTCCAAAAGCAATATCTTTTTCTATTGTATCTTGAAATAATTGATATTCTGGGAATTGAAAAACTAAGCCAACTTCTCTTCTTAAATCTTTAACTTCTTTAATTTTTTTAGTTGAAGCTGGTATTTGATATTCTCCAATTATTGTTCTTCCAGTTTCTGAAATTATTAAACCATTAGTTAACTGAATTAAAGTTGATTTTCCACTACCGGTCATTCCAATTACAGCTGTAATATTTCCTTCTTTTATTACTAAATTTGTACCATTTAGAGCACTAAATTCAAAAGGAGTATTTATACCATATGTATAGGATACATTTTCAAATTTAATTTCACCATCAAAGTTAAAATTTGGAGATTTAGCAATTGCCATTTTTCTTTTAAATTCTTTTTTTATGCTTTTATTTTGATCCTGTTGAGCGTCAAATCATTGTTTTACATCAGCCACTCTACTAGAAATATTTTTTTTGTCTTCTCTTCTAAAGTTTGCAATTTCCTTTTGATATTGTTTTTGATTTGAAGAATCACTTTTAATTATATTAATTATTTCTTTATGTTTAATTTTTCTTTTTTGAGCATCTTCTTTTTGTTTAATTGAAATCTCTTTAATATGTTCCTTATATTCTGCTTTTGCTGCCTTTTTCTTAACAATTAACTTTGCTTTTTGTTTTGGTGTAATTCTTTTTACTTTTGACATATATTATTCACCAACTCTTCTAAATCATTGCATCCTGAAATTTTTATTCCCACATTTTGCAATGCTTCTTCAACCTGTGCAATAAATGGGATATCTAAGTGTATTGATCTTAAAAATTTTTTATCATTTAAAATTTCTTTTGGGCTACCAAATTTTACTAATTCTCCCTTATTCATAACAATAACTTTATCAGCATTTAAAATTTCATCCATATCATGTGTTATTGAAAAAATAGTTTTTTCTCTTGTATTTTTTAATTCAACCATAATTTCTTTAACTTGTGTTTTACCTTTAGGATCTAACATACTTGTTGCTTCATCAAAAATTAAAATATCTGGAGATAAAGCTAAAGCAGAAGCAATTGCAACTCTTTGTTTTTGACCACCGCTTAACATTAAGGGTTCATGATCTAAAAATTCTTCCATTTTAACTTTTTTTGCAGCTTTTAAAATAATATCACTCATTTTGACTGGTTCTATTCTTCTATTTTCCAAACCAAATGCAATATCATCTCTTACAGTTGAACCAATAAATTGATTATCAGGATTTTGAAAAACTATTCCTAAAAATTTACGAATAATATTAATATTACTTCTTGTAACTTTGTTTCCATAAATTTCAATATTTCCCATTGTTGGTTGAAGAACACCAATGATTATTTTTGATAAAGTTGATTTTCCGCTTCCATTATGCCCAATAATTGCAACATAATCACCATGATTAACACTTACACTAACCCCATTAACTGCAAATGGATGATCATCTCTATATCTAAATTTAATGTCAGTTAATTTTAATGAAACATTATTTAATTTTGTTAGTTCTCCCCCAAGTCCTCTATCTTTTACTGCAACTTTTGATTCTTTATATAAAAAATGAGCAAATTGAAAATCTTCATATGACACTCAATATTCCTTTGAATTTTTTTTATAATTTTGTAAATTTTTTTCTGCAGTTTTTAAATTATTTAAAAAAGGTTGAATATTTGAAACTTGCTTAAAAGTTTTTTTTAAATCTCTATAATTAGTTTCTGCAGTTTTAACAAAATCTTTATCAACTTCACGTCTTGAAAATTTACTTCTTGCAATTATCATTTTTTGACTTGCATGAACTAATTTATCATTAAATTCATTTAATTGTAATTTAAAATTATTTAAATCTTCAGTTGTTAGTAAATTATTATTTGACATTATGACTTTCCCTTTCATATTGTAATGATTATATCAAATATTAGTTTTTATTGAGTTAAATTATAAAAAATATAAATACCTAAAAAAACTATCTAATTGTTTTACCTATTAATTATACATATAATAAAAAAAAATTATCTTTTTATTTATTAGATAATTTTTTAACTATAAATAAAAAAAACCTATAAATAGGTTTTAAACAAGTTCAATAATACACATTGGAGCATTATCTCCACGACGATTATCTAGCTTTAAAATTCTAGTATAACCACCATTTCTCTTATTGAATCTTTTTGCAATTGTTGTAAATAACTTTTGTAGGGCACTTTCCTTCTCAGAAGCATCAACATGTCTTAATCAAGCTGCTGCTTGTCTACGTGCATGTAAATCCCCTCTTTTTGCAAGTGTTACCATACTATCAAAGTGCTTTCTTAACTCTTTTGCTCTAGTTTCAGTAATTTCTAATTTCTCTGAAATAATCAGTTCTGTAGTTAAGTTTCTCATTAAAGCGACTCTTCAAGCTGTATTTTTTCCTCTTTTTTGAATATATGACATATCAAATTACACCTTTCTAGTCTTGTCTGAAAGTAAGTCCTAATTGAACTACTTTATCCTTAATTTCTTTTAATGATTTTCTACCCAAGTTTCTAATTTCTTGAATATCGTCTTCGCTACGTGAGACTAAGTCTCGTAGAGTATTTATATTCGCTCTTTTTAAACAATTTAAACTTCTCTGAGTAAAGTCCAAATCTTCAATTAAACGATCTAATTCTTTTTCATCTTCCTCATTAGTTGTACCAATTATATTTAATTCATTGATTTCATCATTTAAATTTACAAAGAATTGTAAATGTTCTACCAAAATTTTTGCTGCTGTTGCAACAGCATCACTTGCTGTTACAGTTCCGTCAGTTTCCACTTTTAAAATTAACTTTTCAAGGTCCACTGATTTTCCAATTTTTGTTGTATCAACATTATATGCAACTTTTACTATTGGAGAATAATTTGAATCTATTGTAATAGCATCTACTACTAATTTTTCTTTTTTATTATCTCTAAAAGTTCTATACCCTCTTGAGTTTTTTGCAAACATTGTTAAATCTAATATTCCCCCATCTGCAATTGTACAGATATGTAACTCTGGATTTAAAACATCAACTCCAGTAGGTAAATCAATATCTCCTGCAGTTACATCCCCAACTCTTGAAAGATTAATTTTTAATTCTACTACTTCTTCATCTTCAAAAATTTTTGTATCTATTTTTAGTGCTAATTTTTTTAAATTTAATATAATTCTACTAACATTTTCTACAATTCCTTCAATTGAAGTAAATTCATGCGCAGCACCAACAATTTTTATTGCATAAACTGCCGCACCTGGTGTTGATGATAGAAGTGTTCTTCTTAAAGCATTACCTAGTGTTGTTCCAAATCCTCTTTCCAAAGGTTCAACTTTGAATTCCCCATAATTTCTGTTTTTCTCTTCTTTTAATAATTTAAATTCAGGTTTTGCAAATTGTTTCATTTAAATTATTAACCTCTTGGTCTTTTTCTAGGACGAACTCCATTATGAGGGATTGGTGTTGTGTCTCTAATTGATGTTATTTCTAATCCGATACCTTGTAAACTTCTTACAGCAGCATCTCTTCCTGGACCTGGACCTTTAACTTCTACAGAAATTGTTTTAACTCCATGATCCATTGCTCCTTTACCAGCAGCTTCTGCTATTAATTGAGCAGCATATGGTGTTGATTTTTTGCTTCCTTTAAATCCTAAAGCTCCAGCACTTGATCAAGATAATACATTACCTTTTTCATCTGAAACAGTTACGATTGTGTTATTGAATGTTGAGTGAATATGAGCTACACCTTTAGCAATATTTTTTTTAACTTTTTTCTTATTATTTTGTTTTTGATTTGCCATAGTTTAAACTCCCTTAACTATTTTTTCTTGTTAGCTACAGTTTTTCTAGGACCTTTTCTTGTACGTGCATTTTGTTTTGTTGATTGTCCACGAACTGGTAGTCCTTTTCTGTGTCTCATTCCTCTGTAACATCCAATTTCCATTAAACGTTTAATATTTAATGCTGTTTCTCTTCTTAAATCTCCTTCAGTTTTGAATTTTGAGATTTCTTGTGAAATTGATTTAATATTATCTTCCGATAATTCCTTAACTCTAATTTCTTCGCTTACTTTTGCAGCCTCTAGAATTTTTTGTGAAGTTGATAAACCAATACCATAAATATAAGTTAGAGCAATAACTACTCTTTTTTCATTAGGTATTTCTACCCCATTTATACGAGCCATTATTTAGTTCCTTTCTAATAAGATTTAATTTATTAATATTAATAAAATTAACCTTGACGTTGTTTATGTTTTGGTTGTTCACAAATAATCATTACACGGCCTTTACGTCTAATTACACGACACTTGTCGCAAATTTTTTTGACAGATGATCTAACTTTCATCTTTATAACCTCCTGATTTTGTGTACTTTATATTTATGTTTAATTAAAATTACTATTTACCATTTTTAAAACGATAAGTAATTCTTCCACGTGTTGGATCATAAGGTGAAATTGCAACAGTGACTTTATCTCCTGGTAAGATGCGAATGTAATTCATTCGGATTTTACCAGACACGTGGGCGTCTATTACTATTTCATTTTCTAATTTCACCTTAAAAGTAGCATTTGGTAGAACTTCTGTAACTGTTCCATCCACCTCTAAATAATCTTCTTTTGCCATTATTTTGTCTCCTTTTTGGGTTTAAATAAAGTTAATATTTCTGGTTCTCCATTAGTGACCAAAATAGTGTGTTCAAAGTGAGAAGTCATGCTACTGTCTTGTGATGAAACTGTTCATTCATCATCACTAACCACAGTTTTATTAGTACCTATTTGAACCATTGGTTCAATACAAATTGTCATGCCTTCAACTAATCTCATTCCAGTATCTGCAATCCCAACATTAGGTATAAATGGATCTTCATGCATTTCTAATCCAATTCCGTGGCCTGAATAATCTATTGGCAAATGAAAACCATAATCTTCTATAAAAGTTTGAACAGTAGAAGATATAGTTCCAATGCGCACACCAGCTCTTACCTGTTCAATTGCCAAATAAAGTGACTTTTCTGTCACATCTATTAGTTTATCATATAATTTATCTTTTGAGTTACCACAAATGACAGTAAATGCAGCATCAGCATGGTATTTTTCAAAAATACACCCTGCATCAATTGATACAATGTCACCATCTTTTAAAATTCTGTTTTGTGGTATTCCATGAATTAATTGTTCGTTTATTGATATACAAACACTTGCAGGAAAACCATAATAACCTTTAAAATTACTGCTACAACCCTTTTCTTTAATAAAATTACTAAAATATTTATCTATTTCTAAGCAGTTTAATCCAACTTTTATCATTGATTTAATATTATATAGAGCTTCTCCAAGCACTTGACCAGCATATCTCATTTTTTCTATTTGTTCTGAATTTTTTATTGTAATTGCCATTAAATTTTTAATACTCCCAAAATTTTATTATAAACTTCTTCTGAAGATAAGTTATTTGCATTAATTATTTTCAATTTGTTTTCATAAAATTTAATTAGTGGCGCTGTTTGAGTATTATAAGCTTCTAATCTAATTTTAATTTTATCTTCTTGATCATCAGGTCTAGTAATTAAAGTACCATTATCAAAATCACAAAATCCATTTCTTATAGGTTTTCTATTTACTTTGTGATAACTTCTTTTGCAAATTGAACAAACTATTCTCCCTGTCAATCTTTCAAGTAATAATGACTCATCAATTTCTATGTAAATTACTAAATCTATTTTACTATTTAAAAGTAAAAGCATTTTATCTAATTGTTGTGCTTGATCATCAGTTCTTGGATATCCATCAAAAATTAAATTATCATGTTTTCGCTCTAAATATTCTTTAACCATTTCATTTGTTATTAAGTCTGGTACCAATAATCCTTGATTCATATACTTTTGTGCTTCTAATCCCAATTTTGTTTTATTTAAAATATTTGTTCTAAATAAATCACCTGTTGAAAGTTGTATAAAGTTTTTTTTATCACATAAAAATTCTGATTGCGTTCCTTTTCCACTTCCTGGTGCCCCTAATAGTATAATATTCATTTTTTCTCCTATCAAATGTGTGAATTATATTTATCAACATCATTTGTGAATTTATCTTGTTTTTTATCTAAAAATGATTGTTGTATTAATCTACCTTTTAATTGTTGAACTGTTTGAATAGAAACAGAAATAACAATAATTAATCCAGTTCCCCCAATAGCTAAGCTACTTGGTAAACTTGTTAATTTTGAAATTGTATAAGGAAGAATTGCTATTCCAGCAAGGAATAATGAACCTAAAATACTTAATCTATTAATTACACCTTGAATAAATTTTTCTGTTTCTTTTCCAGGTTTTATACCAGGAATAAATGTTCCAGATTTTTTAAAGTTCTCTGCAATTTTTTCAGGATTGATTTGAACTTGTGCATATAAGAATGTAAATAATACTGTTAAAACTCCATATATTCCAATTCCCCACCAAGTTGAAAATGATAAGAAATTTTGGGTAAATGCAACAAAGCCATTATTTGGATTACTTGCAGCAATAATTTGTGCTACTGTCATTGGCGTAGAAATTATGGCTGATGCAAAAATTACTGGAATAACTCCTGCATTATTGAGTTTTAATGGAAGGTAAGGGGTGTGTTCTTTTGTATCAACAAGCCCAGAACCAGTCTGTTGAATTGGTATTTTTCTTTCAGCTTCATTCATTAAAACAACTACAAAAATAACTAATAAGAAAGAAACAATATAAATTAAGAATTTTAATATTCCATCAAATAAGATTGTTGTTTCTTCATTTCCACTAACTCAAAACTCAAAAGTTGATTTAAAGTTTGTAGGCATTTGTGCAACAATTCCTGTAAAGATTATAATTGATATACCATTTCCAATACCCTTAATTGTTATTTGATCTGCAATTCATAACATTAAGTAAGTTCCACCAAGCATTACTAATGGAATTAAAATGTAATAAAATCAAGAAGGACCAGTTCCAAGTTCATTAGTACCTCATTTTGCACTGATTAATCCCTGAGTTGTTAAAGTAAAAATTGTTGCAATTGATTGCATTAATGCAAAAGGAATTGTTAAAACTTTTGTTAATCTATCTAATTTTTTTCTTCCTCTTTCACCAGACTTACCTCAACGTGTTAAAACCGGTATTACATCAGTTGAAAGTAATTGAACAATAATTGATGCTGTAATATATGGAGAAACCCCAAGAGATAAAATTGAAAATTGACCAATTGAACCTCCTCCAAGAGTTGCTAAAAGTTGAAAAAACTCTTGATCACTTACTTGATTTTTAAAATTATCATCAAGTTGTACTCCTGGAACAGTTAATAATGCACCAACTCTAATAATTATTAATACTATTAAAGTAAAAACGATTCGTTTTACAAGGTCTTTATTTCTAACAAAAAAATTACCCTTTACGAATTCGCTCTTATATGCAGTTAATTTAGCTTTTTTAGCTTTTTTAACAGCCACCTAAATCACCTCTATAGTACCACCAGCTGCTTTGATTAAATCCTCTGCAGACTTTGATACTTTATTTACTTTTACTTTTAATGCTTTAGTTATTTTACCATTTCCTAGTACTTTTACTAAATCTTTTTCACTTTTAATTAATTTTTTTTCAATTAAAGTTTTATGGTTAACCTCTGTTAAATCCATTTTTTCAATTCTATCTAAATTTAAGATTACATACTCTTTTCTGTTTAAACTTGTAAACCCAATTTTAGGTAATCTTCTAAATAATGGAGTTTGACCTCCTTCAAAACCTGGTCTTACTCCTCCACCAGAACGTGAATTTTGACCTTTGTGTCCTCTAGTTGATGTTTTACCTTTTCCTGAAGCCATACCACGTCCAACACGTGTTACTTCTTTTTTGCTTCCAGGTGTATATTTTAATTCATGTAATTTCATTAAACTCTTACTCCCTTACTAAGCTTTTTGAATAGCTTCCCTATTTTCAACTTGAGTTTTTCCACGTAATCTTGCAATTTGTTCTGGTGTTTGCATTTCTTTTAAACCTTCTAATGTAGCTCTAATCATATTAATTGGTGTATTTGATCCTAATGATTTTGTATAAATATCTGAAATTCCAGCTAATTCAATAACAGCACGCACAGGTCCCCCAGCAATAACTCCAGTACCTTTTTTTGCAGGTTTAATCATAACTTTTCCTGCACCATAATGACCCATAACATCGTGAGGAACTGTTGAACCAGCTAAAGGAATTCTTACTAATGATTTTCTTGCTTCCTTAATTGCCTTTTTAATAGCATCAGGAACTTCATTTGCTTTTCCAGTTCCTAATCCAACTCTCCCTTTTTTGTCTCCAATAACAACAACAGCTGCAAATCTAAATCTACGCCCACCTTTTGTAACTTTTGTAACACGATTAATTGTTACTACTCTTTCTTCAAAAGGGTTGTCTTCTTTATTTCTTGAAAATCTTAAATTATTTCTTGGTCTATCATTATTTGGTCTTGTGCTTATTTTTGAATCATTTGTTACTGCTGATGGTTCTTTTTTATTAGTAATCTCAGCATTTACAACTTTTTTTTCTTCTGTCATTTTTTCTATCTCCTTTTCTAGAATTTCATACCGTTTTCTTTTGCAGAATCTGCAAAAGCTTTTACTTTACCATGGAATAAATATCCACCTCTATCAAATACTACATCAGTTATTTTTTTATTTTTTGCTTTTTGTGCAATATCTTTTCCTACTGCTTTTGCAGCTTCAATATTACATCCATTTTTTAATCCCATTTTAATTGAAGATGATGATACTAAAGTAACTCCTTTAACATCATCTATAATTTGAGCATAAAAGAAAGAATTTGATTTAAATACATTTAATCTTGGTTTAGCACTTGTTCCAGACACTTTAGATCTAACTCTGTAATGTCTTCTTTTTCTTGCTTCTGCTTTAGTGTATTTCATAATTATTTCTCCTTAGCAACAGCCTATTTACCAGCTGCTTTACCTTCTTTTCTAATGATTTTTTCATTTTTGTACTTAACTCCCTTACCTTTATAAGGTTCAGGTCTTCTATATGCTCTTATATTTGCAGCAACTTCTCCAACTAATTGCTTATCTATTCCTGAAATTTTAATTTCAGTTGGTTTTGGAATTTCCACTGTAATTCCTTTTGGGATTAAATATTCAACTGGGTGTGAAAAACCTAATGATAAATTAATTTTATCACCTGCTAGTGCAGCACGATAACCAACCCCTACAATTTCAAGTTCTTTAACAAAACCTGTATGAACTCCAACAAGCATTCCTTCTAGCAATGAATTTGTTGTTCCATGCAATTGTTTTGTATGTTTTTGCTCATTAATTCTTAAAGTTTTTAATTCAGTGCCATCAACCTTTATTTCAATTAATGTACTAAAAGTTTGTTTTAATTCTCCCTTTGGACCTTTAATTATTACAACATTATTTCCTTCATTTTTTACTTCAACTCCAGGAGGAATTGTCAATACTCTATTTCCTATACGTGACATATAATATTAACCTTTCCTAACTATCAAACAAATCCTAGAACTTCTCCACCAATTTTTTGGTGACGAGCTTCTTTATCTGTCATAATTCCATTTGAAGTTGAAATAATTGCGATTCCCAATCCATTTAATACTTGAGGTAATTCATGTGAGTTTGAGTAAACTCTTAATCCAGGTTTTGAAATTCTTTTTAAGCCTTTAATAACTCTAATTTTTCCCTTGTATTTTAAGCTAATTATAATGTCTTTCTTGAAATCAGTTGAAACTTTGAAGTCATCAATGAAGCCTTCATTTTTCAAAATATTTGCTATTTCTAATTTAACTCTGCTTCCAGGAATAAGAACTTCTTTGTGAAAACGTTGATTTGCATTTCTTATTCTAGTCAGCATGTCTGCTATTACATCTGTTGTCATAATTTCATTTTCCTTTCATTATCATGATGCTTTTTTAATACCTGGGATTTGTCCTTTATATGCTAAATCTCTAAAGCATACACGGCATAAATTGAATTTTCTTAAAACTGAATGGGGTCTACCACAATTCCCACATCTTGTATATTCTCTAACTTTGAATTTTTGGACTTTTGCTTGTTTAACTTTTAATGATTTTTTTGCCATATTTTCTAGTTCTCCTCAATTATTTAGCGAAAGGCATCCCTATTTTTTGAATTAGAGAAAATGCATCTTCCTTATGGTTGGTTGTTGTAACTATTGTAATGTCCATCCCACGAACTTTTTTTACTTTATCATAATCAATTTCTGGGAAAATAATTTGTTCTTTAATTCCTAAAGTATAGTTTCCTTGTTTATCAAAACTTGATTTAGGAACTCCTCTAAAGTCACGAACACGAGGTAGCGCAACAGAGATTAATTTATCTAAAAATTCATACATTCTTTTTCCTCTAAGAGTAACTTTTGCACCAATTGGCATACCTTCACGCAATTTAAATGCTGCTAAAGATTTTTTAGCCTTTGTTACAAGAGGTTTTTGTCCTGTAATTAGTGTCAATTCTGCAACAGCATCATCTAATTTTTTGCTGTCTTGTACTGCGTCACCAACACCCATATTTATAACTACTTTTGTAATTTTTGGAACCTGCATTACTGATTTATATTGCTTTTCTTTAAATAATTCTGGGACAATTTTTTCTTTGTAAAGTTTTTCTAATCTATTAATGTTTGACTTTGCCATATTTAATTATCCCTTCTATTTAATTTCAGCGCCAGATTTTTTTGCAATTCTAACTTTTTTTCCATCAGTAATTTTATATCCAACTCTTGTAGTTTTATCCTTATTTTTTGGATCCTTTAATGCAACATTAGAAATATCTATTGATATAGCTATTTCTTTAATTCCACCTTCTTGATCTGTTTGCGAAGGTTTAACATGTTTAATTCCAGTAATTCCTTCAATATAAACTCTTTTTTTATCTTTTGTTAATTTTGTGATCGGTCCTGTTTTTCCTTTATGATTTCCTGAGATAACTTTTACTACATCTCCTCTTAAAATTTTTGATTTATTCATAAAAGTTTCTCCTATAACACTTCTGGAGCTAGAGATGCAATTTTTGCAAATCCTGCATCCTTAACTTCACGCGCAATTGGACCAAATATACGTGTACCTCTTGGGTTTTTATCTTCTTTAATAATAACAGCAGCATTTTCTGAAAACTTTATATAAGTTCCATCTGCTCTTTTCAAACCTCTTACAGTTCTTACAATAACAGCTTTAACAACTTGACCTTTTTTAACAGCTCCTCCAGGAGATGCTGCTTTTACCGTTGCAACAACAATATCACCAATATTTGTAAATTTTCTAACACTACCACCTAAATTACGAATAACCAATATTTCTTTAGCACCTGAATTATCTGCAATTTTTAATCTTGATTCTGTTTGTATCATATATACTTACTCCTTAATTAAATAATTGCTTTTTCAATAATTCTTACTAATCTAAAGTTTTTTGTCTTACTTAAAGGACGAGTTTCCATAATTTCTACTCTATCCCCTAAATGAGCTTGTTGGTTCTCATCATGTGCTTTATATTTTTTTGAATATTTAACACGTTTTTTATAAATTGGGTGGTTTTTATATGTTTCAACTAAAACAGTTATAGTTTTATCCATTTTGTCTGATACAACTTTACCTGTATAAGTTTTTCGCAAATTTCTTTCCATATTTATTTAGCTCCTTTTGTTGTTGTTTTTTTGGCTGCCGCTTTTTTATTTGCTTCTTCAATTTGTTTTTTAGCTTCTTGAGCATTTGAACCAAATGTATATGTTTTAGCATTTTTTGGTTTTTTTGAAAGTTTTAATTCAATTCCTTCAATTCCTTCACCTTTAACAGTTCCAACTTTAACAGTTTTTGGTTTAATACTTTCTAATGCTGCCTTACCTTTACCAGTTGATTTTGCTTCACCCTTTTGTAAATTAGGTAGTTCAATTTCTTTTACTTTTGCAACTGATTCTTTTTTAGGAGCAGATTTAACTTCTACTTCCTTTTTAGCTGCAGATTTTGCAACTGATTCTTTTTTAGGAGCAGATTTAACTTCAACAGCTTCTAAATTTTCATTTTCTGTTGCTTGTTGCATTGCTGCCATTATTGCGTCTTCTGAAATAGCATTATCTGAACCAAACTGTTCACTTTGTAATTTTTCAATCATTTCCTTATGTTTTTTACGTACTTGTTTTCCTGCTTTTTCTGCTTCTTCAACTGCTTTTGAATAATTTGCTTTTATGTTTTTATTAATAATCTCTCCAGCATTTTTTCTTTCACTTAGTAAAAATTCAATTCTTGCAACATCTTTTTTAAGTGTTTTAATTCTGTGAGTTTGTTCTAAACTACCAACAGCAGCTTGAAATTTTAGTGCGAATAATTCTGCACGACGATCTTCACCAAGTTTTATTAAATCTTCAATTGTTTTAGTTCTTAATTCTAACATGAAGTCTACTGCTTTAGACATTATTCATCACCTCTCTTAACGATTTTACAACGCACAGGTAATTTATGCATTGCTAAACGTAAGGCTTCACGAGCAACTTCTTCTGAAACACCAGCCACTTCAAACATAAACTGACCAGTTTTTACTACTGCTACTCAATCCTCAGGAGAACCTTTTCCTGATCCCATACGTACTTCCAAAGGTTTTTTTGTTTTTGCCATATGTGGAAATATTCTAATTCAAACTTTACCAAAACGTTTCATATAACGTGTCATAGCAATACGAGCAGATTCAATTTGTCTTGATGTAATTCAAGCAGCATCAAGTGACATTAATCCATATTCACCAAATGCAATAAATTTTCCACCTTTTGCTTTTCCCTCATAACTTACTCTATGCGGACGACGATATTTTACTCTTTTAGGCATTAACATAATTATTTAACCCCCCTTGGTAATTTTTGTTGAGGTTTTCTATCCTCAATAACTTTTGAATTATTTTGATTTTGTTTACCTAATATTTCTCCATGGTTTATTCAAACCTTAACACCAATTTGACCATATGTGGTTCTTGCTTCATATAGTGCATAATCAATATCACTTCTTAAAGTTGATAATGGTACTGAACCTTCTAAATATCCTTCAGTACGTGCCATATCTACTCCACCAAGTCTTCCAGAAACAGCAGTTTTAATTCCTAATGCTCCTGCTTTTAATGCTTTTCTAATTGCTAATTTTTGAACTGTTCTAAAAGAAGCACGATTTGTTATTTGTTCACCAATAAATTGTGCGACCAATTTAGCATCTACATCTGGGTTTTTAATTTCAATTACTTTTACTTTAATAACTGCTTTTCTATCTTTGATAGTTTTTTTAACGTTTAATACTATATTTTCAACATTTTTTCCTTCTTGACCTAGAACAATAGCTGGACGAGCAGAGGAAATAACTAGAGTTATTTCTTTTTTAGTTCTTTCAATTTCAATTTTAGAAACTGCGGCATTTTTTAATAATTTAAAAACTGCTTTTCTAATTTTGATATCTTGATGTAATCATTTAACATATTCGCCTTTTTCAGCAAATCAACGATTTTCTCAACCTCTAATGACACCAATACGTAAAACGTTTGGAGATACTTTTTGTCCCATACTCTAATTTCCCTTCTACTTATCGTCACTTACAATTATTGTAATGTGACTTGTTCTTTTTAAAATTTCATATGCTCTACCATGAGCTCTTGGTCTAAAACGTTTTAATGTTGGTCCCTCATTAACAAATATTATTTTTATAAATAATTGGTCTGCTTCCATACCATTATTATTAACAGCATTTGCTACTGCTGAATTTAATAATTTTAGTACTGGTTCTGAAGATCTTTTATCTTGATTTTGAAGAATTGCTACAGCTTCTGATATTTTTTTACTTCTGATTGTGTCTGCTACTAGTCTAACTTTTCTTGGTGATATTCTAATCATTGTTAATTTTGCTTTTGCTTCCATTTTTTAAAAACTCCTATAATGATTATTTTTTCTTTTTCTTATCATCACCATGCCCACCAAACTTACGTGTTGGTGAAAATTCTCCTAGTTTGTGACCAACCATATCTTCTGTAACATAAACTGTAATGAATTCTTTACCGTTATAAACACCAAATGTATGACCTACAAAACTTGGAAAAATTGTTGAACGACGTGATCAAGTTTTGATTGATTCTTTTTTCTCACCATGTGCTTCAACTTTTTTTAATAAATATTCATCAGCAAATGGACCCTTTTTTAATGATCTTGACATAAACTAATCCTCCTATTTGTTATCATTTCTTCTTCTAACTATTAATTTAGTAGAAGATTTTTTCTTATCACGTGTTTTAACACCAAGTGCTTTTTTACCTCATGGTGTTAATGGTGCTTTACGCCCAATTGGAGCACGACCTTCTCCTCCCCCATGCGGGTGATCAATTGGGTTCATAACAGAACCACGAACTGTTGGTCTTATTCCTCTTCAACGGTTTCTTCCAGCTTTTCCTCAATTTACTAAGTTATATTCTTCATTTCCTACTTCACCAATTGTTGCAAAACATTCAGCAAGTACTTTTCTAACTTCTCCAGATCCTAAACGTAATGTTACATATTTTCCATCTTCTTCTTTTCCTAAAATTTGAACTGAACTTCCTGCACTACGTGCGATTTGTCCACCTTTTCCTGGTCTTAATTCAACATTATGAACTAAAGTACCCTCTGGAATATTTTTTAATGGTGCAGCATTACCAATTTTAATATCTGCATTTTGTGATGCTATAATTTCTTGACCTACTTTCATTCCTTTTGCAAATAAAATATATCTTTTTTCTCCATCAATATAATTTATTAAAGAAATAAATGCATTTCTATTTGGATCGTATTCAATTGTTGCTATTTTTCCAGCAATATCTAATTTATTACGTTTAAAATCAATAATACGATATTTTCTTTTATGTCCTCCACCTTTATGGCGAGTTGTAATTTGACCGTGATTATTTCTTCCAGCCTTTTCATTAACTTTTGAAAGTAATGAATTTTCAGGCTTTGAAGTTGTAAGGATACTATAATCTAAGCTGGTCATATTTCTACGACCATTTGTCGTAGGCTTATATTTTTTGATTGGCATAATTATCCTCCCTGTATCGCCTAATCTTTAAAACTTATTAATAAATTAATATTCTATAAGTCTGATAAGATATCTAATTGTTCACCATCTTTTAAAATGATTACTGCTTTTTTAAAAGCAGCTGTTTTACCAACATATTTTCCCATTCTTTTATCTTTTCCATCATAGTTCATAGTTCTTACTTGTTTTACTTTGACTCCAAAGATTTCTTCGAATGTTTTTTTAATTTGAGATTTATTTGCCTTTTTATCAACAATAAATGTGTATGCACCACTTTGTTGACCTAAATATGTTTTTTCAGTTAACAATGGTTTTTTAATTACTTGCGTTAAATGCATTATGCATACACCTCCTCAATTTTATTTACAGTATCTTCAGTAACTACTAATTTAGTTGCATTTAATAAATCAAAAATATTCATTTTTTGAAAATCTAAAGTTTTAACCCCTGGAATATTACCAGCTGACTTAACTACTAGTTCTTCATGCTCTTTTGTAACAATTAAAATTTTTTGATTTTCAATTTTTACATTTTTCATCAAATTTAGCATTTCTTTTGTTGAAGGTTTTTCAAAAATAAATTTATCTAAAATAACTAAATTTAATTCTTTTGCTTTTATACTTAATGCGCTTCTTATAGCTAATTGTCTTACTTTTCTATTAACTGCTTTTTTGTAATTAATATTTGGTGTAGGACCAAAGGTAACTCCCCCACCTTTTCATTGTGGAGCTCTAATTGATCCTTGACGAGCACGTCCTGTACCTTTTTGTCTTCAAGGTTTTCTACCTCCACCACGAACTTCTGCTCTAGTTTTTGTTTTTCTTGTTCCTTGTCTTAAAGCTGCTTGTTGTGAAACCACTGTATCATAAATTGCTTGCTGATGTGGTTCAATTCCTCAAACTTTGTCATTTAAATTAATTTCTTTAAGAGCTGATCCCTTAACATCTAAAACTTGTGCTTTCATGTTAGCAATTTCCTCCTAATTATTCAGCATTTGATGATGTTTCTTCTTGTGATTGTATTGAATTTGATTCAACACTTTTTGCACTTCTTGATAATAATGAAACTGCATCATTTGCCTTTCTTCCTTTGACATTTTGTTGGATTACAACAAATCCTTTTCTTGGACCAGGAACTGATCCTTTAACTAAAACTAAATTTCTTTGTTCGTCAACTTTAATTACTTCTAAATTTTGAATTGTCACTTGTTCATGACCCATGTGACCTGCCATTTTCTTTGATTTGAAAATTCTATTAATAATTGCACCCATTGATCCAATACCACGGTGATAACCTGAACCGTGAGCCATTGGCCCTCTTGAGTAATTGTGTCTTTTAATAGCCCCTGCAAATCCTTTACCTTTTGATATACCTGTAACGTCCACAAATTCACCAGCATTGAATACGTCGGCTGCATTTATAACTGCACCAATTTCGTATCCTTTCATATCTCTGATTTCTTTTACGAAGCGCTTAGGTTCAGATTGAGCTTTTTTGAATTGACCCATATCTGGTTTATTAATTAAGTTAGCCCTTTTATTGATTGTTCCAAGTTTTAAAGCTTGATAACCATCTTTCTCAACTGTTTTAACTTGCAAAACATTGTTTGGTTCTACAGAAATTACAGTTACAGGAATTAACTTACCGTTTTCGCTAAAAATTTGAGTCATTTCTAACTTCTTTCCTAAGATTCCTTTCATTTGATATTTCCTCCTGCATTATATTGTTATCATGTATATCTTGTAAAATTTTATAATTTAATTTCGATGTTAACACCTGTAGGCAATTGAACTCTTGTTAATGAGTCCATTGTTTTTGGTGTTGGTTCAACTATTTCAAGTATTCTTTTATGTGTTCTCATTTCGAACTGCTCTCTACTATCTTTGTATTTATGAGTAGCTCTTAAAATTGTTATAATTTGTTTTTCTGTTGGTAACGGAATTGGTCCACGAACTTTTGCTCCAGTTGACTCAGCTGCTTCAATAATTTTAGCAATTGACTGGTCAACAATAGCATGATCGTAACCTTTTAATTTGATTTTAATTTTTTGTTGAGCCATTTGATCCTCCTTCAACATTGACAACCCTTTCCAGTGTGTTGTCATTATGAACACAAAATATACATGCCTCTCAATTATTGCATTTTAGATAATTAAAATCAATAGAAAATCAAAAAAAAATGAAATTAATCATTTTTAAAAATATAAGTTATTCATTTCCAATTAATGATGAAAGTCTAATTCTTTTAATTAAAATCATTACTATTGTATATGCAATTGCAAATATAAAAACCCCCGCTAACAGTACAACTGGAAATAAAGCAATATTTATTGTTAAGGGTACAGCTATATTTAAATTTAATAACACAGAAGGAACTAAATATTTTGTAATTAATCATATTACTATAATTCCTAAAGAAACTGCAAGAATCGCTATTGGTAAAAAAATTCACAAAATTATAGAATTAATTTCTTTCATTGTATATCCTTGAATTCTCATATAACTCATAAATTTTTTATATCGTCCAATAAACAAATCTGTTATTAAATAAATAACAATCATAGCTGTTATCATTGAAATTGTTATAAAGATTGTTGAAATTAAAATAATTGATGTAATTAAATTTTCAATTGCTTCTTTTTTAACTTTTATATAATCTGTATAGCCAATAGCTGAATTAAAATATTTATCAAATGAAACAGATGCATTATTTGAATTAATAGAATTTAAAATTAATCTTTGCATTTGATCTGAAATCTGTCTATTTTTACTCATTTTTGCATTACTTCAAATATTAATTGAATTTCCATTTTCAAATTTTTGTCTTGAATCAAATGATTTGTTAAAACCTAAAAGTTGATTTGCATACAATTGTTCTAGATAAATTTTATTACTATCATAAAGTTTTTCAATACCAACAACTTTTAATTTTTTTTGTGATTTGCTTGTTACAAAATTATTTTTTAGTAAACCTTCATTTAAAGCAATATTTATTCAATTATTAGTTCCAGATGTTAAATCAATAAAGGAAAATTCTATAGGTTTTCCATCTTTATCATATTTAAATATATTAAATGGATGAATTACACTATCTAGTGATGAAGTTGATGATATATTACTATATTCATCATATTCCTTATTTACTTTATTTAGTATTTCTTGATTAAAGTTATCAATATCTAAAATTACATTTTGTAAATTTAGATATTTTTTATAACTATTTGTTTCATAGTCATAGTAATAAAATTTCTGAGTGTCTAAATCTGTAATTGAATACGACATTTTACTTAAATCAAACTTATATAAATCTAAATCTTCATTTTCAGAATCTTTATATTTTCAATCATCTTCTTTTAAAATTTGTAAACTATTTTCATTATTCACATAAGATAATTTTTCGGATTTTATATTAATATTAAATTCATCTCCAATTTTAAATCCTTCAAGTTCCATTTTTTTATTTATCAAAATTGGAATGTAATCTAAATTGTTATTATATTTAATTGAGTTTTTATTTAATAAAGATAAATTATTTGATTCATTTTCTAAATCTATACCATAACCGATTATATCTATATTATTTTTATCTTCAATTTGCCCATTAAATCTTGTATATAATTGGTCTTCATTAAAATTTACTAGAACTTTTGAAAAATTAAAAGTAAATTTTTTAAATTCATTTTCATCATTGTTTCAATTTTGTTTTACTGTTGAAGGAAGAATATTATTTGAAATACTCTTTATGCAATCATTATATTGATTTGGAGAATCATTTAATTCAATTACTTCTTAGCCAAATAAGGTTGGCATTACTTGACAAGTAAAATTATTAAAATTTGTTTGAATTCACTTACTATTTGTAGTATTTTTTGAAATTGAATCAACTTGTTTTGCATAATTTAAAAAGTCTTCCATAACTCCTGAAGAAATTAAACCACCTTTAAATGTAAGAAGAATATTTGTAAGAACATTATCAAATGAACTTCTAAAAACATTAGACTTATTTGCTCAATACTCAATATTTTCTGTTGAAATTAAATTTTTATAACTATTTAAATCTTTAATATTTACATTAAATATAGAAGCTTTCATATTACTTTTTCTTATATTTTCATCACTTTGATAAAATGAATATCTTGTAAGTGGATTATTTGAAATTGTATTTGTATAATTATAATCATTATTATACTTAATATTTCTATAATATTCATTTGACATATTTGTAAAAATGCTAGGAACTATAGAACAAAGTGTAATTACAAGACTAGAAACAATTAAAACATTTGCAAAAAACAAATAAATCCTTAACGGATGAAGAAATTATAATTCCTCTTAATTTTGAAGTAAAATTTAAATATTTGATTTTTGAAAAAGCTCTCGTCAACAAAAGATTTGGTTTCATATTCTTACTTGGTGATAATAACTCTAATGGTTTTTGTCTAATTGTGAAATATGTAGTTACTATTACCATCAAAGAAACAATTGAAATGAAACTAATTCATGAAATTATTAAAATTTGCCAGTCAATATTAAATATTGTTGGTATATTAAAATACCTTTCAAAAATATTCATTAATGGTGTCTGTAAAAATAAACTAATTATTCAACCTAATGGCACTAAAATTATCACTGGTATTAACATATAAAAAAACATAATTAATAATAATTTTTAAATTTAAAATACCAAGAGATTTTAAATTTCCAATTTGTGATCTTTGAAAAATTAAAATTTTCCTAAAAATATTATAAATAACAAAACACAAAGATAAAGCAAATATTAAACAAAATACAATTGCTATTATATAAAAGCCTGAAACTATTGATCCATAAAATGTACTTCTAAAATTTAATGAATAGGTATCATCAAAAGATTGAATATTAATTGATGATAATTTATTATTTGTCATATTTGAATTAATAGTTTCTGATACACTTTTCAATTTATATACATTATCTGCAAAATAGGTGCTAAAAAGGGCTTTATCTGCTTCTAAATTTAATTTATCACTATTTTTATAGGTTAAATATGCTCTACTTACATCTTGATATTGTTCATTATTTAGTTCAGTATTAAAAACTTTTGAAATAAAGTATTACTTATATAAAATACGGCTTCATTTTCTTGATTAATTAATAAATCTTCTTCATAAATTGTAGGATAGACATTTAAAGAATCAACCCCTGTTGCATCAAGTCTATATTTTTTTGTTGTATTTGGAAATAATTCATATTCTTGACCTAATACTAAATTATTAAATTTGGCATAACCATTTGAATCCATAAAACTATTTTCAGTAAAAATATTATCAGATTCATTTTTTAAATAAATTGTATATAAATTTTCATTGTAAAAATGCACACTGTAATTTTCATTACCTGGTTCTTTTTGGTTATAAAAAGCTGATATATATCTAAATTTATTTCCATTTTGAGTTCACATTACAGTTTCATTTGTTGTTTTAACTTTAAAATTGCTTAAGTCCCCTAACAAATTGAAATAACTATCAAATCAACTTCTTTGAGTAAGTGAATTTTCTAAAATAATATATCCATTTAAATCAATCCCAGTTTTAAATATATCTCTTGAATCATGTTTCTTTATATTAAAGCTTGCATAATTTTCATAGAGATTTTTTTCCACTATTTGAGATTTATTTGATTTAAATAAAGAATAAATATTTTTTGAAAAATAATATTTATTATCTTGATCAAATTTTCCAACTCTTCCAATAGATTCATTTGATGTTGATAAATTCAAGAAATCTTCAATATTTTTTCCATCTTCATTTTTATTATATTCTTCAATTAAATCTTGTTTAATTGAATAGGTCAATGCTGAATTATTTAAATAAAACATAAAATTAAATATATCTATAGCAGAATCTATTTGAGAATTTGTTAAATTTTTTTCTAAAAAATAATTATTTTTTAAATAAATTTGACCAATTAGTGAGTTTTTAAAATACTTTGATGAAAAATTAAATCGATAAAAGTCTCCAAATAACGAAATAAATATTTTTAGCAAAATTGAAAAGATTAAAAAATTATAATTTATAATTAAAGATTCAAAAAAAGAAAATGAAAATAAAATACATAAAAAATAATGTACATTCTTAAAAGAA
The DNA here is from genome assembly GCF_000439435.1 of Spiroplasma taiwanense CT-1. NCBI lineage: Bacteria > Bacillati > Mycoplasmatota > Mollicutes > Entomoplasmatales > Spiroplasmataceae > Spiroplasma > Spiroplasma taiwanense. The sequence goes on from NC_021846.1 coordinate 997,273, forward strand.
ATTATACTTTTCATTTTCTTTTGCTCCTTTTTAATAAAAGTTAAGAGCTATTCCCGACTCTAAATTTTATATTTCTATTTTAATGAAAAAAAATAAAAATCAATTAAATAATTTTTATTTTAACCCATTAATGTAATAGGAGATTCTGTTCTTATTTTTCTTGTAGTAATAAGTATTGATGAAATGTAACTAGTAATAATTAAAATTGATGAGGCTAATGGTGACCACCAAGTTAGTCCAATTGGAATAGAAATTAAATTGCTTTGAACGAAAGTGGTTGTTAATCAAACTAATCCAAAACTAGTTAAAATTCCTAAAGCTAAACAAATTGTTGCTAAGAAAGTTAGAAAACCAAATGAATATTTAATTATTTTTCAGTTTGAGTATCCTAATGATTTCATAACAATCATAAATCGTTTATATTGATTTGCATATAAGTCAGTAATTATTATCATTGATAATGTTGCAATAATTATAATTACAACAATAAAGGTAATTCCAATTGTTAGCACTAATGAAGTAATTTGATTTATTAGAGATTTTTGCTCAGTTAAAAATTCAACTTTTTCCATTTCTAAACCATCATAATATTGACTATTACCATTTAAACTATATTCACCAACTCTAACTGATTTTGAAAATGAAGCTTGAGTAGTTAAAAATAATGGTTCTTTTTCTTGAGAATATATTCCATTATTTCATTGTAAAGGTTTATAAGTTTTTTGAGCTTCATTGCCCCAAATTCAATTCTTTTCATTTTCTGTAGCAATTAAATCTTCAGGTGTATTATACTCATAAGTTTGAATTTCATTATTATTTAATAAGTATGAACTTTTTTGTTCTTTTTCAAAAATATAATTAAAAGGAATATAGATATCATCTGAAAAACCATGTAATAAATTAATTAATCTTTGATCTGCAATTATTAAATTTTTTCCAAAAACATCTAACTTTGAAATAGGTACTAAGTTTATTTGCTTAATTCCTTTTTCTTTTCAATTCATATCTGTATATTTATCAATAATTGCTGGACTCAATTGTAAAAAATTCATTTTGTAAAAAGAATTATAATGATTTAATAAATAATCTAATTCTCCTCCTGAAAAATTTGTTTCGACAGGTTTAAAAGTTGAATCAAATCTTAATGAATATGGCCTAATTCAAATAAATTCATCTGTTTTGTTTGCACCTCATGCATTAATAACTTCATCTGGTGCACTATTTGTTTTCCCATGTCATTTTGAATTATCATTATTTGAACCCATTTTAAATAATGAAGAAAAATCTTTTTCATATTTTGTTGGTACAAAAAGCAGTAAGTTTTCATACTGATAATATGATCTAATTTCTGTTTTTAAATTATTTTCATTATCATAATCAACATTTATAAAACCATAAGAATTATTTGTTAATTTTAAACTATTGCTTGTGCCATTTCAATCGTAATCATAATCATAATTACTTTTATCAAATATTTTTGCAAATGTAAATTTTGATATATCCATGTTAAAAGGATTTAAAAATTTATTTAAATTTTCATTTTTTAACGTTTTCCAATCACTATCATCATATATTCAAGCACCATTTGGAATAGATTTTTTATCACTAGATAGAACAAGTCTAGTTGATTGAAAATCATTAACTTCAATTTTTTTTCCACTTTGTTTTAAATTTAATTTAGCTTGTTCATTTAAATTAACTGGGATATTTAATACACCATTATTATAAAGCTCAAATCCCGTATTTGTTTTAATCGAACTAATTGAGGAATTATTCCCCTCATTAATTACTTTTTTTAATTGTTCTATTTGCTCGTTACCAATAAAAATTTCATCACCATTTTTTTCAAATTTATATGCCTTTTGGTTTGACAACAACCCTAAAATTTTTGAGTCTTTTCCATTGATTGTATTAAAGTCTGCTTCTGTATAAAAATCATCTTTTCCTGGAATATAATTTGAATAAGTTCAACCAAAATTATATTGATTAAATCTATTCTCACTTTTATCAAGAAAATTTTTAACATAAGTTGGTGCTTGTGAAAGAATTATATTTATTATATTTTCTTTTCATGAACCATTAATATTTCCTTCACTTTCAACTAAAGGAAATAGTTGATCCATTACTTGAGGTAATCCTTCAGTTAATAGGCCTGTAATATTTTTTACATCTTTTTTAAAACTTTCCATATTATTAGATTGATTTCTTCTGTAATCATGTGCCATTCATTCAATTATTCTTTGTATTTCTGCAATACTAATTCCCTTCCCCAAACTTTGTGCAAGACCTGAACCAAATATTGAAAAAATAACACTTAATAATGCTGAATTTTCCTCAGTATTTAATTGATTACTTGAATTTGTAATAAAATCAAATAGTCATTCAGATTTTATTTGCTTATTTGGGTCTTGATTTAAAACTAACTTTGGGAACATTGAAAAGTCACTTATGCTTGTAGTATTAGTTACAGAATTACTTAAATAGTTAATTCCATCAAATTCATTATTTATATTAATTAAATAATTTTGATAATAATCCGCCCCATTTCATGGTGACAATGCTGTTTTTGCCATGGGAGCATTTCCAATTGGTTCAATATTTTTAATTGAATTTGAATACTTAACATTTTTATAATATGAAGTAACAGCTTTACTTACCATTCCAGGAATTGCCATTGAAGAACTAATAAGTAAGCTTGTAATTAGTATTGTAATAGATGCAATAAGTGTTGGTTTCATAGTGCTTGTTGCAAGTTCAATACTAAATCTAACTGTAAATTTTGTTCTTCTAGTAATTTTAGTTTTTAAATTATCTAATCAGACTATTCTTTTGACAACTTCTTTTTTTTCAATTATTTTTAAAACAGGTTTATTAATTAAATAAAAAGCAGTAAAATATGAAACTAAAATAACTGTTATTCCAAAAGTAAATAATAAAATAGCAAGTGAATAACCATTAAATGTGACCTGTTTATATGCTCCACCCATATATGATATAAATAGGCTTGAAAAAGGATCTTGTAAAAAACCACCAAGAAATCAAGAAATTGGTATTACTATTAATAATAAAATTAATCCATATGAAATATATCCAAATGATATTTGTGAATTTTTAGCACCTAATGCTTTTAAAATTCCTATTTCTGGAGAATTAAAATTTATTGTTTTTCTAACACTTATAATAATTGTAATTAAACATATTAATAAAATTATTGAGCAAGTAGAATATAAAATTATTGAAAAAGTTTTTAAAACAATTGGTGTTAAATCCCAATTTCAAGAAAAAAAATGTTCATTATAAGAAACAAGTTTTGTTCCATAATCAATTGTTAAAGTTCCCTCACTTTTAATATTATTTAAATCATCATAAATTTTATCTTTATATGAAAATGATAATGAATTATATAAGGAAATATCTTTTTTTACATCTGTTTTATTTTTACCTGTAAAAATTGTATATAAATTGGTTGTTGATATTTTTGCATCAGCAGTTTTTATTACTAATTCTAGTGCTTCAGGTGAAATAAATATTATGGCTCCTTTTTTATTATTTGGAAATGGAACAGATAAATCAGCTAAAGGAAAGTTTGTATATGGATCTGCTGCATATCCCGAAACAGTTAAGTCAAAGTCACCGACTTTAATATTTTCTCCAAGTTTAATTTTATTTTGTTTTGCATACTGTGGATTTATTAAAATTTCATTTAATGTCCTTGTATTTTGTCCCTGGTATATCGTAAGGTTTGATTTAGTTTGATTATCCATTAGAACAAATCTATATTGTTTTTCTTGATTATTATCTGGTAAGTTTAATTCTAATCTTGAATACACATCTAAATTAGTAACAAATGATAATAAATTAGTTCTATACAGATAACTCGTTGGAATTGAAGCATTTTCATTTAAATAATTGCTTTTATCTTTAAATGCCTTTTTATATCTAAGTGTATTTGCAATATTTCCTTCTTCTTTTAAAAGAGTTAAAGCAGCACCACTGTCATTTGCTTTCACCAAATCATTTTCATATGTAATTTGAATTAATGAACCTCTTGCACCATTTTCATAAATATTGTCTCCATTTTTTAAGATATTAGCAGTTTGTAAATTAGAAGAATTAACTTTTTGATCTCATTCCTTATTATTTTCATTTACTATAAAATTTTCATTTACATTATCGTTAATATCTAATTTTTTACCAAATAATCAACAATAAATAACTGAAGCATTATTAATATTTGATTTAGATAAGCCACTGTTTGTAGTAAAGTAATCTTCTCAATTTATTTTTTGCAAAATTGCTTGATCCATTCAATACTGTACATAATCATGCATCATTTTATTTAATTGAGCAATTATTGAAACTATTGAATAATTTATATATACATCTAACTCTTTAAGAATTGTTTCTTTTGTAAAACCACTTTGAATTTTTTTATTAATAAATTGAGAAATTAAACTATTGTCATTAAATTCACTTATTTCAAGCTGATTTTTAATCAACTTTATTGTTTCTTGAACAAAATTTGCAAAACCATTTAAACCATTTTTTGTTGATGTATAAACAAGATAGGGAGATTTATATTCATAATCATTGTATTTATTTAATGAATCGAATCTATATCAAAAATTTGTTTTATCTCTATTTGACATTGTTTCATCCATACCATATGCATTAAAGTATATTGGTTTAGATTCATCATAGTTAAAATCAAACCAAGATTTTGTAAAATCCGACGAAATTAACTTTTGAAATATTTTTTTAAAATTATCACTTTCAAATGCTTTTGTAAGAAAAGTTGATTTATAATTTTCATTATTTTCAAAAGATGAAATATTAAAATTATAAGCAATAGATTTATCATCAAATTGCAAAAATTGATTTGAAATAAAATCCACAAATGGAGTAAATTCTTTTGATTCACTTTGATTTGATGATTCAAGAGTTTGCGTCTCTATATAGTCAAACTTAGCAGTATTTCCCATTGTTCTGTTATATTCATATTCTAATCTATCATTAATTGAAAATGTGATACTTAATATTAAAGATGCAAAAAAACCTAAAATAACAATTAAAACAAATTGTATTTTGTATTTAAATATTCCCTTGACACCTTGTTTGGTTAACAAAAAAGCATTAATTTTTTTCATATTTTCACCCTCTACTAAAAACTATTATAAGAAAAAAAGTAAAAAAATACAAATATTAGCTTTTTTACTTATAAACTATTATAAAATTTTTCCTTGAGCAAAAGTTTCATTTCCTCCACCTTTTACTTTAAAGTCTTTTGTATTTTTAAATATTTCAATTGCTTTAAATTGTGAAGAAATACTTTCACTAACTGAAACAATATAAATACCATTTTGTTTATTAACAAATTTAATTATTAAGTTATCAAATTTATTTTGGAGTTTATCGGCTAATGCTTTTAATTCTTTCATATCCAAATCATTAATTTCTAAGGAAATTTCATTTATACCTTTATCTAAAATTGGAGAAATGTTATTATATTTTATTAATTTTTCTTCTAACAAAATATCTTCGATTTCTTTTTGATAAATTTTAAAAGAATTTTTTAATTCATTAACTTTAGTTTTTAATGAAAATAAATTATTTTTATTAACTGATATATTATTTATTTCATTTATTGCTTCTTCAATCTCATAATTTTTTAATCTATTTTTTCAATTATCAAATTTATTTATTAATCCTGATATTTCATTTTTTTGTTTTAAAAATTGTTCTCTTAAAAACAAAGAAACTCCACTATGACTTGTAACTGCATGATATCTATAAACACCACTTCCCTTTGATTCAACTTCTGTTATAAGTAAATCTTCAATATCTTTAGAGTTTTCAACATGAGTTCCTCCACAAAGTTCACAAGAAAAGTTACCAAACTTAATAACTCTAACTTCAGAACCATATTTTTCTGTAAATAAAGCTAATGCATTATGTTTTTCAACTGCCTCATCTAATGAACAATAAATGATTTGTCTAGGAATTTGATTATTTATTTCCCTTGTCATTACATTATGAATTTTTTCAATTTCTTCTTGAGACGGTAATCTATTATAACTTATATCAATTCTTAATCCATTTTCATCATTATAACTACCTGATTGAAGTGCATTTTTGCCTAATACTTCTTGAATTGAAGATTGCAATAAATGTGTTCCTGAGTGATTTTTCATTGTATAGTATCTTTTTTCACTATCAATTTTTGCTATGACTTTATCTCCAATATTTAAAATGCCATTTATCTGAACTTTATGAATATGTTGTTTATTTGGTCCTACCTGAACATCTAAAACATTATGTCTATTCATATTATCATCTATTAAAACACCTGTATCTGCTGCTTGTCCACCTTTTTCTGCATAAAATGGACTTTCATCTAATGTCAAAAATACAATTTTATTTTCTGCACTATTTAAAATTACTTCTTCTTCAAAAATAAAATTAACTTTTGTTATGATTTCTTCTAAATCATAACCAACAAAATCACTTTTAATATCTAAGTTAGTTAAAATTGCAGATTGTTTATTTCAAGCTTTTTCATTTTTTCTTGAATTTCTTGCCAATTCTTTTGAGTCTTCTAGTAATTTTTCATAACCTTTAATATCAACTTCAATATTTTTTTCGGTTGCCAGTTCTACAGTTAATTCTATTGGAAATCCAAATGATTCAAATAATAACAATGCATTTTTATCACTAATTTTTTTTTCTTTTTCCATTATTATTTCAAGTGAGTCATAACCTTTTGATAAAGTGCTTAAAAATCTGATTTCTTCACTTTTTATAACTTCTTTAATAGATTCACTTTTTTCTTTTAAATAAGGATAAAAAAAAGACATTGTATTAATAACTTCATCTACTAATAAATATAAAAATGCATTTGCTATTCCTAATTTTCTTCCATATACAGAACTTCTTCTAATTAATCTTCTAATTATATAACCTCTATCTTTATTTCCCGGAAATACACCATCACTAATTGCAAAAACTGTTGCTCTAATATGATCAGCAATTACCTTGAAAGCAGTATTAATTTTAGTTTGTTCTATTTTTTCATTAAAATAATTATCGATTGAATATTTAAAAGATTTATCACATAATTCTTCTATTTTTTTTATTGTTGGTAAAAAAATATCTGTTTCAAAATTTGTTGGAGTTTCTTGAAAGACAGAAACAATTCTTTCTAAACCAGCTCCCGTATCAATATTTTTTCTTGGTAATTCTGTATAGTTATTATTACCATCATTATTAAATTGTGAAAAAACAATATTTCAAATTTCAACATAGCGATCATTTTCAATATCATCTTTTAATAATTTTGAACCAATATTTTTTGGGTCTCATCTAATACCTCTATCAAAAAATATTTCTGTATTTGGACCACAAGGTCCTTGACCAACATCTCAAAAATTAGTTTCTTTTGTTCCTTTAAAAATATGATCTTCTTTTATTCCAATTATTTTAGTTCAAATATTATATGCTTCTTTGTCTTCTTCAAAAACTGTTATATATAAAAGTTCAGGGTTCATTCCAAATCATTTATTAGAAGTCAACAATTCTCAAGCCATCTCAATTGCTTCTTTTTTAAAATAATCTCCTATTGAAAAATTACCAAGCATTTCAAACATAGTTTGATGTCTTGCAGTAACTCCAACATTTTGAATGTCATTAGTTCTAATTGACTTTTGTGAGTTTGTAAGTCTTGGTGAAGGTGGATTCATTCTCCCATCAAAATATGGTTTTAAAGTGGCCACTCCTGAATTAATTCAAAGCAAACTTGGATCATCTACAGGTACTAAACTTACTGGCTCAAGAAAAAAATGATTTTTTGATTTGAAAAAATCTAATCACATTTTTCTTATTTCATTTGATAAAAGTTTTTTCATTTTATTATTCTCCTATAATTAACAAAGTTATTTTAGCATATACAATTTTAGAGATAAATTAAATTAAACATTCCTTATGTACAGCCATGGTTATACCACTAAAATTATTTTCATTATAATTTTCATTATTATAAAATTTTATATTTCAACTTTTTGAATTATTTTCCACAGAATAATGACTATTAAAATCCATTGGTTCTTGACAAACTAAACAAATTCTATGAGCATCCATTATATCTTTTTCATCACCACAGTGACATAATAATGCATTACTTCAAGCATTTAATGCAATATCATCTAATTTAATTTTTTTCATACTTTTCCTCTTTATTCTTAAATATTGTATAAAAAAAACTACTTAATATAAATTAAATAGTTTATATTCTATTAGAAATTAATAGGTTTCCCCGATTCAAGAGCTTCTGCTGCTTCACCAATTGCTTCACTTAATGTTGGGTGAGGATGAATTGCTCTTGCAATTTCTGTAATTGTTCCTTCTGATTCCATCAATGTTGTTATTTCAGAAATCATATCTGTTGCTGTGTTTGAAATAATGTGACATCCTAAAACTTGCTTATATTTTGGTTCACATATTAATTTAACAAATCCTGTTGTATTACCATCTGCTAATGCTTTTCCAATTGCTGCAAATGGGAATTTAAATGCTTTATATTCAACACCTGCTTTTCTAAGTTCATCTTCTGTTTTACCAACAGAGGCAACTTCTGGGTGAGTATAAATACAACTTGGTACTCTTTCGAAGTTCATTGCCAAATCTTCAGCATGTTCTTTTTGGAGCCTTCTTGCAATTCTGTTTGCTGCAATAATTCCCTGATGTGAAGCAACGTGTGCTAACATCATTTTTCCAGTAACATCCCCAATTGAGTAAACTCCATCAATATTTGTTTCACAATATTCATTAACAACAATATGACCACGTTCATTTATTTGTAATCCTATGTTTTCAAATCCTTCTGTAACAACTTTTCTTCCAACAGATTGTAGACAATAATCGGCTTTTAATTTAATTTCTTTACCATCTTTTTCATATATTACTTCATTTTTTCCAAATGATTTTGTTGTTGCTTCAGTAATTATCTCAAGATTTCCCCTAGAAATTAATTCCTTGGTCATTTCTTTTGAAACATCACTATCTAACATTTCTAGAATTGTTGGTAAAAACTGTAATATTGTAACTTTTGTGCCTAATCTTTTATAAACACAAGCAAATTCGACTCCAATTACTCCCCCACCAATTATAACCATTGATTTTGGAATTTTTGGAAGTGATAACGCTCCAGTTGAATCAATTAATCATCCAGATTCAATTGCTTCTTTTGCTCCTGGTATTGTAAAGTGATTTGGCACACTTCCTGTTGCAATTATCATATTATCACAAGTATATTGTTTTTTGTCAACTTCAACTGTATTTTTATCAATTGCTTTTGCAAAACCTTCAACTGTAGTTACTTTATTTTTCTTTAATAATCCTTTTACTCCTGTTGTCAATTTATTAACAACATCAGCTTTTCTTGCTTGAATAGCTTTTCAATCTGCTTTAACTCCTTCTTGAGCCACTTTAATTCCATATTTATCAGCATGTTTTGTTATTTGTTCATATAAGTCAGCTGATTTTAATAACGTTTTTGTTGGAATACACCCAATATTTAAACATACTCCCCCATAATTTCCTTTTTCAATAATTAAAGTATTTAAACCAAGTTGAGCACATTTAATAGCACAAACATATCCTCCAACTCCTGCACCAATTACAATTACATCATAATGATTTGCAGTATCTTTTGGCGAAAATTTAGGTGCTGGTTTCAATGTTCTCCCATGTCCACTAACTATTCCTGGCATAGGTGTGTTTCCACTTACTGCTTCTATTACTTTTGCAGCAATTGATTCTTTTGGCGGAACAGTTCTTCCTGCTCTACCCCTTGATAATAAATCATTTGAAACTGGTGTTGCACCAACAACTGATGCATTTTCCTCAGCAGTTTCTGCTTTTTTTTCTGGTTCCGCTGTTGCTTCACCTTTTCCATCATCAATTTCGATAACAACATCTCCAACTTTAATTTCTTGATTCGCTGAAATTAAAATTTTTGCTATTTTACCATCTACTGGTGCATAAATATCTGAAGTAACTTTATCTGTTTCTACATTAAATAATCTATCTCCCATTTTTACTGAATCTCCAATTTTTACAAGAACTTCAGTAACTGTTCCCTCTGTTAAACCTTCTCCAATATCTGCGAATTTTACTTTAAACATATTTTATAACCTCCTAAACTAACAAAGTTGCAGGATTTTGTAGATAATATGCAACTTTTGTTAAAAATCTTCCAGCATCAGCACCATCTATTACTTTATGGTCAGCTGTAATTGAGAAAGGCATGAAATCTCTAATTTCAATTTTATCATTAATAACTCCAGGTGCTCTTGTGATTGTCCCAACCCCAAGTATTGCAGACTCTGGGAAATTTACTATTGGTGTTGCATAATCAAGTCCTACAGCTCCAAAATTAGTTACAGTAAAAGTTGCTCCAGACATTTCATTTGAAGCTAACTTTTTACTTCTTGCTTTCATTGCAAGATCATTTATTTTTACAGCAATTTGTAAAACACTTAATTTATCTGCTCCCTTTATAACTGGAACCATTAATCCATCAGGTGTGTCACAAGCCATACCAATATTTATTTGTTGTGCAAATTTAGTTGCTTTATTTTCTTCATCAATTCTAACATTTAAATTTGGCATATCTTTTAATGCATTTGCGCAAGCTTTAATAATAAAAGCAAGATATGTTAATTTAACTCTTTGTGAATCTGCAAAAGCTTTTAATTGTTTTCTAATATTTACAAGTTCTGTGACATCCAAATTTCTTAAACCTGTAAATCCTGCAACTTTTTCATGTGCTGTTGTCATTGCTTTTACTGTTGCTTTTCTAATTGGATTTCAAGGTTTTGATTCAAATGTTAATGGCTCATTAATTTCAGGAACTGAAATTAATGGGTTTGAGTAATCAATTTGTTGTTTTGCTGATGCTCCACCAACAAAAGCAACTGGTGCGCTTTTTGCAGGATTTGCAGCAAAACTTTGAATATCATTTGCCAAAATTCTTCCGTTTGGTCCTGTTGGTGTTACTTTTGAAAGATCAACACCCATAACAGCAGCAATTTTTCTTGCTAATGGTGACGCTTTTACATCAACATGACTATTATCAATAATACTTGCCTGATTTGAAATTGTTTGCTTTGTAGCGACATTTCTATTTGTATCTCTTGAAATTAAATCATTTGAAACTGGTGTTGCACCAACAACTGATGCATTTTCTTCAACTGGTTGTACATTAGATGAAGATTTTTTTTCCGGTTCCGCTGTTGCTTCGCCTTTTCCATCATCAATTTCTATAACAACATCTCCAACTTTAATTTCTTGTTTTGCAGAAATTAAAATTTTTGCTATTTTACCATCTACTGGTGCATAAATATCTGAAGTAACTTTATCTGTTTCTACATTAAATAAGCTATCTCCCATTTTTACTGAATCTCCAACTTTTACAAGAACTTCAGTAACTGTTCCCTCTGTTAAACCTTCTCCAATATCTGCGAATTTTACTTTAAACATATTTCTTATTCTCCTATTAGAATTTGTAATTTAACAAATCTTCCATTTTAACTAATATTTTTTTTGGATGAGGTTGGTGAAATGCTTCACCTGAATCAAATGGTATAACAATATCATAACCTGTACATCTTGATAAAGGTGCTTTTAAGTATTCAAAACATTCTTCATTAACTGAAGCAATGATTTCAGCTGATACTGAAAAAGATCTAATTGCTTCATGAACAACTAATAATCTTCCAGTTTTTTTAACTGATTCAAAAACCATTTCTTTATCTCATGGTTGAATTGAACGCAAATCAATTAACTCAATAGTAATATCAGGGTTTTTACTTTCTAATTCTTCAATTGCTTTTTGGCAATCCACTGTTTGTGCTCCATAAGTAACAACAGTTAAATCATTTCCTTCTTGAATTTTAAATCCTTTACCAATTTCTACGGTATAAAATCCTTCAGGTACTTCTTGTTTAAAAGCTCTATATAGCTTTGTTGGCTCAAAAACAATAACTGGATCTGGTGATTCAATTGCTGCTAAAATTAAACCTTTTGTATCATATGGAGTTGAAGGACAAACTACTTTAATTCCAGGAGTATGTGCATAAATTGCTTCCATTGCTTCTGAGTGAAGTTCCAATGCTCTAATTCCTCCACCCATTGGCATTCTAATAACAACTGGTGTAGGGTATTTCCCTCTTGTTCTATTTCTCATTCTTCCCATGTGACCTAAAATATTTTGAAGAGATGGTCAACCTAATCCCTCAAATTGTAATTCAATGACTGGTTTCATTTTATTTATTGCCATTCCAAGAGCAACACCAGCAAAAACTGCTTCAGAAATCGGTGCATCAAAACATCTTTCCTCTCCAAATTTTGCTTGTAATCCTTCAGTTGCTCTAAAAACTCCACCTTCAAAACCAGCGTCTTCTCCATAAACTACTACTTCACTTCATTTTTCCATAGCTACTTCTAGTGCTTCAGAAACTGCTTTAACATTATTTAAAGTTTTCATTAATGATGTCCTCCTTTTGCTTCAGGGTGTGCTTCAAAGAAAGCTTTAGCTTCTTTGTATTGTTTTTCTAAATCAGGTGTTTTTTTTGCAAATTGATAATCAAAAATATCTTCAATTGGATAATCTTTATTAGCTTCTGCTCAATCAAACTCTGATCTAATAAATGTATCTTGTTCATTATCTAATTTTTCTTGTTTTTTATCATCTCATGATTTTTTATTAATTAAGTATTGTTTTAATCTAATTAAAGGATCTTTAGTTAAAGCTTCATCGAATTCATTTTGTGGTCTATAGATTAGTGGATTATCTGAAGAAGAGTGTGCTCCAAGTCTATATGTATCACATTCAATAAAAACAGGACCATTTCCTTTTCTTGCATACTCAATTGCTTCACTTGCAACAGCATAAACTGCCAAAAAGTCATTTCCATCAACCTTAATTGATGGAACACCTGAAGCAATTCCTTTAACTGCAATATTAAGTGATTTTGTTGATTTTTTATATGGAGTTGAAATTGCTCATTTATTATTTTCACATATAAATATTACAGGTAATTCATGTAATTTTGCAAAGTTCATTGCTTCATAAGTTTCCCCTTCACTCATTCCTCCATCACCTGTTGTAGTAACTGCAACACCTCCAGTTTTTTTATACTTTTCAGCAAAAGCTATTCCAGTTGCTTGTGAATATTGTGAACCTATAATAATATTTGGTGGTAATGAATTTACACCTTCAGGTGATCTACCTCCATATTCATTTCCCATTCAATAAAGCATAATGTTTTTCATTGGCATACCTACAGTTAATCAAGCCGCATTGTTTCTATATCCTGAAACAAATCAATCTTTTCCTTTAATTAAAGGTAATGTGAACCCAATTTCTGAAGCCTCTTGTCCAGTAGAAGAAAGAAATGATAAAAGTCTTCCTTGTCTTTGTGCTTTATTTTGAAAATCATCTTGTCTTCTTGAAAGATTCATTAGTTTATATGCTTCAATTAATTCTTTATCACTAATTTTTGGCATTAAACTTTCATTAATAATTTTCCCATTTTTATCCATTATCTCTACTATTTCATTTTTTAATGGATCAAATTTTCCTATAAATTTCATATAATTTTATACCTCCTATTGAATTAATAAATCTAAAATATCCTGTACAACAAAGTTTGCACCAAAAATTCCTACAATATCAGTTTCATTTAAAACTTTTTCAACTTCTGATGCTTTATACTGCACATTAATTAACTTATTTTCTAATTCTTCTGTTCCTTTAAAACCTAGAAAATCTCCATATATTTGCGCATTTTTAATAATATTTTTTTCAATTTGTAAAAGAACTTCAACTGTTCCCTTACCCTCAATTCTTTTTTTATTTCTATAATCAAAATCTGCATTTTTTGCAAATGTTCAATCTGGATTTGAAAATTTTTCCCTAAATAATTTGTCAATTGCTGCGAGATCATCTTTTTCTAAAACCAATGGATTTACTACATCCATTTTTTTATAAGTTTCAATTAGTTTATCCATAAAATAACTAATTTCGATTTTTTCTTCAATTTCTGAATTTACATTTGTTACTCTAGCTGAGATTGATTGGATGTTTTTTGCTATGATTTTTGCTCTATCCACTGTTAAATACTGTGCTAATCTATCTAAATTTGCATTAAATAAAACAGTACCATGTTGTAAAAATCTATCTTCATATTTTCACATAGCATTTCCTGATATTTTTTTTCCATTTAACTCAATATCATTTCTACCAGAAAATACAGCTGGTGCTCCTAATTCATTTAATGTATTTATTACAGGTGATAACATGCTTGAAAATAAAGAAACTCCCTTATTTTCAATATCAGTATATATAATACTGAAATTCATATTGCCTAAATCTTGAAATACAGTACCTCCACCAGTATTCCTTCTTATAATATTAACACTATCTCTTTCTGCATTTTGCAAATTAATTTCCCAAGCAACATTTTGATTTTTTCCAATAACAATTGTATTGTCATTTTGTCATAAAAACAATATTGGCTCTTTATACTTTTTTGATTTTACAAGGTATTCTTCTGTTGCCAAATTATATTTTGGATCAACACAAGAAGTTTTAAAAATTAACATACCTTAAATACCCCCTATTTACAATTATATTTTAAGTCCTTATTTATTTCTACTATATTATTTTTAAAGAATGAAAATTTTTTTCATATTTCATTATTCTTAATTTAGAATAATATTATGTTGTATAGATAGGAATGATAATATGCAATTACAACACTTATCAAAGAAAAGACTTATCTTAGTTGACCTTGATGGTACTGTTTTAGCAGAAAATGGTGAAGAAATTCACCCAAAAACAAAAGAAGTTTTAAATAAAGCAATGAAAGATGGCCATGAGGTTTGTATAATTACGGGAAGACCCCACAGAGCATCAATAAGGTTTTATAAAGAATTAGGATTAACAACACTTTTAACAAATTTTGATGGTGCTCATATTCATGATCCACTTAAGAGAAGATTTAAACGAATTGTCTTGCCAATTAGTGAAGAAATTGTACTACAAATAATTAACAATCCAGCAATAAAAAATAAATGTTCTAATATTCTTATAGAATCATATAATAAAGCTATTGTTCAACATAAAGATGAATTTGTTGAAAAATTTTTTCATCTTGATGATGTGGAAGATGACGATTATTTTATTTCAGATCCATATAATAATTGAGAAGGACCTGCAACAAATGTTGTTTTATTTTTAAAAAATGATATGGATAAGGATAATGTTTTAAGAGCATTAGAAAAATTTAAACATACTGTTAAAATTCAATCAGGTAATGCTTATGGAAATTTAACAAAGCAATCAACTGCTATGATAACTTTAACAAATAAAATTGTTAATAAAGGTTTTGTTTCAGAAATATTAGCTCAATACTATAATAAAGATATAAGAGATGTTATTGCTTTTGGAGATCAAATGAATGACTATGAAATGATCCAAAAAGTAGGTTATGGAGTTGCAATGAAAAACGGTAACTCTGAATTAAAAAATATTGCTGATGGAATTACAATATTATCAAATAATGAAGGTGGTGTGGGAGATTATTTAGAAAAACTTTTAAATGGTTTAGAGGTATAATTAATTTGACTAATATAGTTATGCAAGGAGAAATCATGAAGTTAGAAAATAAAAAATATCTTTTAGACAGTAATAAAGAAGTTCAATTAAATGAATTAGTTGGAGAAAAAGGTTTAATAATGTTCTTTTATCCTAAAGCACATACATCAGGATGTATTTTAGAAGTTCAAGAATATGAAAAAAGAAATATAGAATTTAAGGATTTAGGTTTCAATATAGTTGGTGTAAGTGGAGATGATGTAGAAAATCAAAATAGTTTTTCATGCGATTATGTTCTAAATTATCCTTTAATTGCAGATGTTAATAGAGAATTAATTGCTAATTTTAATTTAGAAGCTGAAACTACAACTTGAGAAAATCAAACTATTAAAATTACTAAAAGAAATACATATGTATTAAATAAAAATCTTGAAGTTATCAAGGAATTTAGTGATGTAGATCCTGTTGGCCATATTAATGATGTAATAAATTTTTTAAAAAAATAAAAATAGTTTTTATAAATAAACTAACTATACTTTATTAAGTATACAAAATGTTTTATTTTAAAAAAGCAACATCTTATTTAAATGTTGCTTTTTTTTATACATTTTTGAAATAGATAATTACAAGGCATTTATGTCTTATAACAATTCTGTCATAGTTATAATATGCGATGTAGTATTCAATTAGTTTTTCTAAATTATTAAAATCATTTTTACATTAATGTTTTTTGTTTTTCAAGTTTTATTTGAAAAAGAAAGTTTTACATATAACATTGTCTATTAAATTCACTGTGTATAAAATGAATATATTATACTATTCTTATTAAATCTTCTTGCTCAAACTTAATAATATTGATTATCATTGTCGAATGAACAATAAGTTTATAATTTCCTTTAAATTTAATAGATTTTTATTTTCTTTGAGTTTAAGTTGTTGTTTCTTAATCCTTAAGGTAGAATAAGGAACCATGAGTCTCAAAAACAAGAAATTCTTGTTTTACTTACATTTTTAGTTAAGATATTTATTCCTAAAATTCATATAAGTCATTAATCATAATAGAAATTTCTTTCATTTCATTTGAAATAATTCTGCAAATTTAATTTGATTGTAGTTTACCACTTTGTGCTCATTGATAATAATCATTTAGTAATCATTAAAGTTCTACAATTTATAGATATTAAAGATTCCCTTTTTAACTCATGAATTAATAAGTTTTTAAAATAAATTATTTTTTTAGCTCACTTTTCATTAACACATTAAATTTTTTTAACACATTTTTGCAATCGTACTATTTCACAATTTTTAAATCAATAAAGTTACTTCTAATCAATTATTACTGTATTTTGTAATTTTTGATGTTAAAAAATTGTTTACAAATTTTTAACAATCTAAAATCATTTTATTGGCCAAAATAGAATACACTATCAATATTTTCTAAAACTAATTTTTGTTTTAAATTGAGCAAATGATTAATGTTAAACAGGTTTTTGTTATATATAAAATTCCCTCATATATTTTAATGATATTGATTTTTTATCATTTTGTATATTTAGAGAATTATATTTAAACCTTTTTATTTTTAAATTAATTTTTTTAATTCTTCAATTAAATAAGATATTTCATTTACTAAAGGTAAATATGTTTCTTCCTTTTCAAAATCTACTCCGACATCTTTTAAAATATCTAAAGGTTCTTTTGAACCACCTGACTTTAAAAAATTTAAAATATTATTATTTCCATTTTTAAAATCACTGTACAATTTAAAACTTGCTACTAAATCAATTGCATATTTGTAAACATAAAATGGTGAATGAAAAAAATGGGAAATATACGATCAATTATATACATCTAATTGATTGTCATCAAAAATATCATATCCAAATTCAATTTGTTTTGTTTTAAATAATTCCATTAAAGTTTTTGTAGTAATTGGTTCACTATTTTCAACTAATTTATGCGCAGAGTATTCGAAATCTGCAAATTGAATTTGTCTATAAAAAGTTGAATTTAAATCAAAAATTCTTTGTTGAAGTAAATAGATTTTTTCATTTTTTTCATTAGCTTGATTATACATATAGTCAAAGAGAAAATGCTCATTTAAAGTTGATGCAACTTCTGCAAGTATTATAGGATAATTATTTAATGGATATTTTTGATATTCATCTGAAAAAATTGTATGAACTGAATGTCCTAATTCATGTAATAATGTATTTACTGATGATAACTTGAAATCTCAATTCATTAAAATAATTGGTTCAATTCCATTACCCCCAGATGAATATGCCCCTTGAACTTTATTTTGTGATTCATAAAAATCTATTAAATTTTCTTTTAATGCAATATTTAATTTACTTATATATATTTCTCCTAAAGGTTTTAAAGCTTCCTTTGAAATTTTTATTGCTTCTTCTACTGAAAAATCTTTATCATAATTTTGAACTAATTTAAGTTTTCTATCTGTAGAATTAAATGTCTTTAAGTTATACTTTTCTTTTATAAGTAAATTATATTTTTTGAATTCATTTATATATTTTTTCCCAATTTCTATCAACTTTAAGTAAATATTTGAATTTACTTCATCATTAAATAATGCCATTTCCAATATATTATTATATTTTCTAATATTTTTATTTTCAATTTGTTTTTGCAAAATTGCTTCATAAATTTTTGAAAAACTATGTTTTCTTTTTGTAAAATTTGAAAAATATAGTTTCTCAGCATTTTGTCTTAAATTTTGCTCAAGTATGGGGTCTGAATCTTCCATAATTTTTTTATATACTAAATTATTTAATTCTTTTATTTCTTTATTTAATTCAATCTTTTCAATTTCATTATCCGCATATGCTAACGAATCATATAAATTACCAACTGCGCTTCTACTTCTTGATATTTTATTTATTAATTCTTCTTCTGATTCTGATAAAACATATTTTGATTCTTTAAAAAAATGTCTAAAAAAATATGCAAACTCTTTATATTCAGAATTTAAAATTCAATTCGAAATAATTTTTTCACCAATACTTTTAAGTTCATTTGAAATAAATGAAGTTCTTATATTTGAAATTTGTTCAAAATTTTCCATAATTGAATTTAATTCTTGAAATTCAAAATTAGTTTGATCAATATCTAATAAATGTAAATAATGACTTAATTTCACAATTAATAGATTTTTTTCTTTTTCTAATTTCAAGTAATAATAGAAAAAATTTCTTTTTTTCAATTTATTTTTTAATTCTGCAATTTTATTAACTAAAACTTCAGCTTTTGTTAAGTCATTTTTTCATTCATCAATATTTTTGTAAATATTTGAAAAATCTCATTTATATTTTTTTTCAATATGTTCTCGTTTCATTCTTTCCTCCTAAAATAAAAACACCATTAGGGTGTTTTTATTTTATTTATTCAACAATTCAAACATTGTTTTTAACATTGGTGCTCTTCCACGTTTATTTCTATCTGCTGTTGCTGCAATATCTAAATGTATATATTCTTTTGATTCTGCAAAAGAATCTAAAAATGCTGCAGCTGTTGAAGAACCCGCTTCTCTTCCTGGTTCTGAATTTGCTAAGTCCGCAACTTTCGAACATTGCATTTCTTTTAAGTGTTCTTCAATTAAAGGTTGTCTTCAAATATTTTCTTGCGCTTTTTTAGCAGCATTACTAAATTCATTATGAAAAACATCTTGTTTAGAAAAAGTACCTGTAAATCATCTTCCTAATGCAATAGCTATTGCTCCTGTTAATGTTGCAACTGTAATTGCTCTTTCTGCTTTTTCATTTCTAATTGCATAGGTAATACCATCAGCTAAAACTAATCTACCTTCAGCATCTGTATTTGTAATTTCAACTGTTTGTCCATTCATTGATTTAATTACAGATTCAGTTAAAGTGGCACTTCCCCCAATTCTATTATCAGTTAACATTGCAATTGAAACAACATTACATTTGGCTTTTGCTTTTGCAAGAGCCATAACAGTTGAAGAAACTATTGCAGCCCCTGACATATCAAATTTCATATTTTCAAGAAAATTAGATGGTTTTAGATTATATCCCCCAGTATCAAAAGTTATTCCTTTACCCACTAATGCAGTTCTTTTTTGTGAAGAATCTGAATTATACTCTAAAACTACAACTCTTGGTTCAACATTACTTCCAGCGTTTACTGCTAATAATAAACCCATTCCCATTTCTTCAATTTGTTTTTTATTATAAATAGTAACTTTAATTCCATTAATTTCTTTTGCCTTTGAGGAAATTTTATCTGCTATAGCAATTGAAGTTCCAATATTTGGTGGAAGATCTTGTAAATCTCTTGCAAAATTTAAATATTCCATTTTTATTAATGAAATATTTAAAAGATCATTAAATTTTTCATCAATTATAAAATTATAAGAAATTTCTTTCACTTCTTCTTCTTTTTTAAAGACTATCGCTTTATGAGAAGCAAAAATAATTGTTTCAATAACTTTTTGAAAAACTTCTTCCTTATTATTGAAAATTTTTAAAAAAGAATCAACATCTACATTTAAATTATATTTATTTGAATTAATAAATCTTTCTAAATTACTTTCTAATTGATCAATAGATACATTATCTGCTAAATAGAAATAAATTTTTTTATCTTCGCTTATTAGGGAAGCTACTCCACTTTCTTTAATAACTAATTCATTCAATTTATCTTTTGAGCTAACAGCAGATAAAGTTAATGAGTGGTTACCCTTATTTATATTTATCATTTTTTCTCTCCTTTAAATACAAGAATATAATACACCTTTTAATAAGCAATAGAAATCTAATTTATAATAAAAATCTCTTTGCATTCATTATTTTTACATTTTCCATAAATATAAATTAGCAAATTCAAACTATTTTTATCATAAGTCATATAACTTCTAGTATTACCATGGCCATTTGGACACTTTAATTTTTTATTAACTAATTTAGAATTTAAATTAAAAAATTTAGATTTAAAAATATAAATATAATAAGTCTCTTTCATTAATCTAAGATTTTGATCTTCAATTTCATCTAGTATTAAAAAATTTATTTGATTTGATGAAATTATTTTTTTTCTCATTTTAGAATATAACCTATTTTTAGAATTAAAATTTCTTAAATGTTGTTTTATTCTTTGCCCCAAATCTTTTGATTCACCAACATATGTAAAATTTAAATTTTTATTTTCAATTGAATATAGTAAATATACTCCAGCAACTTTATTTTTTGCCAGTTCCATAATATCAATTTTTTTATTTTTTTCAATTAATTCTTGAATTATTTTTTTACAATATTGTTCTGAAATATCTTTATATTTCAAATCTCTTGAAGTTTTTATTTTTCAAATTAATTTATATTCATTTTTTAAATCCATAAATTCATTATATCTTTATAACATAATTATATTTAATTAAAATTAAAAAACCCTTTAAAGGGTTTTTTAATTTTAATTTAATCTACAATTGAAACAACAGTTCCAGCACCGATTGTTCTTCCACCTTCACGAATTGAGAATTTTGTTCCTTGTTCAACAGCAATTGGTTTAATTAATTCAATTACTAATTCAACATTATCTCCTGGTAAAACCATATCTATTCCAGTTGGTAAATGAACTTCTCCAGTAACATCTGTTGTACGGAAATAGAATTGAGGACGATATTTATTAAAGAACGGTTTGTGACGTCCACCTTCTTCTTGAGTTAATGCATAAACAGAAGCATTTAGTTTTGTATGAGGTTTAATTGTTCCTGGTTTTGCAAGAACTTGACCACGTTCAATATCATTTCTGTCTACTCCTCTTAATAATGCTCCAACATTATCTCCAGCTTGTGCTTGATCTAATAATTTTCTAAACATTTCTAATCCAGTAACAACAACTTTTTTGCTATCTTCTACTAATCCAACTATTTCAACTTCTTCGTTAACTTTAACAATTCCTCTTTCAACTCTACCAGTTGCAACTGTTCCACGCCCTGTAATAGTAAATACATCTTCTACAGGCATTAAGAAAGTTTTATCTGTATCACGAGCTGGAGTAGGAATATATGCGTCAACTGCAGCCATTAATTCTTCCACTTTTTCAACTCATTTTGCATCACCATTCAATGCTCCTAAAGCTGAACCACGAATTACTGGTGCTCCATCTCCATCGAAATCATATGCTGATAATAAGTCTCTAACTTCCATTTCAACTAAATCGATTAATTCTTCGTCGTCTACCATATCACATTTATTTAAAAATACTGTAATTGCTGGTACTCCTACTTGTCTTGATAATAGAATGTGTTCTCTTGTTTGAGGCATTGGCCCATCAGTTGCTGCAACAACTAAGATTGCACCATCCATTTGGGCTGCTCCTGTGATCATATTTTTAACATAATCGGCATGTCCTGGACAGTCAACGTGAGCGTAGTGTCTATTTTCTGTTTTATATTCAACGTGAGAAGTATTAATTGTAATACCTCTTTCTCTTTCTTCTGGTGCGTTATCGATGTTTGCATAATCTTTAAATTCTGCTCCACCTTTTGCTGCTAATACTTTAGTAATTGCAGCTGTTAAAGTAGTTTTACCGTGGTCAACGTGTCCAATTGTTCCAATGTTAACATGAGGTAAACTACGGTCAAAAGCTTCTTTTGCCATGTTTTTCATTCCTTTCATTTTGTTATTTACGACAAAATGTCATAAATAATTATAATTGATTTTATTTAAAGTACAATATTTTTTTGTATTTGAGAAATATAAAACTATTTACCTGATTTTTTAATAATTTCTTCAGCAATACTTTTTGGTACTTCATTATAGTGACTAAAAATCATTGTATAATTTCCACGTCCTTGTGTAAATGAACGCAATTCTGTTGCATAACCAAACATTTCTGAAAGAGGAACTTTTGATTTAACAGTTTGTGCATTTCCCCTTTGTTCTGAACCCTCAATTAATCCACGTTTTGATGAAATATTTCCCATTACATCTCCATAGTATTCATCAGGAACAGTTACTTCTACTGACATAATTGGTTCTAAAAGAACAGGATTTGTTCTTTTAGCAGCTTCTTTTAACGCCAATGAAGCTGCAATTTTATATGCCATCTCATTTGAATCGACATCATGGTATGAACCATCAACAATTGTTGCTTTAACATCAATCATTGGAAATCCTGCAATTACACCATTTTGCAATGCATTTTGTAAACCAACTTTTGCTGCATTAATATATTCTTTTGAAATTTTTCCACCAACAATTTTATCAACTCATTCGAATCCTTTGTCATGGTTTGGTTCAAATTCAATCACAACGTGCCCATATTGTCCACGACCACCTGATTGTTTAACATATTTTCCTTCAGCTTTAGTAGCTTGTTTTATTGTTTCACGATATGAAACCTGAGGAACTCCAACATTAGTTTCAACTTTAAATTCTCGTCTTAAACGATCAACAATAATATCTAAGTGTAATTCACCCATTCCTGCTATAATTGTTTGTCCAGTTTCTTCATCTGTATAAGTTCTAAAAGTTGGATCTTCTTCTGAAAGTTTGTTTAATGAAATTCCTAATTTTTCTTGATCAGCTTTTGTTTTTGGTTCAAGTGCTAAATGTATAACCGGTTCTGGAAATACCATTGACTCAAGAATAATTGAATTTTTTTCATCACTTAAAGTATCTCCAGTTGTTGTATCTTTTAATCCTACAGCTGCTGCGATATCTCCTGCATAAACTTCTTCAATTTCTTCACGATTATTTGCATGCATTTTTAATAAGCGGCCTACACGCTCTTTTTTATCTTTTGTAGCATTTAATACATAACTACCCTTTGTTAAAATTCCAGAATAAACTCTGAAAAATGTTAATTTACCAACAAATGGATCTGTCATTATTTTAAAAGCTAATGCTGAAAATGGTTCAGTATCTGATGAGTGTCTAATTGCTGCTTCTCCATTTAATAATGTTCCATTAATTGCAGGAACATCTAATGGTGAAGGCAAGTAATCAACAACAGCATTTAAAAGTAATTTAACTCCCTTATTTTTGAATGCAGAACCAGCTAAAACTGGGAAGAACTCAGCTGATATAACTCCTTTGCGAATTGCTGATTTTAATTCAGGTATAGTTATTTCACCACCATCTAAAAATTTCATCATTAATTCTTCATCATATTCAACTGCAACTTCAATAAGTTTGCTTCTTAATTCTTCTGCTAAATCTTTTAAATCACTTGGAATTTCAATTTTTGTAGCAATTTCATCTGCTTCACCATCAAAACCCCATGCTTCCATTTCAACTAAATCAATTATTCCTGAAAATTGATCTTCAGCTCCCATTGGTAATTGAATTGGAGCTGCTTTTGCACCCAATCTATCTCCGATTGTTTTCACTGAATATAAAAAATCAGCTCCTATTTTATCCATTTTATTTACAAAGACAATTCTTGGTACTTTATAAGTTGTTGCCTGTCTTCAAACTGTTTCAGTTTGAGG
Organism: Spiroplasma taiwanense CT-1; assembly: GCF_000439435.1. Taxonomy (NCBI): domain Bacteria; kingdom Bacillati; phylum Mycoplasmatota; class Mollicutes; order Entomoplasmatales; family Spiroplasmataceae; genus Spiroplasma; species Spiroplasma taiwanense. The sequence goes on from NC_021846.1 coordinate 1,021,401, forward strand.
TTCAACACCACTTTGACCATCAAGTACTGCAACAGCACCATCAAGAACTCTTAAAGATCTTTCAACTTCAACTGTAAAGTCAACGTGACCTGGAGTGTCAATAATATTAAAACGATGATCAGCTCAAAACGCTGTTGTTGCAGCAGAAGTAATTGTTATACCACGTTCTTGTTCTTGTGCCATTCAATCCATTTGTGATTCTCCCTCATGGGTTTCACCAATTTTATGAATTTTACCTGTGTGAAATAAAATACGTTCTGTTGTTGTTGTTTTTCCAGCATCAATATGAGCCATAATACCAAAGTTTCGAGTCATTTCTAAACTATATTCTCTTGGCATATTTTTTTCTCCTTATTTAAATTTTATCAGCGATAATGTGCAAATGCTTTATTTGCTTCTGCCATTTTATGTGTATCTTCACGTTTTTTAACTGACCCACCAACTCCATTTGATGCATCAATAATTTCATTTGCTAATCTATCTATCATTTCTTTTTCATTTCTTAATCTTGAATAGTTAATTAATCATCTTAATGCTAATGTAACTTTTCTATCTCCAGAAACTTCAACAGGAATTTGATAATTTGCTCCACCAATACGGCGAACTTTTAATTCTAAATGTGGTTTAATATTTTCCATTGCTTTATCAAATACTTCAATTGGATTAGAACCTGTTTTCTCTTTTATTTTATCAAAAGATTTATATAAAATAGTTTGAGCTGTTCCTCTTTTACCATCTAACATAATTTTATTAACAGCCCTAGTTACTAATTTTGAATTATAAACTGGATCTGGTAATACATCTCTTTTTTCAGCTTGATGTTTACGCATATTTTTTAACTCCTTTCCTTTTATACTAATGTGCTAATTTTACACAATTATTTTTTTTCTTTTGGTCTTTTTGTTCCATATAATGAACGAGATTGCATTCTTCCATTAACTCCTGTTGTATCCAAAGTACCACGAATTATATGATAACGAACCCCCGGTAAATCTTTTACTCTTCCTCCACGAATTAAAACAACACTATGTTCTTGTAGATTGTGACCTTCACCTGGAATATATGCTGTTACTTCCATTCCATTAGTTAATCTAACCCTTGCATATTTACGTAAAGCAGAGTTAGGTTTTTTGGGAGTCATAGTTGCAACCCTTGTACATACACCTCTTTTTTGAGGAGCAGATAATCTAGTAACTTTTTTAAGTAAAGTATTCACACCTCTATTAAGAGCTGGAGCTTTAGTTTTTCAAGTTTTAGCTTTTCTTGGTTTTCTAACTAATTGATTAATTGTTGCCATTTAAGTTTCCTCCTTTCCACAATACCAAGTGTATTGTAAGCACACAAATTATATTATATATCAAAAAATATAATATACTAAGTTAATATTAAAAAATTAATACATTATGATATTAGGCAATATATTATCGAAAGCTTCTTTTGTCATCATCTCTTCTTGAAGCGGATAAATTAGTATTAACTCTAATAAAAAATTAAATAAATAATATGCATTGATATACTCCATCAATAATTTCATTCTTTTAGGAGTAAACTCATCTTCAATGGATGTTGCAAATTTTTGGTAACTTTGTTGGTAACTTTGATTAAATTCTATTAAATTTTCCATTAACTTAGTAAACGCCAATTCAGCACTCATTTGAGAAATTTTAATTAAAAAATTATTAGTTGAATTAAATATTTTCTGAGGATCATTTAGTAATTGTAGTTCGTCAAATTTTTTTAATAATTCATTTGATTTCATACCTAGTGCTTGAACTGAGGTACCTATTATTACATCAACTCCTGCAGTTGATGTAATAATTTTACTATCAATTTTTTCAGTTTCAAGATTTCTTTGAATTGAAAATAATACAATTAATGAATTTTGTAAAATTGACAGTAAATGTGTTATGATGATGCTTTTTTCATTTTGTTGTCAATCATTAAAAGTTTTATCTAAAGAAATTCCTAAGTTTTCAATATCTTCCTTTTTTTGCAATTGTGGATTTTTTACAAAAAAATCTTTAATAAGTTCAGGAATTTCAAAATCTTTATTTACATTCATTTTAAAATTTTGATATACATTATTTACCTTAGTAATAATTAAATTTTCATAATTTATTGGTTTAATTTCCTTCATAAAAGTCTCTTTTCTATACATATAAATAATACTATAATTTCATATTATAATATTTAATAAGGAGAATGATTAAAATGGTATGAGGAGAATCAAATTCACGAGATTTTCTTGATTGAGCTGATTTTTGTAGAAATAACTCTATTAAGCAAAGAGGCATTTTAACAACTAATGGACCAAATTTTGCAAATGATAAAAACTCGTCACAATATAATTCTGTAAAAACAACTATTTTAGATGTAATTCAAAAAAATAGATCAATCAGTATTCAACAATTATATAATATTTTGCCTGATAGTATAGTTGCCAATCCGACTTCAAAACACGTTATTTTGCAACTATATTTTGAAGATAATTTACAAATTCAAGGGCAACAAAAAAATAATGATTCTAGGGAATCAAATTTTGTTGTTGTTTTTGTAAAAAAACAACAACAATCTATTCCTAAACCACAAATGAATAAAAAAGTAGAAAGAAAGCAATCTAACATAGAGGATTTAATAGATAATAACTGAAGAACAACCGGTAGAAAACTAAAATTTGATAAAATGGAAAAAGAGGAAAAGAAAAATTTAAATATAAATTTAAAAAAAACTAATCCAACAACAACAAATAAACCTGCAGAAAAACCAAATATAGATGTGAGAAATATTAATAAATTTGAACCACCTAAAGAGGAAACTATTAGAGCTTTACCAAAAGAAAATAATAAAGTTGAAATAACAAAAAATAATAATATTAATTACATTCAAGTACCAATTTTTAAACCAGAACCTGAAAAAATAGTTGAACCTCCATCAATTAATTTAAATTTACATTTTAAGCCTGAACCACCTAAAAAGGAAATTATTTTTGAAGATAAAATTTTTTATGGTTTAAGTGCATTTGACTTATACTATATTGAAGCATTTCTAACAGATGCAATAATTAAGGAAAGGAAATTTAAAACAAAAATTGATTATATTAAACAAAAGGTAAGATTAAAGGCGGATATAAAGTATTTAGAAGAAAAACAAAATACAAACATAGCAATAACAATTTTAATTTTATTAAGTTGTCTAATAATTATTGGAATAATTATTCTTGCAATAAAAGCAAAAAATAAAATTAGAAAGAAAGCAATAAAAATTTATAATGAAAATTTAAAAATGAAAGGCTATGATAATTTAAAAAAAGAGCTTAAAGAAAAATATTCAAAAATTATAGATTTTTAAAAAGAAAAGGAACCCTCAAAAGGTTCCTTTTAAATTATTATAGAGACTGTTTCTTATAATTACTTTTAGCAATTTTTGCTTCACTTGAAATATTTTTTAATTCTCTCTTTTTTATTTTTAAATCTATCTTAGCTCTTTTAATTGATTCTTTTGCTTTCTCAATTAAAATTTCTTGATCGTTTTTTTTACTTTTAAATTCATTAAGTACTGCTTTAAAGTCTTCTTTTGATTGTGCCATTTTTTTCTCCTTTATAAAAATTGTCCATTTTTTATAAGTTAATTTTAAAACTATTTAAATAATTTGTCAAATAATTATCTATTTTTTAAATCAAAAATAATAAAAAAAATAAATGTAAAAATTGTAGTTGCAATATATTGAATAGAATCAATAATTAATTCTAAATACATTGCGGATAAATCAAATAATAAATAAACATAAGCTACATATAATAAAATTCATAAATAGCAAATAAATACTGCAAAATATTGATTTATTATTTTTCTAAAAAATAAAAATGACACTCCTATTAAAATTTTAATTATAATTGTAATCGGAATAAAAATTATACCTCCAGAATATAAATCAATTAAAATTCCACTAATAACTGAAGAAGTTATTAATGTTAAAGGGTTAATTATTTTAAATAAAGAAAGAAAAATAATATCTGAAAATTGCAAAATGCTTTTACCTGTTATATTTGAAAAAGTAATAACTATAAACCCAATTATAAACATTATGGTGGTTAGAAAGCCACATAAAACTATTTGTTTTGTACTAATTTTTTTCATTTTTTTCCTTTAATAAATTATTTATCAATGTAGATATCCTAGATTGTTCCTTTTTTATTGGTTCACTATATTTCATTAAAACTTGATTTTCTCTTGGATTTAAAATTAAGCAATCTTCTACTTTTAAATTTGATGAATATTCAAACATTTTTTTATGTAAAAATAATTGAAAAATGTATTTTTCTATAAAATTTACTTTACTAGTTTTAATATCCATTATAAAAATTTTTTCCTCATTTTGTAAAATCAAGTCTATTGTTCCTATAAAGTTACTATCAAAATTTAAATATACAAAAGTTTTTTGGCTATAAATCTTTTGAATATTATATTTATAAATGAACGAATTTATTTCTGTAATCATTTTTTTTGCTAAATTAATATTTTTTAAGTTTTTGCAAAAATTTATTTCTAAAAATAATCTTTTGGATTTTCTATTTTTTATGCTATTAAAGATCATTTTATTAACACAATTACTCAATTCAATTGATTTATTAACTACTTCAATTTTTAAATTATTATTAATTAAAAAAGGAAATGCTTCTTGTAAAATTTCAGAAACTTTCGGTAAAAAAATTAACCCATCATTATTTATATAATCAGTAAGTTTATTTAATATAGTATTTTTTTCTTTAGAAATTAAAAAATAGTTGAAAGCTTCATCAATTTCTATAAAATCAGTAATATCAAAAAACAAGTGCAAATTCCTACTTTATAATAAAAAATAATGTTTTATTATTATTTTTTATTATACACATGTCTAATTGTTAAAGAATCAATAATTGATTTTGGATTGCTATTTTCTAATTCATTAATTGTTTTTGAAAGTAACTCAATTTTTTGTGATAACTTCATGAATTCATCATGAATTTTTTTATTTTCATACTCTATGTCAATACTATAAATTAATTTTTCCAAAGAAGTTATTCTTTCTTCAATATTTTGCAATTTCTCATTTTTTTCTTCACAAAAACAAACTTCTTCTAATTCGCTTGAATTATTAAATTCAATATTTATAAAATTATCATCAAAATCTTCTAATTCAATTTCATTTTCATATAATTTATTTTCTTTTTGATCAAGTAAAATATTTTCTAAATTACTATCTTCAATAAACTGTAATTCTGTATTTTCATTTTCAGATAACGAAATATTATTTACTAATTTTTCTTGAATAAGACTAGTTTCTTTTTTAATTTGATCTAAGTTTTGATTTTCTAATAATGAAGAAGAAGTTCCTTCTTTTATATTTTGTTTTAGTAAAAGATCTATTTTATATTTTTTTGTATTTTCCAATTGTTTTATTAACATTTCAGATGCTAATAATTCATCTTCTATTTTAAAATCATTATATATTTCGTGTTCCTTTAAATTTGAAACATAGCTCTCATTTAATTGATTTAAATCGATATTAATAGCTCTTGCCATATTTTCTATAGCAAATTTATCTTCTGAATTTTCAATTTTTGATTTTGTTTTTTTTGAATTTGGAATAATAAATTCTTCAAATTCCTTTTCTTCAAATTCTAAATTATTTTGATCTATTATAGGTTTTGCTGTTGCAACAAAATCAATTTTATTTGCAAATAAAGATTTATTTACATTTTTTTCTAAATCCTGTTGATTAAAAACATCCAATGTAAGATCTGGCTGTTCAAAATTGAAATCCTCATAGATTTCATTTATATTTGAACTAATCAAAGAATTTATTTCTAATTGATTAAAATTAACATTTAATGCATCGTTCTGTTCTTCTTCTATTATTAATTCTTCATTTAAATTTTTAATTTCTATTATTTCCGGAAGTAATTTATTATTTTGAATAAACGATTCATTAAGATTTTTTTGTAAATTTTTCCCATTTAAAACTTCATTATTTTCTTTCAAATTTTCAATTAGTGTAAATTGAAAAGAGTTTTCATATGAATTATTAATTATTTCAAAATTTCTAAATCCAAAATCTTCCAACATTTCTTGTTCATTTGTAAAAGAAGAATCGATTTTTAGTAATTGATTTAAATCCATATTAATAGCTCTTTTCATTTTTGATAATACAAATTTATCATCAAAACCTTTCATTATTGTGCTTGTTTTTACTTCTGAGCTAAGTAATTTGTTAATTTCCTCATCCATTTGTGAATACGAATTGTAAATTTCATCTTCTTCATCTATTGATTTTATATCTTGTTCTTTAATAAATGAGTTTGAAGTTGAATTAAATGATTTGCTTTCCAAAGTAATTTCTTCTTGAAAAAGAACATCCTCTTTTTTATTTGAATTTATTTCACTAACTTCAAAATTTAAATTTATATCATTTTTATTTGATAATTCTCCAATTATAAGGTAACTCATTTGATAAAACTCAGGAATATTTAAATTTCTTGCCATTTCATTTGAATTTAATACTTTATTATTGAAATCTAACACCTTTTTCAATTGTTTTGGATTTAAGTTTTTTAGGTCCATATTTTCAAATTCTTTTTTTGTATCAATTAAACTTTGTTTTATTTTTTTTCATTTAAAATAATTATTTTTAAGCTTAGAATTTTTGAAATATTTATCTAGGTCTTTTTGATTTTCAACTGACAGCACAAGATTATCATTTACTTTTTCTTGCTCAATTTTGCTTTGAAAATTTATTTGATTTTTTTGTATCAAATCTGTGCTGTCAATTAACTTTCCCTCTTTAGATACCTCTCTTTCGAATTTACGTTCTTCTTTATAAATCGCTATTAAATTTCTTTCCTCTGCAAAATTATTTAATGCCTCAGAATCAAATAATAGAACTTCTAATAAGACAAAAGTAAATAGTAACAGTGTCCCCCCAATAATTAAAATAACTTGCCCTACTAGTAAACTCAATACACTTATTATAACTATGTATACTTTTATAAATGGCTTTGAAATTTTTTGAGCTTTTTTCATTCTAAGTAATTCAATTATTGAAATTACAATCATTGAAACTCCGATAGCACTAATTAATCCAATTGTAACAAATACTTGTCATTCCCCATTTTCTAAATTTGAAGAACTTATTAGAAATTGACTATCATTAGTTAAAAAAGTTATATACTTTTGTAAAGCTATTGAATTAAATATATTAAGTAATGATTCGCTAGAAGTAGATCATATACTAAATGTAAGTGATAATGCAACAAACATTGCAATTGAAGCAGAAGCTGCAATTGCAACAGTCCATGCACTTATTATAAAAAATTTAAACATCTTTTTTCCTCCTATTTATTTAAATCACTTCAATTTCCTGAAATTGAAGTTCCTTTGTTATTTATATTAGTATTTGATGATTTATTATTAATATTTATTAAATTATCTTTTCTAAATTTTGCAAAAACATTTTCTTCTTTATTATTTTCAACATTTTCTTTTCTAAGAATAAAAGGGTTAAAATTTGAATTTCCATTCTGTGATAACCTATTTAATTGTTCACTTTTTTCTTGTTCTTCTAACTCAATTCTTTGTTTTTCTAAAACTGTATTAACACGAATTCTTAAATTTGAATTAATTCCATAATCATTATTTAAATCACTAATTTTATTTTCCTGTTTTTGATTTTGAAAATAATTAGAGTTTAGAAATTCTAACTCCTCCAAGTATGGGCTCTCGATATTAAAATTTTCTTCTTCCAAAACATGGGGAATATCACTTTTAAAATAATTTTTATTAAAATCGTTTTTTACAATTTTTACTTCCATTGCTTTTTCAATTAATAAAATATTCTCAATGTTACAATCTAAATCATTAAGTAAGCTTATATTTTCTTCTTTAAAATTTAAACTAATTCTTATATTAGGAATATTAACAACTAATTCGGTTAAAAAATTAAGAATTAAGAAAATTTTTTCTTTTGGAATTTTTTCAAAATCTAAAATGAATAAATCTATTGTTTTATTAAATTGATAATCAAAAAATAAATTTTTAAACTCTTGAATAACCATATTTATAGGATCATCTGTTAATGATAAGGATTCTATAATAAAGTCAATATCTGAAGTTGTTTTTCCCCATTCTGTTCCTGCTAATAAGAGAGAAGTTCTTTCTCATAAAACTTTCTTATCTTCAACAGTAATCTGTTTAGGAAGGGAATTAATTATTTGTTTAAATAAGAATAAACAGGGCAATGAATACATCATTATTTTATTTATTTTAATAACTATTTTTTCATTAAAAGCATTTTCATAATTTAAATTATCCACTAATTTTTCAAACTTCTGTTTCTCATTAACCAAAATAAATATTTTATTTATATAGTCTCTAGTTTTTATTAATTCAGTATAACTATTAAATTCCAAAATTTCTTTATTAAAATTAATATCATTTGTTTTTAAAGAATTATCCAAATCCTCAAAATCTAATACTAACATATCTTCTTCATTACTATTAATAAAGTCTTCTAATTTTTGTTTATTTTCAAATTCTTCTAATGAGTTAGAATAAAAATTTAAATTTTGATTTAAATCTACAGAATCCTTTTGAGAACTTCTATCTTCATTATTAATAAATGGAGGTAAATTAATTTTCCTTGGTTCTCCAATAAGGTCTCTTATGAATGAAGGGACTACTTCTTTATCCTCAGTAAAACCCATTTGTGCACCTAATCTAGCATACTTTTCTTTTTCTTTCTCTACTTCATAAATTTTTTTTTCTTTTTCTTCTTTTAATTTTTTCATTCTTTCAAATGGATTTACATACATTTAAAGCACCCCCTATAAGTACATATTTATTATAGCATAAATTTTATTTTTTTCACTATTATGATTGCAATACATTAATTTGTTTGATATTATATATTACAATTTTTTTTAATGAATTAAATAAAATTAAAAGTATGACCCAGCTTATATATGCTGAAATCATACTTTTAAATTATTTTATAAATTTATTATAGCATAAAAAAATTAATAATACACTATTTTAACTATGAAAACAAATATTTTTTAAAATTTTTTGTTTATTTTTAATAATTTAAAACCGAGAATTATATAAACAGTTAATATAAAACTTATACTAATTATTGATTGAGATGCATATTGTAATCCTGATAGTCAAGGGTTTTTAACAATATTGTTAGAATTTATAAATGTTGTTCCTAACATCTCTTTTAGAGTAAGAAAAATTTCATTGTTTTCAGCAAAATATTTATTTAATTCAATTCCTATTTTATTATCATTTCAAATTTCCACTATATGTTGAATTTGGTTAGATGAATATGTAGTAATAGAAATAATTAAAATAATTTCAATAAACATAATTAAAAATTGTAATTTGAAAAATAAATTATTTGTATTTCAACCTTTTGTATAAACTAAAAAGAAAATGCATATTGTTCCCATTAAAAAACCAGAAATAATTATTGGCAAACTTTTAATAATAAAATTCGAAACATTACTATTTGTCAAAGAACTTAAATTTACATCCTGACTTTTAATTAAATCTGGCGCAATTGTCGATCAATTTAATAGTGAATTAATCTCTGAATTAAAAATAGACATAATAGAAATAAAAATTAATTGAGGTAAAAAAACAAGAAATGTTGCAGAAATTAATCAAGCTGAGATATTTTTACTATTATTTATTACTAATTTATTTAAAAAATAGCTCAATTTACTTTGATCCAAATTTTTTCTTATAGAGGTTGCTTCAATTTTTTCTTGCTTTTTTATCTCAAGTGAATTTAATAGTATTGCAAAATATATAATTATCACCATAATTTTAAAAATACAAATTCATCATGTAAAAGTATCTGAAGTTCATCTATATTGAATTATATTAATGCCATTTTCACTATAATATATTTCACTAAATTTTTTTTGTAAAAAAAATAATTCTTCCACGAATGGTTTATTAATATTTTGTTTTGCTAAAAATATGTAAAAAACATGAAATCTTGAATAGTTGTATTCAGAAATTGAGCTAAAAATTATTGAAAGAATAAGTAATAGAGTAATTAAAATTGTAAAAGCTACTTTTATTGTTAATTTTATTTTTTTTCCAAAAATAAAGGGAATTAAAAAAATAAAAATAAGTGTAAGTATAAAAATTGCAAAAGCAGCTCACATAAAAAATAGCATTGACATTTTAGTAACTATAACTGACGGACCAAAATTTTTTTCAATTAAAATAAAATAATTAAAATAAAAATTAATTGCTGGATTCATATAGTAAACAATTATAAACGAAATTGTGGGTGTAATAAGAATTAAAAAAATTACTAAAGTTTTAAAAAATTTATCTCATATTTTTATTGACTTGTTTTCCACAAATATTTTCTTATCCATTACTATCTCCATTTTTTAAAACAAAATACCTTCAATGATTTGAAAAATCTTTTTTAAATTCTAAGTTATATCTTACTCCTTTTGAATTAAAAAGTAATTCTATTTCCTCTTTTTGATTAAAACCAAACTCACTTATTATTACTAAATTATTATTTAATAAAAATAATTTTTCAAGATTTTTAAATAAAACTTTATAAAAAAATAAACCATTATCTTTTGCAAATAAAGCCATTCAAGGTTCAAATAATTTAACATTTTTTTCAATATTAATATCATTTTTATTAATATAAGGTGGATTTATTAAAATAAAATCCATTTTTAAATTTTTTTCAAAAATAAAATCTAAAAAATTAGAATAAAAAATTTTTGCTTTCATTTTTTTTATTCTTAAGTTTTTTTTGCAAACTTTTAAAGCACTTTTTGAATAATCAGATAAGTATAAGTTAATATCATTAAATTCTTGTTTTAAGCTAATTCCAATACATCCACTTCCACAACATAAATCTAATACATTTTTATTAACCAAATCAAACTTTAGAACTTCCTCTACAATTAATTCTGTTTCATATCTTGGAATTAATACATTTTTATTAATAAAAAAATCACTCTTATAAAAAAATTTTTTATTAATAATATATGCAAGTGGTTTTTTAGTTCTAGAAACCTTATTAATAATATTTAAAAATTTTTTAAATTCCTTTGGATTTAAAGTATCATCAGAAATAAAAAAAGCTTTATTTTTAAGGAATAAAATGATTTTTTTAAAATTATCTTCTGAAATTATTGAAGGAACATATTTAATTTTTAAATCAAAAATTTTCAATTTAAACCTCTATTTGTTGAGCAATTATATTTTTTTGCTCATTATTTATTAATTCTGTAATTATTTCTTCTAAATTACCTTCCATTACTTGATCTAATTTATTTAGAGTTAAATTAATTCTATGATCTGTGATTCTATTTTGTGCATAATTATAAGTTCTAATTTTTTCACTTCTTGCACCTGTTCCTACCGCTGTCTTTCTAACACTAGCTGCTTCGCTCTGTTGTTCTTCTAACTTTGCTTCATATATTCGAGCTCTTAACATCGTCATTGCTTTATCTTTATTGTCGTGTTGGCTACGTCCATCTTGTGATGCTGCAACAATTCCTGTTGGAATATGAGTAATTCTAACAGCTGAATCTGTTGTGTTAACATGTTGACCTCCAGCTCCAGATGATCTGTAAGTATCAATTCTCAAATCAGAAGGTTTTATTTCAACTTCAACCTCACTAATTTCTGCTAGAACTGCAACTGTTGCAGTAGAAGTCTGAATTCTACCTTTGGATTCAGTTTTTGGAACTCTTTGTACTCTATGACTTCCTGATTCAAATTTCATTTTAGAATATACCTTATCTCCCTTTACCATAAATGAAATTTGACTAAACCCTCCTGCTGTTGATTCACTTTGATCTAATATTTCTACTTTTCAATTATTTTTTTCTGCAAATTTTAAATATAATCTAAATAAGTCACCGGCAAATATATTTGCTTCATCTCCTCCTGCAGCACCTCTAATTTCAAAAATAACATTTTTATCATCATTTGGGTCTTTTGGAAGTAATAGTAATTCAATTTCACCCTCAATTTCTTCGATTTTACTTTGTGATTCTTCTAATTGAGATTTTACAAAATCTCTCATTTCCTCATCTTTTTCAGTTTCTAATAAAGACTTTGCATCACTAATATCATTAAATAATTTTTTATACACTTGATATTTAATAACAATATCTTCTAGGTTTGCTTTCTCTTTATTTAATTCCTTTAATAATTTTATGTCCTTTAAAATTTCTTCACTTTGTAAATTTTCTTCTATAATAGACACTCTTTTTTCCATAATATCTAATGCTTCTTGAGTTTTTTTATTCATATTAATCACCTCTATCTATTTTGGTTTAATATAGCAATGTCGGCATCTTGCTTCATATTTTTCAATTGCGGAAATAACAATTATAGGCTCATTTGCTTTTGCTGGTTTACCATTAATTATTCTTTGCGTTCTATTTGCATTTCCTCCACAAACATGACAAATTGATGTTAATTTATCTACATATTCTGCCTGCACTAATAATCTATCTACATTTTGAAAAGGATTATTTTTAAAATCTTTGTCTAAACCATTAACAACAACAATTATTCCTTCATCAGCTATTGAAGAAAGAACTTCTACAATATTTGTATCCAAAAATTGAACTTCGTCTACTCCAATTATATCAATAGATTTTTCTTGGTTTTTCAAATTTACAATTTCCTTTAATTTCTCACTATTTTCCACTGGTATTGATTCAATACTTAAACCTGAATGTGAAAAAACATCATTTATAGAATATCTTCGATCAATTAAAGGTTTAAAGACTAAAACATTTTGCTTTGCATATTGATATCTTTTTAATCTTCTTATAAATTCTTCTGTCTTTCCCGCAAACATACATCCTGTTATTAACTCAATTCAACCTCTTTTACTTTTATGATTCATTCTATAGCTCATTATACTATTCCTCCAAATTAATTAATTTTTCTAAATCTCCTACTAAATTTTCTAAATCATCTCAATTTTTAATTTTTGCCCCTGATGCTAATCTATGGCCTCCCCCATTATACATTTTTGCTACATGATTAACATCAAATTCTCTACTTCTTAATGAAATTTTTATATTTTCATTTTTAACTGATTCATAAGCTAAAAACCAAATTTTTACTTCCTTAATACCTGATAAAACATTTAAACAACTTTTAATCTCCTCTTCTCCCAAAACTGTCTTTTCAAAAAAATCTCTTGTTAGTTTAATATACGCAATTTCATTATTTTTAGAAAAAATAGCTTTATTAAAAATATCAAAGTGAAATCTTGTTATCTCCAAGGTTCTTAAATATAATGAATTATAAACTTCATTAATATTAATTCCCCTTTTAATAAGAATTTGGGCTGCATAAAAAGTTTGAGAATTCACTTTATTAAATAAAAACCTTCCTGAATCTGTAACTAAACCATAATAGAGAAAAGTTGCAGCTTTTTTTGAAATTTTTAAATTCATTTCATTAGCTCAAATTGTAATTATTTGTGTACATGCAATTGCAGAAATATCAACTAATTTATTTTTTGCAAAATCATCAATTTCTAAATGATGATCAATTTTAAAAATTTCCTTAACTTGATCTTTGAATTCAAAATCTATTCTTTCAAAATTTGCAACATCCACAGAAATTAGCAAGGATTTTTTAATTATTTCCTGATTTAATTCTTTTTCATCAAAATCACGAATTCCTAAATTTAATTGCTCTCCCACAATATAAATCTTTTTGTTTTTAAAATTATCCAAAATAATTTCTTTTAGAGCTAAAGCACATCCTTGTGTGTCTCAATCAGGAGAAGCGTGTTTTGCTATAATAATAAAATCATTTTTATTAATAATATCTATTAAATTTCTATATTCAACTTTCATCAAAACTTTTCTCCTATAATACTTCTAATATTGAGTCTTCAGATATATAAATATTGATTTTTTGATCATCATTTAATTTTTCAGTAGAATAAAAAATTAATTTATTATTATTTGAAGTGAATTCATATATATTTTTATCATTAAAATAATCTATTTTTTTAGCACTTCCATACATTTGAATAATTATATTTTTTGATTCCTTTTTATGTAAAACTATTTTAAAAGGATCAAAAAGAATTTTTCCACTATTTTTAAAAATAGTAGATTCAATTTTTACTTTTTCTCCAAAAATATTGATTATTTTTCCATCATATGAATAAGGTATCATATTACCTAAATGAAAAAAATCATTTCCATATGTATTTCAATATTTTTTTAAAAGTTCACTGTAACCTATTTCTATAACTGATTTATCATTTAATAAATTAATTTTGCTTTTTAAATCAACTATATTTTTTAAATCTTTTTCTAAAAAAATTATTGAAAATTTTTTATTTATTTTTTTTAAATTTTCAATTGCTTTAACTAGTTCCAAAGCTTCTTCTTTTGTTAATTTTGAAAATATATTATAAAAGATAATATTATACTTTTTTAAGTATATTGCTTTGAGTAATTTGAATAAAATTATATTTATACTTTTTCATTTCAATGAAATAAAATCAAAAGAGATTTCAAGATTTTTTAATGTTTCTACAATATAGCTATCTGCTTGACTATAAATACTCCTAATTGTTTTTTTTAATTTATTTTTTTTATTTTTAAATTCAATTGAATTTCCCTCTTCAAGTTCATTATTTAATATTTTTTTATGATATCTGTGCATAATTTCAACAATTTTCCCTTTTAAAATTGTTGATTCATCTGCAAGACCTTCAAAAAATATTTTTTCTTGTTTCTGCCTAAATTCAAAAACTTGATCTTTTGCAACTTTTCTTCAAGAAAAAATTTCTTCCAAATCTTTTAGTTTTTTATATTTTAAATTAAACTTCCCCATTTCAAAAAGTATTTGTTTTTTTAAATTTTTTAAAATGAATTTATTTTTTGCAATTTTTCTTTTTATTGCAGTTACCTTTAAATCAATAATTTTTAACTGTTTTCTAATAACAAAATTTATTTGATGAAAATTTAACTGAGAAGATAATTTTTTAATAGATTTATCTTTTGTTTTTTTTGCATTATATTCACAAGTACATAAAGAATTCAACTCTATAAAGACATATACCTTATCTCATAAGTTTTGTAAAAAAGTTTGAAACAATTCAAAATTTAGTGTTTTTTCAACTAAATAATAATAATCTTTAATAATTATTTTTATATAATTTTCTAAATTTGGATATTCTTTTTCTAAATTAATTTCATTAAAATTAACAATATTATCCAAAAATTCGCTTTGTCATTGTTCTTCAATTTCAATTGAACTATTAATAAATTTTGAAACCATATTTTCAATCTTTTTTCTCATCTCAAGGTCTGTTTCATTATTTTTAGAAGTTGAAAATGATAAATATGAATACTTATCATTAATATAATTTATTTTTGACATATTATAAAAATCTTTATTTAATAATAATGAAGTATAAAGTCAAAACTTTTCAGGTCATTTTCTAAATATTAGACCATGTTTAATTATTTCTACTCTTTTATTTGTTCACTGCTTATTAACTTTATCAAAATTATCAATTTTAAAAATACCATCTTTAACACTATATTTACCTTGCAAAATATTTTTAAAATTTTTTAGTAACTCTGAATCATAACTTAAAACTGTAGTTAAATTACTTTCTAGCGCCTCAAAAGTTATTACTTTTGGATTAACTTTTTTATTAATAAATTTTGCATTTTTTATAAAATAACTCATGAAAGCCCCCTATTATATATTAATTGTATAACATAATGACTTAAAAATAATAAAACTAGACTTTATTATATGTCTAGCTTTATTTATTAAATTATTTTTTAGTAGATTTCTTAGCATTTTCTGCTTTTTGAGCAGCTGATTCTTTTTCCACTTCTGCAGCTTTTGCTTCCTTTTTAGCAAATTTTTCTTTGAATTTTTCTACACGACCTTCAGCATTTGCAAAATTTTGTTTTCCTGTATAGTAAGGATGGCAATTTGAGCAAGTATCAATTCTAACTTCTTCACTTTTTGTTGATCCTGAGATAAACTCGTTATTGCATGTTGTACATACAAACTTAGCTTCAAAATATTGTGGATGAATGTTTGATTTTGGCATAATCTCACCGTCCTTTTAAATAACATTAATTCCAATACAAAAATAATAATACCATATTTTTTAAAAAACAATAAATATTTTTAGATATTACATTACTAAATATTTTTATTAACCTGATTTATTTTGAAATACTTAATACATTTTTTAATAAAATTTAAAAACATATTTATATATGGTCCTGCTATAAAAGTAAAAGCTATTGTTCCAATTCCAAAATTTTTAGTTAAAAATAGCAATCTTTGATTTCAATTTCCAGGAATAAAAAATCAAAAAACTATTCCTGGAAAAAAAATGCAAAAATCAATTATAACTCTTGATTTTAAGTAATTCATATTAGTTAATCTCATTAACTGATAACAAATATTATTAAATGGTCCCATTATAATTCCTGAATGAACTCAAAGGGCAATACCAAAGCAAAAAATTGTAAAACCTGCTATAAAAATTCAATTTCTAATTTCTTGAGTTATTTTATCACTCATTATTTTATCCAAAATTATAACATTTTTAAAATAAAAATTTAGTAATAAAGGAGTCAAAAAGGCAATTATAATGTCACTAATTATTATTATTAATAAATTAAATCAAATTTCGTTTTTCCTTATTTTTTTATATTCCTTAATTGTCGGTGACAATGCAAAAATAAAAGAAAAAAATACCATAATAATATATAAAATATTTAGTGCTAAAATGTAAGTACTTTTAAGTACCTCATCACTCATTGTTCCTGTTTCAAAATTATATTTTCCTATAATAGAAGATATATTATAAAGTGTTCAATCAATTTGACTTGCCCCAATTGTTGAAGATATATACATTGCTATTCCCAATGTACTCAAAATAAATCCTAGTAAAAAAAGTAAAATTTTCACTATAACCCTTAAATAATTTGTTTTTAAATATTTCATTTTAGATAAGTATAATATTTTCATTTTTTTTCCTTATTTTAAAAATTATAAAAAATAGACATAATTGCCTATCTTTCATATTTCATTTTAATTGCTTCTTTTCCGCCTTTTTCATAATTTTTCACTCAATTGCGCAAAGAAACAACACTAACGTTTCTAGTTGGTGCAAACTGAGAAGCAGAAACTCCACTTTTTTTAAAATCTTCAATTATTTTTATTTTCTCTTCCACATTTAAATGCATAATTAACACTCCCAATGTCATACTAACATTAATTTGCATAAAAATATTTTAGGTTTTATTTTGCCCTACCTTGACATCCAAAAATTTTTGTTAATTCCATGAAAGTTTCTTTTAAAGCTTTATATCCAGGAGCAAGCAGTTTGCGTGGATCAAAACCTTTTCTTTCATCATCTAAATCTTTTTTATCTTCTATATAACTTCTTGTTGCATCTCTAAAAGATAATTGTAATTCTGTGTTTACATTAATTTTTGATATTCCCAATTTAATTGATTTTTCTATTTGATCTTGAGGAATTCCAGAACCACCATGTAATACCATTGGTAATTTACATGCTTTTTGTAATTCTTCTAATGTTTCAAAAGAAAGTGTTTTTCATCATTCTGGGTACTTTCCGTGAATATTTCCAATTCCTGCAGCTAACATTGAAATTCCTGTTGTAGACATTTCTGCAGCTTGATTTGGATCTCCTAACTCACCTTCTCCAACAACACCATCTTCTTCACCACCAATTGAACCAATTTCTGCTTCAACTGAAACTTCATGTTCATTTGCAAAATTCATTAATTCTTTAACTTTTACAATATTTTCTTCATATGGTAAGTGTGATCCATCAAACATTACTGATGAATAACCAGCCTCAATACATTTTTTAGCCATTTCCAATGATTGACCATGATCTAAATGTAATGCCACAGGAGTTGTAATATTTAAGTCTTCTAATAAACCATTAACCATTCCCACAATAGTTTTAAGTCCTCCCATATATTTTATTGCACCTTCTGATGTTGCAATTATAACAGGTGTTTTTGACTCCTGAGCAGCCTCTAAAATTGCTTTTGTTCATTCTAAATTATTAATATTAAAATGACCTATTGCATATTTACCTTGATGTGCATCTTTAACCATTTTACTCGCATTAACTAATTTTGAGTGATATATTTTTGACATATAAATTTCCTCCTAAATATGATTATACAACCAAATAAAAATTAAAATAAAAAAACCCACTATTTTTATGAGTTTTTTGCAATAGCTTTTACAAAGCCCAAAAATAATGGATTAGGTCTATTAGGTCTACTTGTAAATTCAGGATGATATTGTACAGCAATAAAAAAATCATTTTCTGATAACTCAATAATTTCTACAAGTTCTTTTTCATCATAAATTCCTGAAAAAATCATTCCTGCTTCTTCAAAGATTTTTTTAAAATCATTATTAAATTCATATCTATGTCTATGTCTTTCAATGGCAAAATTAGTTTTATATAAATTTGCTGCTAATGAATTTTCTTTTAAAGTAGTTTTGTATCTACCTAGTCTTAGTGTTCCTCCAATATTTTCTTTATTTTTTCCTTCTAAAATATGAATAATTGGGTGTAAAGTGTTTTCATTTAGTTCTGTTGTGTTTGCATCAGAAAAATTTAAAACATTTCTTGCAAATTCAATACAAGCTACTTGCATACCTAAACAAATACCTAAATATGGAATATTATTAATTCTTGCAAAATGTGCAGCACAAATTTTACCCTCAATTCCTTCTTCTCCAAAACCACCAGGTACAAGTATTCCTTTAGCGTCTTTTAAAATTTGTTCAAAATTTTCTTTTGTTAATTTTCTAGCATCAATTCACTTAAATTTTACTTTTTTCTTTATTTCATAACCTGCTATTTTTAATGATTCCATTACTGATAAATATGCATCACTTAATTCAACATATTTACCAACAATATGAATTACAATTTCTTCTTTTGAATTTTCAATGTTTTTTACAAATTTAATTCAATCAGAAATATTTAACTCTCCTAATTTTAAATCTAATTGTTTAGCTACAATTTTATGTAAATTAGTTTTTTCAATTAATAACGGTACTTTATAAATAGAATTACTATCTGGACAATTAATTACATTTTCTTTTGGAACATTACAAAATGATGAGATTTTATCTTTCAATTTATCATCAAATTCCTTTTCACTTCTAGCAACAATTACATCAGGTTGAATACCTAACGAAAGCATTTCTTTTACAGAATGTTGTATCGGTTTTGTTTTAAACTCACTAGATATACTTAAAAAAGGTAAAAGTGCAACATGAATAAACATTACATTTTCTTTTCCCTTTTCCATTCTTACTTGTCTAATTGCTTCAATAAAAGGCTGTGATTCAATATCTCCTACAGTTCCACCAATTTCACTTATTATTACATCCGCTGCATTTTCTTTTTCGACTTTGTAAATTTTTTCTTTTATTAAATTAGTTATATGTGGAATAACTTGAACAGTTTTACCTAAATATTTTCCTTGTCTTTCAGCATCTAATGCTTCTGAATATATTTTTCCTGCCGAAGTTGAAGATGTTTTAGAAAGATTTACATCAATAAATCTTTCATAATGACCTAAATCTAAATCTGTTTCTCCACCATCATCAGTTACAAAAACTTCCCCATGTTCAATTGGATTCATTGTACCAGGATCAATATTAAGATAGGGGTCAAATTTTTGCATAAATACCTTTAATCCACTTTGTTTCAATAAAACTCCTAATGAACTACCAGTAATTCCCTTACCCAATCCAGAAACTACTCCACCTGTTATAAAAATATGTTTTGTCATAATAAAACTCCTTTTAAAAATAAAAAAGTAGTTAGATAAAACTACTTATTTATAAGATAGTTACTAATATTCGTCATCGTCATCATAATCATCTTCAAAGCTATCATCAAAATCATCATCGTCATCTTCTTCATCATCGTCATCATCTAAATTATCTCTATTTATAAGTTGTCTTGCCTTTAAAATATTTTCACCAGTATCACTATCATCATAATCAAATGAATCCTGATTAAAATCTAAATCCTCAAATTCTTCTGTTGTTTCGAATTTATCAACATATTCATATTGTTTTTTTACATCTTCAAATTTTAAATAGTCTCTTAAGCCTCATTTACCATCCGAAGTTAATGCAAATCTATTATCTAAAACCAAATCGCTGTATAATTCTGCAATAATTTCATTTTTACTTTCATTATCTCCGTCAATGTGTTTAGAAATAGCGTTTCATATATTTTCAAAAGAGGAATTTCCTTTACATTCTTTTAGAAAATCAAAAGCTAATTCTATTGTTGATATTTTGTTCATTGTAATTCCTCCATATTTTTTATTCTACATTATACTTTGGAAAAATATAAATATTTTTATTAATATTTTCCATATTTATATTTAGAATTTTTGAGATTTCACTTAATTTTATAAGCTCATTATCACTTCTTAAAATATAAATATTTTCATCTTTTGCAGATTTTTCTTCCCTATAAATAAAAATATTCTTAGTTTTTATTATATTGAAATAATAACGAAAATCATATTTAAAATTATTTTTTTTGAAATTAAATTCTTCTTCACCAATATCAATTTTTGCAGAAAGAAATTTTCTTGTAATTAATCTATTTGATAAATCACTTAATATAAAATCATCTTCCTCTTTTGTGTTTTTTATAATTTCAAACATCGTGTAATCATCTAATCTCAAATAATTTTCTAATGAAAGTATCTTTTCATCCATTAAGTCCTTTAAAAAAATCAAATAATATTCATTTTTAAATTTATATCCATCCTTATACAAATCTTTAAGTCTTAAAAATCACATTTTAAAGGTCTGATCAAACGCCACAGAAACCTTATGTTCATATACTTGCACAAACATGTGAAATCTTCCTAATAAGTAATGTTCAATTGCATTTACTGTTTTTTCCAAAAAAACTATTTTATTATTAAAAATTCTAGCATTCCTAATTATTCAATTAAGATCAATTTTTGAATAGCTTACACCAATATTTACGCCATCTCTTAATAAATAATCTAATCTATCAGCATCTAACTGACTTGAAACTAATAAATTCAATATTTGATTTGTATGTTTACCATCAATTATTAAAACAATTTCATTGGGGTCTATAGTATATTTTTTAAGAATTTTATTAATATTTGTATCACCTAAAATAATGTCCAGAGTATAATT
Organism: Spiroplasma taiwanense CT-1; assembly: GCF_000439435.1. NCBI lineage: Bacteria > Bacillati > Mycoplasmatota > Mollicutes > Entomoplasmatales > Spiroplasmataceae > Spiroplasma > Spiroplasma taiwanense. Next base: position 1,042,713 of record NC_021846.1, read on the forward strand.
TTCATGCTTTTGATTTGAGATAGATTCAAATGTATGTGAAAACGGTCCATGACCCAAGTCATGTAATAAACCTGCAATTTTCACTATTCTTTTTTCATGTTCTGAAAGTTGGGAACTGAAGCTAACATTATTTAAAAATTTACTTATAATATGATATACACCAATACAATGTGAAAATCTTGTGTGATTAGCGCCTGGAAAAACAAATTGACCTCCACCTAATTGAATAATACGTCTCAATCTTTGAAATTCTGGTGAATTAATTAAATCTAAAAAAATTTTATCCTCAATCACTATTTCACCATGAACATTGTCTCTAATAATTTTTTCCATATGCATCTCCTTAATTAATGCTATCAATGTTTTTTAAAATTTTTTGTTTTCCAATAAGTTTAATGGTTTTTGCTAATTCTGGACCGTGTTCACTAAGTGTAGTAAATATTCTTATAGGCATGAATAATTCTTTTCCCTTTAAACTAAATTTTTCACCTGTTTTTTTTATTAAATCTTTTAATTCTTCTTCTTCAAAAGAATTCAAATTTTGAATTTGACTTTTAAAATAAATCATCATATCTTTTCAATTACTAAAACTTTTTAAAACTTCTATAGTTTGTAAGTCCATATTTTCTTTATTAAAAAATATATCTAAATGTTCATTTACTTGTTGTCCAAACTCCAACTCTTTTTTAAAAAGTAATAAAACATCATTGATTCACTTCTTCTCTTTTTCTTTTATATTAAATTTTTTAATATCTATAAATTTTTTAACAAAGTTAATATAATTTAAATCGTCTAATTTTTTCATTCACTGACTATTAATTCATTTCATTTTATTTGGATCAAAAGTACTTGGAGATTTAGAAAAGCGATTTTCATCAAAGATTTTAATTAATTCTTCCTTTGAAAATAATTCCTGTTCACCTTTTGGACTTCAACCAAGCAAAGAAATATAATTAAATATCGCTTCTGGTAAATAGCCTTGTTCTCTGTATTGAGAAATAAAGAACATTGAGTTTCCACTTCTTTTAGATAATTTTTTTTTAGTTTCATCGATAATAAGTGTTAAATGACAAAATATTGGCATATTTCAACCAAACGCCTCATAAATCATTACTTGTTTTGGAGTATTTGAAATATGTTCTTCTCCTCTAACTACATGAGTAATTTTCATATCATAATCATCGATTACAACTGCAAAGTTATATGTAGCTATTCCATTTGATTTTAAAATTACAAAATCACCAATTTCTTTAGAATTGAATTCGACTTCACCTCTAACAATATCATTAATTTTAAAAATTCTATTTTCTTTAACATTAAATCTAATATTAAATGATAATTTTTCTACATTTTTTAAGTCAGTTCTTGTTAAACATTTTTTACTATATTGGGGAGCTATAATTCCTTTTGAAATTTGATATTCCCTTTCTTTTTCAAGTTCCTCAGGAGTACAATAGCATTTATAAGCTTTTTTTAATTGTATTAATTTATCTGCATAATTTTTATAGATTTCAAATTTCTGAGATTGCATATATTTTCCAAAACCATCTTTTGGTTTTTTAAAAGATTCATCTGCAAAGATACCCAATCAGTCCATATTGTCAAATTGAGATTCAATTGCTCCATCAACATTTCTCTCTAAATCTGTATCTTCTATTCTTACAATAAAGTCTCCATTATAATGTTTTGCATACAAAAAATTCATTAATGCTGTTCTTGTATTGCCTATATGTAAAAAACCTGTAGGTGAAGGTGCATATCTTAATCTAAATTTTTTCATTATTTATCTCCTTTTTTAAAATTAAATTACAATAGCAAGAAATTAATTTAGGAAAATTATTCTCTGTAGTTGTTGCTTTTATCGAAACTTGATTTTCCCTTAAATTAAAAATTTCCAATATATTATTTTTAATTAATTTTTTATGCTCTATTAAATTAGGAAAATCTAGTTCAATTAGAATATCAATATTTAAAATACAATATTTTTCTAAAACCAATAGATTTTTAACATAATCAACTATTTCTAATGAAGAAAAATTTTGTGGCATATTTTCTTTATTATAATAAGTTCCGATATCTTCTTTCCCTAATGCTCCCAAAATTGCTTCACTTAAAGCATGAAAAACAACATCTCCATCACTATAAGCTTTTATTGAGAATTCACACTCAATTTTTTGACCTGCTAAAGTTATATATTTTCCTTTAATTAAATTATGCATGTCCTTTGAAAAACCTACTTTAAACATATATTAACCTCTTTCTTAACATACTTGATTATAAATTAAAAAAATGATTTATAAAACATTATAAATCAATTCATTATCTATTGAATTTAAAAAGGCAAACATCTCCATCCTGAACTAAATAATTTTTACCTTCTAATCTTATTTTTCCACTATTTTTTAATTTTTGCTCATCTCCTAAATCAAAAAGATCATCACATTTATAAACATCCGCTTTTATAAAACCTTTTTCAAAATCTGTATGAATAATCCCTGCACATTCTGGAGCTGTTGAACCTTCTTTAAATTGCCAACCTCTTGCTTCCTGAGGACCGCAAGTGAAATACGTTTTCAAACCAAGTAATGAATAAGATGCTTTTGTTAATAAATTTAAACCTGATTCATTAACACCTAAATCATTTAAAAAAATAGACTTTTCTTCAGCATCAAGCTCGCTTAATTCCTCTTCTATTTTTGCACAAATTTTTACAACTGGTGAGAATGTTTTTTGTGCATACTCTTTAACCAAATTGACATATTTATTGTCATCAATTAAACCCTCCTCCCTTACATTAACCACATATATTATTTTTTTTGTTGTTAGTAATTGAAAAGATTTAAGAATTATTTTTTCTTCATCTGTAAAATCTAACTTATTTAATAGTTTTCCATCAGCTAATTGAGTTTCAATTTTTTTAAGTAAATTATATTCAAAAATAATTTCTTTATCCTTTGTTGATTTAAACTTTGGTTCCACTTTTTGAAGTCTCTTTTTAACACTTGTTTCATCTGCAAGTATTAATTCTAACTCAATAATTTCAATGTCTCTAATTGGATCTACGCTTCCTTCAACGTGAGTTATCTCTTTTGAATCAAAACATCTAACCACTTGACAAATTGCATCTGTCTCTCTTATATTTGCCAAAAATGCATTTCCAAGGCCCTCACCCTTACTTGCACCTGCAATTAAACCAGCAATATCTACAAATTCGATTGTTGTATATATAGTTTTTTTTGAATTAAAAATCTCAGCCAATTTATCTAATCTAGAATCATGAACTTCCACAACTCCCACATTAGGTTCAATAGTTGCAAATGGGTAATTTGCTGCTTCCACTTTTGAATTTGTAATTGCATTAAAAAGAGTGGATTTACCAACGTTGGGTAAACCAACAATTCCTACTTTTAAACTCATATTATTTTTCTCTCTCTATTTTTAAATAATTAATTTTCATCAATTAATCCTAATATTTCAAATATTCTATTTAAATCATCTTCGTCAGAATATCTAATTATAAATTTTCCATTATCAATAGTTACTTTTGTTCCCAATTTTCTCATTAAATTATTTTCAGCAAATATGACTGAAGGTTTTTTATTATTTTCCGTAACAAAACTTACTTTATTTTTATTTTTTATTAGTGCTTCAACTTCTCTAGAGGTTAAATCTTTTTCAATAATTTTATTGAAAATATCATCTAAAAGTTCAATATTATTAATAATAGATAACAAAGGTTTTGCCTGCCCCATAGTTATTTTTTTTTCCAACATTGCATTTTGAATTTTTTCTGGTAAATTTAATAACCTCATTATATTTGCAACATGTGACCTTGATTTTCCTACACGTGATGCAATTTCTTCTTGTTTTAAATTTAAATTTACTGAAAGTTTTTTATATGCAACAGCCTCTTCAATATCTAATAAATCTACTCTTTGAATATTTTCAATAATTGCAAACTCTTCCATTTGTGTATTTGTAATATTTAATAAAATAACTGGTATCTCTTTAAGACCAGCAATTTTTGCAGCTCTTGTTCTTCTTTCTCCTGCAATTATTTGGTGATCTTGATTTATTATTATTGGTTGAATTATTCCATGAAGTTTAATAGATTCAGCTAATTCATTTAATTCATCATTTTCAAATAACTTTCTTGGTTGAAAAGGATTTGGCTTTAACAAATCAATATTAATTGTTTTCTTATTTGTATCTGAAATTTTTTTGTCATTTTCAATTACTCCGACTATATCTGATACTGATTCACCAAAAATATCATCAAGCCCTTTAAAATTATATCTTTTTTTAGACATCGCCATTTTCTTTCAACACTTCCTTTACAAATTCAATATATGCAATAGACCCTGCTCCATTTTTATCATATTCATATATTGACTTACCTTCCATTGAAGATTCTGAAATTTTTATGTTTCTTGGAATAACTGATTTATATACTTTTGGTCCAAAAGTTTTCATAATTTCTTCTAAAACATCATGAGCAAGTCTTGTTCTAGAATCAAACATTGTCACTAAAACTCCTTCAATGGTTAAATCAGAATTTAATGTTTCTTTTACTTTTTTTATCGTTCTTAAAAGTTGCGCAACACCGTGCATAGCATAATGTTCTGCTTGAATTGGAATTAAAACAGTATCTGAAATAGCAAGACCATTTCTGTTAATTAATCCTAAGCTTGGCGGGCAATCAATAATAATATAATCGTAATTTTGTTTAACAGAATTTATTTGGTCTCTTAATACATTTTGATTATTATTTCTTTGTTCTAATAGAATTAAATCTACTGCAGCAACATCAATTGAACTTGGTGCTAAATCGATATTTGGTTTAATTTCCTTAACAATAATATTATTTAATTCCTGTTCACCAATAAAAACATGATACATACTTAATGTTTTGCTATCAATTTCATAACCTATACCTGTTGTTGCATTAAATTGCGGGTCCATATCTATCAAAAGAACTCTTTTATTTGCCAAAGCTAAACCACAAGCTAAATTTACCGAAGTTGTTGTTTTCCCGACACCACCTTTTTGATTTGAAATTGAAATAATTTTTGCCATTTCTTTAAATTCCTTTCATGTATATTATTATATAATAAAGACAATTATTTCCCTAGCGGTCTTTTCTTTATTTGACAATATAATCTTGGATAAAAATTTGATGTGCTAGCAATTTTTATATAAAATAAATTAATTCTTTTTCCTAAAACTAAATCATCAATTTCTTGAATTTTTTCTAATTTAAGTCCTATCTTATTTTCACAATTATTTAAATCATTTATTTCAAATTCTGCATTTTTTCCTTTTAAACAAATAAAATAACCATTAATTTTTAAAGCTTGAACACCTACTTCCAGTAAAATATTCAATGGCGCCATAGCTCTTGAAATAATTAAATCAAATTTCTCTTTATTTAGAACGGAAAATTCTTCAGCTCTTTTATTAACTGTTCATATATTCTTTAAATTTAGTTCTTGAATAACTTTATTCATAAAATTAATTTTCTTACCATTTGATTCTACTAGATAAATTCTAGAATTTGGAAAAATAATTTTTAAAACTATACCCGGGAAGCCAGCACCTGTACCTATATCCATTATTTCCAAATTATCTAAATTAAAAACATTTGAAAATATTAATGAATCATAAAAATGCTTATCAATTATTTCTTGATCGTCTGTTATTGAAGTTAAATTATATTTTTCATTTTCCTGTTGTAAAAGATTTTTAAATATAATCAATTTTTCCTTTTGATTATCTTTTAATTCTACTTTTAAATCCTTAAATTTATACCATTCCATATTTTCTCCTAAAAAAAATAAAAAAAGTTTTACTTTTTTTATTTTACCTTATTTTTGTTAATATACTTTTCAATTTCTTTATTTCTATCATACTTAAATCAATTTTTTGGATGCAATCTCAAATAAAAATCATTTTCTTTTATATTTATTTTAGAAATAAGAGCTTCATTAATCACTCAAAATAATGCAATTAGTAATGAAAAAAATATTAACAACAAGGGATCTATTAAATTATTATTTTTTATCTTATTTACAAAAAAATCATAATAAGTATAACTCATAACTATTAAGATAAAAATTGCTGCAACTATACCTAATATATATCCACCTTTAATTTTCTGGACCTCAACTTTGTTTGTTCTTCTATTATCAAGAATTGCAACAATTAAAATAAAATAAACAACAAATGCAAACATAACACTACTATTTGATGAATAATTTGCTATATAAAAATAATCAATTTTTTCTGAATTCCATGTTATTAATAATGAAATTATTATAAATACAATATAAATTGACAATGTAACTATCATTCCTATAAAACCAGATTTTTCATAAGATATTTTTTTCTTTTTTTCAGGAAAAAAAATAAATCCTTCTTGTAATGCAGAATGAACTGTTCTTGGCAGTAAAGTTGTATAACCATTTACCATAGTTAATAAAGTTGCAGCAATTATAATTCTGAAAATAAAAATAACTCATGGATTGTTATTAAAAATTGTTTCAAAAAAATTGAAAATATTTCCATCCTCTCTTGAAATAAAAACAGAAACTGTTATAAAAATATAAAAAACTGTTACAGCCAATATCGCTGTCATCATTGCTGGAGCAACCACTTCTTTATGTTCACAATCTTTTTTTAATGCCGAAGCATATATAAAACCGTCAAAAGCAAACAATATTGGTATCATCGTTGCAAAAACTAATGAAAGTGAAACAGATTCATATGGTTGACTTGGATTAAAAGAATTTATATTATTTTTGTTATTTAAGACAATAATTATTCCACCAATAATAACAGTGAAAAGAGGAATAAATTTAATGAAAGTAAAAATATTTTGAATTATTTTACTTGGTTTTTTTGTATAAATATTCATTACTTGAAAAGTTATAAGAACAATAGTAGATAATGTTATTTTAATAAAAATAAAATTAACTTCACCTATAATACTTATCAAACTTTCATTATTTAAAGAAAAATATAAATTATTGATTGCATCAAATAAAGTATCTATTGTAAAAATAGCTCCTATAGCTGCTAATATTGGTAAATACATACAAATATATAAAATTGAAAATAATGAAGCTGTTCTTCTATTTATAAATTTATTTGCCCAAGTTTGTGTTGTTGAATGTTCACCATCTTTTGTTGTTGATGCGGCTTCAATAAAGGAAATCATCATTAAAGCACACATTACTCCAATAAATAATCAAACTCCAAGTGCAATTCAAGGATTTCTACCGGCTTCTCAAAGAACACCTCCTGGTTCAGTTTTGTTTTTTAAATAAATTCCACCTCCAACAACAATTCCAAAAACCATTGAAAATATTGTTAAAAATTCAAATATTTTATTTTTTGTTTTATTCTTTTTTGATATTTTTATCATTGTTATTAATCTCCTTTTTGTTGTTGAACTTTTCAATAATGATTTTTTTATCATATTTAAATCAATTTTTCGGATTTAATCTCAAATAAAAATCATTATTTTCTATGTCATGAAATGAAATAATCGCTTCATTTATAATTCAAACTACTGCTATAATAACAACAAAAACAAATCACATAATAGGACCTAGTAAATTTCCATCAACTAAAGTTTTGATGATATTTAAATAATATATATCATCATTAAAATTAACATTGAAACAGAAATAATTGAAGTTACAAAACCACCCTTTACAGGTTTTACTTCAATTTTTTTTGTTTTTCTATTTCTTAATACACTAATTATCATTGAAATATATATTAAATAAACCAAAATTATTGATGTATCTGACGATAAATATGATGTTTCTAAATAACTTTTACCCTCTGGATTATCCCAAGTAATAATTAAACTACTTGAAACAAAACTTACAAAAAATATTAGAACAATTATTAATGATATATAATCTGATTTTAACTTACTTAAATTAGGATTTTCTTTATTACCCAAGTAAATAAATAAATTTTTCTTCTATAGAAGATTTTAAAATTAAAGGATAAATTACACTATAAGCATTAACCATTGTTAATAAAGTTAGTGTAATTACTAGTTTAAAAGCAAAATCTGCTTTTGGATTTTTTGAAAAAAAATCAAGAATATTACCATCTGTTGCACCTATGAAAATTGCAACAGTTATTACTAAATAAAAAATAGCCACCGCTATGATTCCTGTCATCATTGCTGGAGCAACCACTTCTTTATGTTAACAATCTTTTTGAATTGATGCAGAATCTAAAAACCCATCAAAAGCAAACATAATTGGAACCATTGTTGCAAAAAAACTGTTAATTGAAAAAGGCTGATATGTGTTGTTTGGATTAAAAGAATTTTCATTACCTTGTGCAAAAAAAACTATTCCTAATATAAGAACAATTAATAAGGGAATGAATTTTAAAAAAGATAAAATTGTTTGCAAAATCCTTACTGGTTTTTCGGAATAAATATTCATTAATTGAAAGCCAACTAAAAGAAATGTTGCAAAAAATATTTCAATTGTTATTTGAATATCAGGTTTTAAAAATAAATCTCAACTATCAATTCCATTATTTAATTCATATATAACCTTTATTGCATCAAATAAACTACTAGTTGTAAATAAAGAACCAATAATAACTAATATAGGCATATAAATAATTGCATATAAAATTGTAACTAATGAGCCATATCTTCTGCCCACAAATCTTCCTGATCAAGAAGTTAATGTATTGTGTTCACCTTTTTTAGATGAAGAGGAAACTTCAATAAAAGTTACCATCATTAAACAGCAAAACACACCCATTAAGCTTCAAACAGATAATGCAACCCAAAGATTATTACCTGCCATAGCCAAAACACCATTTTCTCCAGCGTTTTTTAAATAAATTCCACCTCCAACAACAATTCCAAAAACCATTGAAAATACTGTTAAAAATTCAAATATTTTATTTTTTGTTTTATTTTTTTTATTAATTTTTGTCATAAATTAGACCTCATTATATTTCTTTTTTAAATGAAATAACAGCATCTGAATATCTGCAGGATTAACTCCAGTTATTCTAGAAGCTTGACCGATTGAAACTGGTTTAACTTTTTCAAGTTTTTGTCTTGCTTCTAACGCAATATTTTCTACATTTCTATAATTAATATCAATTGGAATTTTCTTATTTTCCAATTTTACAAATTTTTCAATCATTTCATTTTCTTTTTTTATATAACCATGAAATCTAATCATTATTAATAAAATTTCTAATTGTTGTTTTGATAAATAATTTAATTGCTTTACATGTTTTTTAAAAATTTTCATTTCAACTTTTGGTTGTTTTAATATTTCATATGCACTAAATCCTTGTTGCAAATTTGCTTGGTCTTTTTCTTTTAATTCAACTGCCAATTCGCTTTTTGGAGTAAATCTAATTGTTTTTAAAAGTTCAATCGTATCATAAATTTGTTTTTCAAAATTTAGAAAATCTTTATAATCTTTTTCAGAAATTAATCCCATTTCATACCCATATTTTTTTAGTCTAATTTCTGAATTGTCATTTCTTAGTGTTAATCTGTTTTCAGCTCTACTTGTAAGCAATCTATATGGTTCAACAACACCTTTATTAATTAAGTCATCTATCATAACACCAATATATGATTCACTTCTTTTTAAAATTAAAGGTTCTTTAAATTCTAATTTTCTAGCAGCATTTATTCCTGCAATTAATCCCTGACCCGCTGCTTCTTCATATCCACTTGTTCCATTTATTTGACCAGCCAAAAATAAATTTTCAATCATTTTTAATTCCAAAGATAACTTTAACTGTTGAGGATCTATACAATCATATTCAATTGCATATGCTCACTTATCAACAATAACATTTTCAAAACCTGGAAGACTTCTTAACATTTTATCTTGAATTTCAATAGGCATTGATGTTGAAAAACCTTGAACATAAAAAGTATCAAGTTCTTTTGCTTCTGGTTCCAAAAATATTTGATGTCTTTCTTTTAAATTAAATCTAACAATTTTATCTTCAAAACTTGGACAATACCTTGGACCAACTGACTCAATTTCACCCGAATACATTGCAGATTTACTCAAATTATCTTCAATTATTTTTTTAGTTTCTAATGTTGAATGAATTAAATAACAAACCTCTTGTTTTTCAATTGGAGTAAATTTTGATGTTGAAAAAGAAAAAGCTAATTTATCATCAGTTCCAGGTTCAATAGATGCTTTTCTTAAATCAATTGAGCTTTTTTTTACCCTTGGAGGAGTTCCTGTTTTGAATCTAAAAGTTTTTAAATTTAATTTTTGAAAAGTTTTACTAAGTGATTTGGTCGTTATTTCTCCATTTGGGCCACTTTCAAATTTTTCTTGTCCTCTGTGAATCAAACTTGAAAGATAAGTTCCTGTTGTCAAAACAACAGCAAAACAATTTATTATTAAACCACTTTCCAATAAAACACCTTTAATTTTGTTTTTATCATCTAATAAAATATCTTTCACAATGTCAACAACAAGCTGAAGATTTTTTTGACTTTTAATCTTACTTTGCATATATTTTGAATATTCAATTTTATCCGATTGTGCTCTTAAAGCTCAAATACCGGGTCCTCTTGAAGAATTTAATAATTTTATTTGTAGTGCAGTTGCATCTGCTGCTTTTGCCATTTCCCCACCGAGTGCATCAATTTCTCTTACAACTATACCTTTAGCTGGTCCTCCAATTGAAGGATTACAGGGCATTGTTGCTATTTTATCCTCATATAAGTTTATTAATATAGTTTTTTTACCCATTCTAGCTGATGCAAGAGCTGCTTCAACACCAGCATGACCAGCACCAACTACTACAATATCAGCTCACATAAAAGCACGCCTTTCTATATATTATTTTATTCTTTCAAATAAAATTAATTTATCAGTTATTTTTCTAAATTTTAATTCTTTAAATAAAGATTTAAAATTTACTTCATCAGGTTTTAAACCCATTTGCATAATCATTTTTGAATATGATTTAACTAAAATTGGCTTTAATAAATAAGAAATAATAATAATGTTTCTTTGCAAAATTGAAAGTACTTTTGCAAGTTCCTCAATTTTATTTTCCTTTTCTAAATTTCAAGGTTTTGAGTCTTCAATAAATTTATTTAATTCTTGTGAAAATTTTAATACTACAGAAATTGCTTCTGAAAAATTATATTTATTCATCAAATCTTTATATTCATCAATAACTTCGAATCCATTTTTAGTTAATTTTTCTTTTGAAATATCAATAACTGGTAATAATCCATCAAAATATTTAATTATCATATTTGAAACTCTTGAAATTAAATTACCAACATTATTTGCAAGATTATTATTAAATGATTCAATAAATAATTCTTCTGAAAAATTACCATCTTTATCTGTTGGTAAATTATTTATAATATAAAATCTTAATGCATCACTTGAAAAATTATTTATTATTTCCAATGGATCAATCACATTTCCAATAGACTTTGACATTTTTTTGGAACTACTTAAAATTCAACCATGAGATAAAATTTTATCTGGCATTCTTAAATTTAAAGAATTTAAAATAACAGGTCAGTAAATTGAGTGAAATCTTGTTATTTCTTTTCCAATTATTTGTAAAATTTCAGTATCTTTTGCTCAAAATTTTTTAAATAATTCATCATCTTTTGTTTTATAACCAAGTGCAGTAATATAATTTGAAAGTGCATCAATTCATACATAAATTACATGCCTTTTATTTTCATTTATTGGAATTCCTCAATCAAAATTCACTCTTGTTACCGAAAGGTCTTCTAAATCATTATTAATAAAATTATTTAACATTTCTTTTTTTCTAGTTTCTGGCTCTAAAAAATTTGATTCAAATAATTTTTGTAAATATTTTTGGAATTTTGAAACTCTTAACATATATGTTTCTTCTGAAAAATCAATTGCTACATTTTGACACACGTCATGAATAAAAAAATCATCCATTTGCTCTGATGTTAGAAATTCTTCACAACTAATACAATATTTCCCTTTGTATTTTGATAAAAAAATTAAATCTTTTTCCACTAATTCACTAAAAATTTTTTGTACTGCTTCAATATGATCATCATCTGTTGTTCTTATAAATCTATCATAACTAATATCTAAAAGATTTCAAAGGTTTTTAAAAGATTCTATTATTGGATCAACATATTCTTTAGGACTTAAATTATTTTCTTTTGCTTTTTGTTGAATTTTTTGTCCATGTTCATCTGAACCTGTTAGAAAAAAAACATCATATCCATCTTCCTTTTTAAACCTAGCAATAACATCCGCAAGAGTTGTTGTATAAGCATGCCCAATATGCAATTTTCCACTTGGATAATAAATTGGAGTTGTAACAAAAAAATTTTTTTTCATACTTAATCCTCTTTAATAACTAAACTATAGATTCCTTTAAGTCCTCTATAACTTTCTTTATAAGTTAGTCCATAGCCAACTACAAAATTATCATCAATTTTAAAAAGTGTTGTATAATCTTCACTAAATTCTCGTGTTTTTGAGTTTTTTTCAATTAAAGTTAAAATTTTTATATCCTTTGGTTCTTCCTCTTTTACTAAATTGTATAACCGAGATAAAGAATTACCATTAAATAAAATATCATTAACAATTAAAACATTTTTATCCTTAAGTGTTGTTTTTAATCCCAAATCAATTTTAACTCTCTTATCTTTTTCTTCATGAATTGGAGTTGTAACAAATTGAATAGTTACATCAATTGGCAATTCTCTAATCAAATCTGCAATAAAAATAAATGAACTTGATAAATCTGCTACAATTGTTAATTGCTCATTTTCATATAATTTTGCAAAATCTGCTGCTGCTTTAACAATTGCAGCCTTTATTTCCTCTTCTGTTACTAAAGTTACTAATTTTTGTGTGTCCATTATTTTGTCATTACCTTTCTAAACATTTTATCTATATTTCTTGTAAAAATACTCAAATTAAATAAATTATTTAATTCATTTTCTGAAGAAATAAATTTTAAAATTCCCTTTTCTAAAAGAATTTCTTTAAATTCTTTATTTGTTTTTTGACATTCTAAAGTGCATTCTTGAATAAAATCATAAATTTCTTCTCTTGAAAAATCATATTTTATAAGTATATAAGTTAATATTCTTTGACTAAAAAATATTCCTTTTTGCTCTGAAATATGTCTAGTAATATTCTCATGATTTATAACTAAATCATCTATAGTGTTTGTCATTCTTTTTATTACATATACTATTATATTATAAATATCTGGTAATATTAATCTTTCATTAGAACTATGTGAAATATCTCTCTCATGTCATAAAATATTATTTTCAAAAGCAGTTGTTACAAATGATCTTACATATCTTGCAAGACCACAAATATTTTCAGAGCTTATAGGATTTTTTTTATGAGGCATTGAACTTGAACCTTTTTGTTTTTTATCAAAACCTTCACAAATTTCTTGAACTTCACTTCTTTGGAAATGCCTAATTTCAGTAGCCATTTTTTCTAATGTTGTTGCAATATTTGCTATTATTGAAACTAAAAAAGCATGTCTATCCCTTTGAGTTACTTGTGTGGATATGTTATCAATACCTAAGTTTAAATTTTTAGCAACTTTTTCTTCAATCTCAATTTCTAAATTTGCATAGTTTCCCATTGACCCAGAAATTTTTGCAACTTCAATTTGTTTTCTTGCTAAATTAAATCTTTCTAACTGACGATTAATTTCATCAAATCATAATAAGAATTTTAATCCTAAAGAGGTTGGTTCACCATACATACCATGAGTTCTTCCCATTATTAAAACTTCTTTATTTTCTAAAGCCTTATTTTTTAAAACAAGTAAAAGATCTTCAAGATATTTAAGTAAAATTTCATTTGAATTTTGAATTATTTTATTTTGAGCTGTATCTACAATATCTGTAGATGTTAAACCTAAGTGAATTCATTTTCTTTCAGAATCAAGTGATTCTGAAATTGCTCTTGTAAATGCAACAACGTCATGTTTAGTTTCTGTCTCAAGTTCAAGCATTCTTGACAATTTAACTGAGGCGCTAGTTTTTATTTTATGAAAGTCATTTTTTGGAATAACTCCTAATTCCATTCAAGCTTTTGCAACTTCAATTTCAACATCTAATCAAACTTTAATCTTCTCTTCATCTGACCAAATTTTTTCAATTTCTTCTATACAATAACGTTTAAGCATAATTTTCTCCTTTAAAATAAATGTTCAAGAACTACTGTTTGATTTCTGTCTGGACCAACAGAAAATCCTGTAATTTTAATTTCACAAATTTTTTCAATTAATTTTAAATAATTTTTTGCTTCATTTGGAAGTTGATCAAATGAGGTAGCATTCGATATATCTTCTGCTCAACCAGGTGTATCAATATAAATTGGTTTACATTGTTCATATTTAAAATTAGTTGCTGGAATAGAGTTTAGTTCCCTACCATTCATTTCATACTTAACACAAATTTTTAATTCATCAATACCTGATAATACATCAAGTAATGTAATAAAAATACAATCTAATCCTGATGTTCTAATTGCATGCTTTAATGCAACTGCATCAATTCAACCAACTCTTCTTGGTCTTTTTGTGTTTGAACCATATTCATGCCCTCTTTCTCTTATTCCATTACCAATTTCATTAATTAATTCTGTTGGAAAAGCGCCTTGGCCAACTCTTGTAGAATAGGCTTTTACTACTCCAATAGTAGTATTTATTAATTTATGACTTATTCCGCTTCCGATTGAAACATTATTAGCAGAAGTATTTGAACTAGTAACGTATGGGTATGTTCCATGATCAATATCTAACAAAGCACCTTGTGCTCCTTCAAAAAGAACTCTTTTTCCTTCTTTGATTGCAGCCTCAATATATGAACCACAATCTATAATGTCTTCTTTAATTAAATTATATGCACTAATTAAGTCATTATACATTTCTTCAAAATTTAACGGTTCTTGATTAAAGACATTTTTTAAAAATTTCATTTGGTAATCATAAACTTCTTTAAATTTTTCTTTAAAATCAGGATCACTCACTTCTCCTAATCTAATTCCAATTCTTGAAACTTTATCTTGGTAGGCTGGTCCAATACCCCTTTTTGTAGTACCTATTTTTTTACTCCCTTTTGCTTCTTCTTGACACTCATCTATTTTTATATGATAAGGAAAGATCAATTGAACTCTATCTGAAATTAATAACTTTCCATGTTCAATACTGCTATTTTTTATAATATTAAATTCTTCAACTAATTTGGTTAAATTAACTACACATCCATTTGCAATTATATTTATAACTCTTTTATTAAAAATTCCAGACGGTATAATTGTGACCTTATGTTTTTTACCATTAAAATTAATAACATGACCAGCATTATCCCCACCAGAAAATCTTACAACAAGATCTGTTTTTTGAGCAAAGTAATCAGTCATTTTTCCTTTACCCTCATCACCTCATTGTGCACCAACTATTACTAATGAATTATATTTTTGCATTTATTTTTCTCCTTAGTTATATTTATTCATTATTTTTAATAAATTTTTATCAACAATAAATTCTTTAATAAATAATGAAATTTTATTTATTTTTTCTTCAATACAAGCAATTTCAGTTTCACTCATTTTTGATAAGACTCAATCAACAATTTTAAAATTATAAGGAGGTATTCCTATTCCAATTTTTAGTCTATTAAAATTTTCTGTTTTAAAATGTTGAATTATATTTTTTATACCGTTATGTCCTCCAGCACTTCCTTTTTCTTTAAATCTAAGTTCTGCAAGTTTTAAATCCTTGTCATCATAAATAACTAAAAAATCTTTAATATTAATTTTATAATAATTCATTATAGCAATAATTGATTCTCCTGATAAATTCATATAAGTTTGAGGTTTTACAAACAAAACTTTTTCATTATTTATATTTGAAAAAAAAATATGTGCTTTGAAATCATCAATTTTTTTTTGAAAACCATATTTTTCAAGTAATTTATCTATTGCAATAAAACCTGCATTATGTCTAGTATAAGAATATTCTTTACCTGGATTACCTAAACCTACAATTAAAATTGGCATTATTCTCAATCCTTTAAATATTTTTGTATACGTTTTTCAATTCCTTCTTTTAAATCATCATAAACAGATGTTAAAGAATCTTTTTTGTAAGATGATAAAATCATATTCGCAAGTAATTGATCCACTGAAATAATTTTTAAACCTTTAAATTTTTTTTCTTCTTCAATATTAATAGTATCTGTAATTACTACTTGTTTAATTATTCCATCTTTCATAGCATTTTCCATTTTTTGTTTTGCATCTCCATTAAATAATCCATGACATGCAATTATATATATTTTATCTGCACCTTGTTCTTTTAATGCTTCTGCACCTTTTATAATTGTTCCACCAGTATCTATCATATCATCAATTATAAAACAAGTTTTTCCTTTGATATCTCCTAAAATAAATTCTACTTCCGCCTTATTCGGTTCTGGCCTTCTTTTTGCAATTACTGCAATACCATTTGTAATATTACCAGTATATTTTTCAATACCATGAACTCTTGTTAATCCTCCATGATCGGGCGATACTAAAATGCAATCTGCTGGATTCATTTTTTCTGAAATAATAGTATCAATTATTTCAGAAGCAACTGTTTGAGCTGTGGAAAAATTGTCTGTTGGAATATTAAAAAACCCCATTATTTGTGTTGAATGTAAATCTACTGTAATTACTCTATTTACTCCTGCTTTTTCAATTAAATTTGCAACAAGTCTTGCAGTAATTGGTTGTCTTCCTTTTGCTTTTCTATCTTGACGTGCATAACCAAAATAAGGAATAACTACATTAATTCTTGCTGCACTTGCTCTTTTAAACGCATCTACTGCAATAAGTAATTCCATTAAATTATCATTTACTGGTTGATTTGTAGACTGAATAATATAAATTTCTTGTCCTCTAACTGAATCAAGTGATTGAACAATCATTTCTCCGTCCAAAAATTTTGAAGTTTGAGCTTGTGACTCACTAACACCTAATAAATCACAAATTTTTTTAGTTAGTGGTTTATTTGATGATAAACCAAAAATTTTTATTTTACTTTTATCCATTTTTTTATCTCCCTATTAATAATAACAAAATTAATATAGTAATTAATTAAGATTAAAACAAAAAACATAATTTAAAGGTATTTTAATATTCTTTATAATGAAATAATTCTATAATTTTTGATTAAATTACTAGAAGCAATAATATAAAAATCATATATAATCACTATTAGAAATTATTTTCTTTTCTGGAGGGTTTTAACAATGGGATTAGTATTTTTTAATGATTTTTCACATGCTAATGGAGGTAAAAAATTATATGATAATACATCAATTAGACTAAATAGAGGTGAACATATAGCTCTTATTGGTCCAAATGGTGCAGGAAAAACAACTTTACTAAACATAATTGCAGGTAAAATGCCTGTAGATAAAGGTGAATTAAAAATTCATTCTAAAACAAAGATTGGCTATCTAGATCAACATCAAGATGTTAATTTAAAAGAAACTGTCGATCAATATTTAAAAGGAGCATTTAATGAATTATTTGAGCTTGAAAAAAGGATGAATAAAATTTATGAAGATATGGTAATTGAATATAATGAGGATTTACTAGTAAAAGCTTTAAAATATCAAGATATCTTAAATTTAAATGATTTTGATTCAATAGATAAAAAAATAGGTAATTTAGTTACAGGTTTAGGAATTGGTCAAGAAAAATTAAATTCTAAAATGGAAGAACTTAGTGGTGGACAAAGAGGAAAAGTAATTTTGGCAAAGTTACTACTAAGTGGAAATGATTTTTTACTACTTGATGAACCGACTAATTTTTTAGATCTTAATCAAGTTGAGTGATTGGCAAAATTTTTAGAAAATTATGAAAAAGCATTTATAATGGTTTCACATGATAATGATTTTATAAATAAAACTTGTGAAATAATTTATGCCTTAGATAATTTAAAATTAACTAGATTTGTTGGGAATTACGATAAATATTTACAAGAGTCAGAACTAAAAAAAGAGCAATATGATAAAGCATTTATTTCTCAACAAAGAGAAATAAAAAAATTAGAAACTTATGTAGCAAAAAATAAAGCAAGAGCTTCTACTGCAAAAAGTGCGCAATCAAGACAAAAAGTATTAGATAAAATGAATGTTATTTCTGAAAGAAAGGATCTAACAAAGCCAAAATTTGCTTTTTCTTATAAGAGGCCTTCAACTAGTGTTATTGTTAGAGCAGAAGAACTTGTTATAGGCTATGATTCACCTCTTTTACATTCACTAAATTTTGAATTAAGAGAAGGTGAAAAATGCATTATAAGTGGTAGAAATGGTATTGGAAAAACAACTTTTTTGAAAACTATGGCTACAGAAATAAGTGCTTTTTCTGGAAAAGTAGAGTTAGGTAATAATGTAGAATATGCTTATTTTAAACAAATTGAAAATGTAAATGGAATTTCAGCAATTCAATATTTTATGAATAAATTCCCAACAATTACAGAATCTGAAGCAAGATCAAAAATTGCTCAATTTGGTGTAAAAAATACACTAATGATGCAACCTATGGAAACTTTATCTGGTGGAGAGCAAACAAGAGTCAGACTTGCTGCCTTGAGTATGATACCATGTAGTCTTTTAGTTCTTGACGAACCAACTAATCATATTGATGTTTTAGCAAAAGAATCTTTATTAGAAGCTATTGAAAATTTTAATGGAACTGTTATATTAACAACTCATGATATAAACTTTTCAACAAATTGAGCAAATAGAACACTTGATTTTACAGATTTAGTGTAAAATAATTTTAATACTTGGAGGTGTTATAATGGGTAATAAACAATTTGATGCAGGTTGTTTTAAATGTGTTGAAGAGATGCAAAAAACAACAAGTGGTGGAGTTGCTTCTAATATACTTGCAAGTAAAATGCAACAAAATCTTGCACAACAAGATTTAAATAGCATTCACTTATGTTCAAAACATTCATAATAAAAACGAACCTTTAAGGTTTGTTTTTATTATTTTTAATAAATGTGGAACCTGAACCACTCATAAAACCCAAATTTGCAAACTTTACTAACTCTGGATATAAGGAAAGTGCAGGAATTGTTAACATATTTTGTTCTTTTCGATTTTTTCAACTTTCTATTTTATCAAATTGACTATAAACAAGTTTTGTGTCTACTTCAATATTTGTAAATATAAGATTTTCTTTTTTAATTATTACTCTTGTTCTTCTTTTATATACCCTATTTCCATATCCTTTTACATAGGCAGTATTGAATTCTTTAATAAAAAAGTAACAGTCCATACCAATTTTTTTTGCAATTTTTTTAAGAATTTTCTTATTATTAGTAAAAGCTTTTGCAACAGAAATTGCATTGCTACTCCCTCCACCAAGACCAGAACCTAATGGAATATTTTTTTTCAAAGTGATAGAGTAAAAATTTTTAATTACTTTATGTTTTCTTAAAATTTCTAAAACTTTGTATATAAAATTTTCAGTTTCTAATTTTTTAATATTACATTTAATTTTGTCCATTTTTAATTTGTTTTTATTAATAACAATCTCATCATATAGATTTTCAACAATTGTAAATAATGATTTTATTTTATGATATTTTCCTTTTAATTTATACACTTTCAAGAACAGATTCACTTTAGCATAACTTTTAATCATTTTTTATTACCATATCAAAAATTTTAATAAAATTATCTATTGAAATATTTTCTGGTCTTAAATTAGAATTTATTTTAAGAGAATCTAATATAAATTGTGCTTTAATTTTATCTAAAGTAAAGTTTGTTAAATTATTTAATATATTTTTTCTTTTATTATTAAAAATTTTTCTCACAAAATTAATAAATTCTTGTGGTTTTCTTACTTTTTGTATATTTAAATCGTTAAAAATTAATGTAACAATTGAAGAATCAACATTTGGTATTGGTTTAAATAAATTTCTACTTACTGTAAATTCATACTTAGGAGTTGCATAAAGTTGAACCGCTATAGATAAATTATTGTAATTATTTTCATTAACCTTTGCGCATATTCTTTTAGCCACTTCTTTTTGAACCATAAAAACAGCTTTATTTAAATATTTTGATAAGTTTAAAGTTTTAAATATAATTGCACTAGTAATATAATAAGGTGTATTTGAAATAATTGAAACATTCTTAATATTATTACTCAATATTAATTTTTCTAAGTCTAACTCTAGTACATCTGAAATAATTAATTCAAAATTAGAATTTAAAATTTTAGACTTAAGTATTTTTTCCATGTCTCTATCAATTTCTATTGCAATTACTTTTGAAAACTTATTACACAATTCTTCTGTTAAAGCTCCTTTTCCCGGACCAATTTCAATGATTAAGTGCTCATATTCTTCACCCAATGTTGAAATAATTTTTTTAATTAAGTTTTTATCTGTTATAAAATTTTGTCCAAATCTTTTTTTTGCATATTCCATACTATTCTCCTAAAATTTTTTTGATTTTCTCAGAATCTAAATTTAATAAATTAATTCATTTAAATAATTTTTTTACATTAATATTTTCACTTCAATTAAAGTTTTTTGCAATTTTTATTCTATTTTCTTTTAAGTGAAAATCGTTATTTAGAAAGTCAAATCAAGAAATTAAAAAATTATTAATATTAAACTTAATTAAATTAGAAAGAGAATTTATAATATCTTCATCATTTGCCTCTGCAATTCCTATTTTTTTTGAATTATTTATATTTTTTTTGTTGATAAACGCATTAAAACATTTAAAATTAAGATACATATTAATGTTATCTCGTATTCTATTTCCAGGTCCGTCTGGATCTGTAAAAACAATTATGCCACGTTTAGCATTAACAGCTTCTATTAATTTTAGAGTTTCATTAGATAAAGCAAGCCCATTAGTTTCTATTGTATCAATATTATTTTTACCAAAAATTTTTTTTAATTTTAAAGTATCGGTGATACCTTCTACTACTACTACTTGTTTTATCTTCATAATAAAAACCTTTCTATTTAATACTAGCATTTAAAAAGCGATTATAGTATAATTATACACGAAGGGTTTTTTTCTTATAGAGGAGGAAATAAAAATGGCATCATGAGACCGTAAAAGAGAATTCGTTGCACTTGACCTAGGAACAGCTAACGTTGTTGCATACCTAGGTGGACAAGGGATCATTTATAATGAACCTTCAACAATGGCATACGATGTACATACAAATACAGTTGTCGCTTCTGGTGAACAAGCATATGAAATGATTGGAAAAACTAACGACGACATTAGAATGGTAGTTCCATTAGTTGATGGGGTTATCGCAGATTTAGATGCAGCAAAAGATTTAATTAAAATAATCTTTTCTCGTATCAAATTATCAGACATCTTAAAAAATGCTTTAGTAGTTCTGGCTTGCCCTTCAGGAGTTACTGAATTAGAAAGAGGAGCATTAAAACAAGTTGTTGCTGATATGGGAGCAAAAAATGTTCTAGTTGAAGAAGAAGTTAAATTATCAGCTATCGGAGCTGGAATTAATATTTCATTAGCAAGTGGACATTTAGTTGTTGATATTGGTGGAGGAACTACTGATATTGCAATTATTTCAGCTGGAGATATTATTATTTCAAGATCAATCAAAGTTGCTGGAAATCACTTTGATGAAGAAATTAGAAAATATATTCGTGCTGAATACAACGTTTTAATTGGTATTAAAACTGCTGAAAAAATTAAAATGGAAATTGGGGCATTAACAAAAATTGATAATGGTCGTACATTCCGTGCATTTGGACGTGATGTTATTTCTGGGTTACCAAGAGAAGTTGTTATATCACCAGACGAAGTTAAAAATGCACTATTAGCACCTTTTTCAAAAATCACAGATTTAATTGTTGAAGTTATGGAAAACACACCAGCTGAATTAGCTGGAGATATCATTAGAAATGGTATTACAATATGTGGAGGAGGAGCTTTAATTAGAGGAATTGATACTTATTTTGAATCAATATTTCAATTAAAAGTAACTAAAGCTCAAGATCCGTTATTTACAGTTATTGAAGGAACAAAAGAATACGAAAAACAAGCAGAAAAATGATTAGAAGTTGTAGAATTACGTGATTCAAGAGAATACAATATTAAATAATAAAAAAAGAAGTACATTAGATACTTCTTTTTTTATTTAAATATGATAGAAATTTAATACATATTTTTTAAACTTTTGTAATAAAAAAATAAATATATATTAAATTAAAAAAATAAAAAAATGTATTTTTTATTTTTTTAAACTTATAATATAGTAGAATAATTTTAGAAATTAATTAAAATATATTTATAGATAAAGAGGTAAATTTTATGGCAAAAACAAGTTTGAGATCAAGAAAACATATTGCTATAGATATAGGTACAAGTAAAACAAGGATTTATATAGAAGGTTTAGGAATAGTTTTTAATGAAGCAAGTTTAATTGCTACTGATTATAAAACAAAAAAAATTATTGCCATTGGAAATACAGCAAAAAACTTTATTGGTAAACTTAACGGGTCTCTTCAAATAAAATATTTATTAAAAAAAGGAACAGTTACAGATTTAAATTTATTAAAAGTTTTTTTATTTTATATTTTAAGAAAATATGAAAATGAAATTAAGGGAAGTGTAGTAACTTTGGCTTGTCCAACAAGCTTAACTTCTTTAGAAAGAAAATCATTAATAGATTCTATTAAATCACTTGGCGTATTCTATATTAATGTAGAAGATGATATAAAATTAGCATTATATGGAGCAGGTGTAGACATTACTAAACCAGAAGGATATCTTTGTTTAGATATGGGCGCTGGAAAAACAACTGCTGGAATAATTGTTACTGGTGGAACAATCAATTCAAAATGAACAAAAGCTGCAGGTATTAGTATAGATAATGAAATAATTAAATATTTAAAATCAAAACATGGGATGATGATTGGTGAACTTACAGCAGAAGCTGTTAAAATTTCTATTGCTTCATTAATTAAAATGAAGCAACCTCTTAAAACAAAAGCTTATGGATATGATTTAGGTTCTGCTATGCCAAAAGAACTTGAATTAAGTGATACTGAAATTTCAAAAGTTTTATTAGCAACTTTTGGAAATATTACTGATACAATAACAAGTTTACTTGAAGAAGCACCAAATGAAGTTGCTGGAGATATAATAAAAAACGGTTTATTTATTACTGGAGGGCTTTCAAATGTTCATGGTGTTAAAACATTTTTTGAAAATTTTTTTGAAATACCTGTTAAAATACCAAAAAATTCTAATACTGCTGTAATTGATGGTGCCATTGCACATAAAGAATTGACAATGAAAAAAATTGAAATTGAAATGAATCCAATTCAAGAAAATAATTGATAATAAGACTTTAATAGTTTTATTTTTTTTTATAAAATATTACTATTAGAAATTGAGGTATAAAATGAATATTTTTGTAAATAAAATTAATGATATTTTAAGAAAAGCTATAAAAGAATTAGATTATATTGGAGAAATAATAATTGAAAGACCTAAATTAATTCAAGATGCGGATTTTGCAACTAACTTTGCACTAATTAATGCAAAAAAAAATAATTTAACTCCATTAGAAATTGCTGAAGCAATTGTCAAAAAAATTCAAAAAAATGAAATGTTTGAGAAAGTTGAATTTGTAAAACCAGGTTTTATAAATTTTAGAATCAATAAACCTCAATTTAATTCTGTAATTAAAGAAATAAATATTTTAAAAGAAAATTATGGCAAATCAAAAAGAAAAAACTTTTTATATAATTTAGAGTTGGTTTCTGCAAATCCTACTGGCTTTTTACACGTAGGTCATGCTAGAAATGGAGCTATTGGTGATTCAGTAGCTAGAATCTTAAAATTTGCAGGTTATGACGTTCAAACAGAATACTATACAAATGATGCTGGCAATCAAATAAATATTTCTGCAACAACACTTTTTTATTACTATAAAAAAAAATTAGGCTGCAAAATCGATGCACCTGATGAAATGTATGGTGGTGACATGTATTTAGAAATAGCTCAAAAATTTGTAGATAATTATGGTAATAAATTTATTGAAATTGAAATTGAAAATAATAAAATTAATAACAAAGAAGTCAATGAAATATTTAAGTCAAAATCTATTTTCTATTTCATGCATGAAATTAAAAAACAATTAAAAAGTTTTGATATTAATATTGACTATTATTCAAGTGAAGCAAAAATGTATGAAAAAAATATGATTGAAGATGTTATCAAAAAATATCAAGAATTAGATAAAACATATTTAAAAGATAATGCATTATGGCTTAAAACAACTCTCTTTGGTGACGATAAAGATAGAGTATTAAAAAAAACTGATGGATCATATACATATATAACGCCTGATATTGCAAGCCACGTAGACAGAATAAAAAGAACATTAGCAAATAAATATGTAAATCTTTGAGGAGGAGATCATCATGGATATATTATTAGATTAAGATCAGGTTTAGCTCTTTTAGGTTATGATTTTAATCTTTTAGATATTGATATGATTCAAATGGTAAGATTAATTAAAGATGGAAAAGAATTTAAAATGTCAAAAAGAAAGGGAACAGCTGTTTGACTAATAGATTTACTTGAAATGGTTGGAAAAGATGCAATTAGATATATGCTTGTCTCAAAGACACCCTCAAGTCACATGGATTTTGATTTAGACTTAGCTATTGAAAAAAATTCAGTTAACCCTGTTTATTATGCACAATATGCAACAGCAAGAAGTAAAAAAATTATAATTAGTTTTGAGGAAAAATTAATTAATATTGAAGATTTAGATTTTAATTTTGAAACTCAAAAAGAAAGAGAAATAATAATTCACTTGGATAGCTTCAACTCAACAGTTGAATATGCAGCAAATTATAGATTGCCTAATATTATTTGTGATTATATTCAAAATCTTTCAAAATTATTTCATTCATATTATGCAGAAACAAAAATAATTGATGAAAATATTGAAAAAACTAGCCAAAAAATTTGATTAGTTAAATCAATTTATCAAATTTTAACCAATGCTTTTAATTTAGTTGGTATTTCAGTAAAAGATGAAATGTAAATTTTAATTTGATTAGAATTTATATTTATTTATAATTAATAAAATATTACTAAGGGACAATTTGCAAATTGTCTTTTTTTATGCTAAAATCAATGAAGATTATGTATTCTATTTTTAACTAGAAATACTTAATTCATTAAAAATATTTAAAAGGAGAAATCATCATGGCATTAGGAAATAAAAAACCAACTTTCGTGTCAATGGACCTTGGAACTGCAAATACTTTAGTTTATATTGCTGGACAAGGTATCGTTTATAATGAACCATCAATAGTTGCTTACAGAATAAAAGAAAATAAAATTATTGCTGTAGGAGAAGAAGCTTACAAAATGATTGGAAAAGGAAACAAAACAATTAGAGTTGTAAGACCAATGGTTGATGGAGTTATTACTGACATTAGAGCTACTGAAGCTCAATTGAGATATATTTTCTCAAAATTACGTATTACAAAACAATTAAAAAATTCAGTTATGTTATTAGCATGTCCATCAGTTATTACTGAATTGGAAAAAACTGCTCTTAAAAAAATTGCAGTTAATTTAGGTGCAGATCAAGTATTTGTTGAAGAAGAAGTAAAAATGGCTGCCTTAGGTGGAGGAGTTAATATATATGCTCCAACAGGAAACTTAATAGTTGATATGGGTGGAGGAACTACTGATATTGCTGTTTTAGCATCTGGAGATATTGTTCTTTCAAAATCAATTAAAGTTGCAGGAAACTATTTAAACGATGAGTGTCAAAAATTTATTCGTTCACAATATGGTTTAGAAATTGGTTCAAAAACTGCTGAATCAATTAAAGTTAATGTTGGTTCATTAGCAAAATATCCAGATGAAAGACGTATGAAAGTTTATGGACGTGACGTTGTTTCTGGATTACCAAGAGAAATTGAAATTACACCAGAAGAAGTACGTGAAGTATTAAAAGTACCTGTATCAAGAATTATTGATTTAACAGTTCAAGTTTTAGAAGATACTCCACCAGAATTAGCAGGAGATATTTTTAGAAATGGTATAACTATTTGTGGAGGTTGTGCCTTAATTAGAGGTATCGATAAATATTTTGCAGATACATTGCAATTGCCAACAAAGGTTGGAGAACAACCATTACTTGCTGTTATTAATGGAACTAAAAAATTCGAATCAGAAATTTGAGAAATTATTAAATCTCAAAGACTTCATGATGACATAATGAATAGATAATATTTATTATTTAAAGATACTAATTAAATTAATTAGTATCTTTTTTTCATTCTTGTAATATTATAAATATTGTTTTATTTCTTTTAAAATAGTATAATGATTACACATAATTTATTATGAAGTAGGAGGAAAATATGAAAATAGACGAACGTACATTTATTGCATTAGATTTAGGTACTAGTAATATACTTGCTTTTGTTGGAAAACAAGGAATAGTTTATGACGAACCATCAATTATGGCATATGATAATATGACAAACTCATTAGTTGCTCTTGGTAATGATGCATACGAAATGGTTGGAAAGACAAATGATAACATAAGAATGGTTATTCCAATTAGAGATGGAGTTATTACTGATTTAGATGCAGCAAAGGATTTACTAAAACATGTTTTTGGAAAATTAAAAATGTTAAATGATTGAAAAAATTCAATCATCTTATTAGCTTGTCCAAGTGAGGTTACAAAACTTGAAAGAGATGCTCTTAAACAAGTTGCATATGATATGGGAGCAGAAATTGTGATTGTTGAAGAAGAAGTAAAAATGGCTGCTTTAGGAGCAGGTATCAACATTGATGTTCCAAAAGGAAATATTGTTATTGATATTGGTGGAGGAACTACTGATATTGCAATTATTTCGGCTGGAGATATTGTTATTTCTAGATCAATTAAAGTGGCTGGAAATGCTTTTGATGAAGAAATTAAAAAATATATTCGTTCAGAATATAATGTAACTATTGGTGATAAGACAGCAGAAAATGCAAAAAAAGAACTTGGTTCATTAGCAAAATATAAAGGTGAAAGAACACTATCTGTTTTTGGTAGAGATATTGTATCTGGTTTACCAAAAGAAGCAATTATAAGCTCAGAAGAAATAAGAAATGTACTTGTAAATGCATTTAGTAGAATTACTGATTTATTAATTGAATTAATGGAAAATACACCACCAGAATTAGCAGGAGATATTATTTCAAATGGATTTACAATATGTGGTGGAGGTTCACAAATTAGAGGAATAAAAGAATACTTTAATGGCATTTTCTCAGTACCATGTCAAATTTCTCCAAACCCACTAACTGGTGTTATTGAAGGGGCAAAAACTTTTCAAAAAGTAATTAGCAACAGAATTGAAAATGACTATTATGGTAAAAATGCAAAAAATGTTAAAAAAGGAAGTCAAAGTTCATATATCTAATAAATAAAAATTTAAATAATATTACTAATAAATTAATTTAAAAATCGTGCTTAAATAGCACGATTTTTAAATTTTTATACCTAAAAAATTATTTTTAATTAATATTAAACACTTTAAGTGCATTATTTGTAGTTGCTTCAATTACATCATCTTTTGTAATGTTTCTAATATTTGCAATTTTTTCAATTGTATAAACAATTTCTTTTGAAGTATTTATTTTACCTCTTTTTGGTTCAGGTGTTAAATACGGTGCATCCGTTTCTACAATCATTTCATTCAAAGAAAGTTTTTCAACAGTTTCATGTAATTCATAAGCATTTTTAAATGTAACTACACCTGGAATAGAAATTAAATATCCTCTAGTTGTAAATTTTTTTGCCAATTTTATTCCTCTTGTATAACAATGGACAATTGCCTTTTTAACCTTTAAATCATCTAAAATTTCCAATGCATCATTGTAAGCCTGCTCAGAGTTATCATTATCTCTTAAATGCATCATAACAGCTAAATCATTTTTCATTGCAATTTCGATTTGTTTTCTAAAAAAATCCTTTTGAATTTCTTTAAACTCAGTAGAATAATAGTAATCTAATCCAATTTCGCCAATAGCAACAACATTATCGCCATGAGATAATAGTTCAATTTCTTCTAAATCTTTATTTAAAAAATTTTGTACATCATTTGGGTGAATTCCAACTGCTGCATAAACATTTGAAAATTTTAAAGCATATTTCACAGCTTGTTTTGAAGATTCAATATCAAATCCAACACAACAAAATCTAGAAACTCCACTAGCTTGAGCCTCCTCTATCATTTCTGATGTTTCAATTTCCTTTTCCTTATAAACACTATCATTAAAATGTGTATGTGTATCAAAAATTCCTGCCATTTTTATTTTCTCCTTATTTTCCTAGACAATATTTTCTAAAAATATTATCAATAACTTCATCATCTGCATCAAAAATTCCTAATAAATTATTAATTATTTTCAATATTTCATATAGTTCGATATTTATTAATTCACTAGAAAATCCTGCTTCTAAATTTTCTAATGAAATTCTTATTAAATTAAAAATTTCTTTAAATTGCTCAATATGATATAAATTTGTTAACATTGGTAAATCATTTTCTAATAGTTCTGAATCATTAAAGTCTTTTTCTATTTTTGTTAATAACTCTTCAATATTATTAGTTAATGCTGATATTTTTACAATATCTTTAAATTTTTTCTCTACCTCATTAATTTGTGAAGTACTTAATGTTTCTACTTTGTTAAGAACTACAATGTGTTTTTTCTCCTTAATTAAATCATATAGTTCCATATTAATTTTGTCATAATTTATTATAAAAAAAATAAGTTCTGAATTATTTATTAAAGAAATTGTCTTTTTAACACCAATTTTTTCAACGATATCATTCGTTTCTCTAATTCCTGCTGAATCAATTAAATCTAATGTAAAATTTTCAAAGTTAATTGTTCCTTCAACAATATCTCTAGTAGTGCCTTCAATATCTGTAACAATTGCTTTTTCATCATTTAGCAATGAATTTAACAATGATGATTTTCCCACATTTGTTTCACCTAAAATCAAAGTTTTTATTCCATGATTAATTGTATTTATTCTTTTACTTATTTCTATTGTTTTAAAAATAATATTTTCAATTTTTTTTAAACTAATTTTAATTTCTTGTATTGATGCTCCCTCTATATCATCATAATCTGGATAATCAATAGAAGTTTGAATTTTTGAAATTAAGTCAATAATCTTTTCTTTTAAATCCAAAATTTTTTTATTAGAACTTCCTTCTAAGTTCAAAGCATTAATTTTAAGTGATAATTCATTTTTCGATTCAATTAAATTATTTATTCCCTCTGCTTGAAGTAAATTTATTTTTCCATTTAAATAAGCTCTTTGGGAAAATTCCCCTGGTTTTGCCAATCTTGCTCCATTTTCAATTAATAATGAAATAATTTTATTAGTTAAAAGTATTCCACCATGACAATTAATTTCTACAACTGTTTGACCAGTAAATGATTTATTTCCAATAAATGTTAATATTAATGACTCATCGATTAGATTATTTTTATCATAGATTTTTCTTAATTGAAATTTATTTTTTAATTCCAAGTCTTTTTTTAAAATTTTATTTACAATTTTTATGGAATCATCACCTGATAATCTAACAATTGAAATTGCTTGTTTTGAAATTTTTGTTGCACAAGCTACTATAACATCATCTAAATCTATTTTCATAATATCTACTTCCTAAAAACAATTATAACAAAAGAAAACTCAGAAAATAAATTTTCTGAGTTATGTAAAATAAAGTATTTATTTATTTTTAAGTTTATACATTATTTTTATTTTTCTTTCCCCAATAGGGCCAATCGTTTTATATTTAATTAACGTGTATTTTAGAAGATATTCATTAATTTTTCTTCTAATTAGTTTTGAATAAACTGGTAAAATAATATCTTTTTTTTCAACCAAAACACTTCTAACTATTTTTCTAAGTTTTTCCATACTAAATTCCTTTTCATTTATTCTAGAAATGCCAAAATTAATTATTTCAAAATTAAAATTTAAGTTAAATTTATTCAAAATTATATATTTAATAAAATTTACAATATTTCTTCTACTGTTAGAGTCCAATTCTTTACTTGAATAATAAGAAATTATATTTTTATTTTGAGATTTTAAATGAAAAAAACTAATTATTTTAATATTTGAAATTATTAAAAATTGCTGTTGTACGAAATTTAATATTTTTAATCTATCTTCATTTGAAATAAATAAAAATACTTCATTTAGTTTATTTTTATAAAACCAATCAACATTTGGTTTTTTGTTAACAAAGAAGTGATTTATTTTTTGATTATTTATTTTTAATTTCATTTTTTACTTTAGAAGCTGCAATTTTACTTTTTTCAATTTGTTTTTCTCTTTTTCTTTTAAAACGACTTGCCTTTGATTCTCTTAAGAAGTGGAAAAGCAAAGTTTGAATTATTTGAAAAGTTGATGAAAAAATTCAATATATTGCTACACCTGCAGCAATATTAAAAATAATAAATACAAACATTACCATAAATACAATTTGCATAATTAATTGTTTTTTTCTAGCTTTTTTTTGTTGTTCACTTTCCAATTTAGATTTCTTCTTAAACATTTGTAAGAACATTGGCAACAACATAGAAACTATTTGCAATGGTAAATATACAACTATAAGTGAAATATAAACTCAATTCCCCTGTCTAATTTGCTCTCAAGGAACTTCAACTAATGTAATTTGGCCTACAGTTGCAACTTTTAAGGCATGTGTTGCTCTTACAACAGAAAACATAGCAAATAAGAAAGGCATTGATAAAAATGAAGTTGCAATAGAACTTAAAGGACTTATACCCTCTTTTTTATAAAGAGCCATTAATTCCATTTGTTGTCTTTGCTTTGCAGTTGGATCAAGTGAACCTTTATATTTTGCCTGAATTTCAGCTTGTTTCGATTGCATACCTTGCATTTTTTCTTGATTAAGTTGAGTTTTTCAAGTAAAACCAAGTGTAATTAATCTTATTAATATTGAAGTAAATAAAATTGCAAATATAACTGAAATTCCATATTCAACAGTTTGAGAATTTAAAACACCATTTTCTAAACCTGAAAATAACCTAACAAATCCAACAAGTATATATGCTAATGGATAAACAAAAAATCCATAAAAAGGTGAAGATGTAACTGAAAAGGCTTCTCCTCAAGTTGAAATTGCTTTAAAGCTAAATTCTGATATTTGTCCACTTTCATCAAATTGAAATCAATGATTTTTTGAACCATAATCACCTAATGATTTAATAATTATTTCAAAAGCTACCCCAGGAGAATAAATTTTATTTCCTGCCATATCTGTAACTTGGCCAACTGTATATTGGGGTTGATACATTTGTACACAACCTCATAACATAGAAATAATAACAAATACAAATAAAATTAATTTAGTTCAAACTCATATTATTTTTGCTATCTCTTTCTTTGTTTTTTTATTTTTATTATTACCATTATTATTCAAATATTTCGAA
Organism: Spiroplasma taiwanense CT-1; assembly: GCF_000439435.1. Classification (NCBI taxonomy): domain Bacteria; kingdom Bacillati; phylum Mycoplasmatota; class Mollicutes; order Entomoplasmatales; family Spiroplasmataceae; genus Spiroplasma; species Spiroplasma taiwanense. The sequence continues at coordinate 1,074,344 of NC_021846.1, forward strand.
TAATCTTGTTTGTACAAATTAATCACCCGATTCTATTCCATTAATGAAATTATTTTTTGAAGTTCAATTAAATTAAAATCATATGAATTATTTAAAAATTTTTGTCTTGCAATTATAACAACATCAAAATTTTTATCATTACTTTCTTGCAATATTATATAAATCATTGATCTTATTTGTCTCTTAATTTTATTCCTCAATATAGCATTACCTATTTTTTTCCCCACAGAAATTCCATATCTAAGTCTTTTAACTTCGTTCTTTTTAAAAAAAACAATATAACTCTTATTTTTATTACTTTTTCTAGCAGAAATTATTTTTTGAAATTCATAATTCTTTTTGATAATGTTTTTATTTTTCATAAATTATATTAAGCTGTTAACTTTGCTCTACCTTTAGCTCTTCTTGCTTTAATAATTTTTCTTCCATTTTTAGTAACCATTCTTGCTCTAAAACCATGTGTTCTTGCATGTTTAATTTTACTTGGTTGTCAAGTTCTTTTCATATTATTACCTCCTTTTTTTAAGAAAACTTCATATAAAATTATATAATAAAAATCAAAATATTCATAAATTAACTTGATTTTCTTTTATTATAAATAAGAACAAAAAAATAGAATTATATATAATTACTTAATAACTTTTTTATGTGGATAACTAAATAAAAATCAATAAGAATGAACCATTTTTTAAATTTTTATTAACAAATAAATTTTATTTTAGTATTTTTATAAGTTATGCACATTTTTAAAACGTGTATAACTTATAATTTAATTATAATTAATTGAGGTGGACTAA